>JAEUPF010000001.1 GCA_016790425.1 Rubrivivax sp.
ACCTCGCCCCGGCAGGCGACGGCCTGTACCTGCCGGTCAACTCGATGGTCATCCGCGGCCGAGAGCCGGTGATCATCGACACTGGCGCGCCGGTACACCGCGCGCAGTGGATCGAGAAGGCGTTCTCGGTCGTCGAACCCGAGGACGTGCGCTGGATCTTCCTGTCGCACGACGACGGCGACCACACCGGGGCGCTGCTCGACGTGCTCGAGCGCTGCCCGCAAGCGACGCTGGTGACCAACTTCTTCAGCGTCGAGCGGCTCGCGCTCGAGAAGCCGGCGCTGCCGCTTTCGCGCATGCGCTGGCTCGAGCCGGGCGACACGCTCGACATCGGCGACCGCGTGCTCCGGCTCTTCCGCCCGCCGATCTTCGACGGGCCGACGACGCGCGGCCTCTTCGACCCCCGGAGCGGCGCGATGTGGGCCGTCGACAGCTTCGCGTGCTTCACGCCCGGCTCGCTCGATGCCGAGGCACTCCCGGCCGAAGTGCTGGCCGGCATGTCGATGCTGATGAGCGCCGTGTCGCCGTGGCACGCGTGGCTCGACCGCGAGCGCTTCGGGCGCCACGTCGACGCGGTCGAGGCCATGGGTGCGCGCACCATCGCCACGGCGCACGGGCCGGTGTTGCGCCGCGGTGCGATCGACGACGCCTTCGACCGCCTGCGCGGGCTCGTCGGCACGCCGATCATTCCGCTGCCCGGCCAGGAACTGCTCGACACGCTGCTGGCCGCGACGCTGGCCGAAGCGGCCGGCTGACGGTGGACGCCGGCGGACGGTGGACGCCGGCGGACGTTGAGCGCCGGCTGATGGCGGGCGCCGGCCGACGCGCCGGCGCGTGCACGGCGGCACGGCGCCGCGCGCGGGCCCCGCATGCACAGCGCAGGCACGGCGGCCGGCGCCGGTCGCGGCTGCGGCAGCACCCCTTCGCTCGTCCCCGGGGTCCTATGCCTTCGTCCTGCGCCGCCTATGATTTGACGGGTGAACGTTGCCAGCACCAAGGTCCAGCGGCCGCGACTGCGCGCCGGGCTCTTGATGGCGCGCCCCGAGCTCGAAGAGCGGCTGGTGCGCGCGCTGGCCGAGCAGCGGCTGGTGCTGCTGTGCGCACCGGGCGGCTGCGGCAAGACGGCGTTGCTCGCGCGCGCGCTCGAACAGCTTGCGGCCGGCACGGGCGTCGCCTGGGTCACGCTCGACGCGGGCGATGACCTGCACCGCCTGCTGCAGTGCCTGTGGCGGGCGCTGGAGCCGTTCGACCTGCCCTGGCGCATGGCGCCCGAGGGGCTGGCCGCGATGGCGGCCAGCCGCGAGCCGCAGCAGCAGCGCGAGGCCGCCGATGCGCTGGTGAACACGCTGGAGGCCGGCGAGATCGCGCACGGCGTGATCGCGCTCGACGACCTGCACCACGTCGACGATGCGCAGACGCTGGCCTTCATCGACCGGCTTGTCGCCGGCCTGGGCGAGCGCTGGACGCTGGCCATCGCCACGCGGCAGGAGCCGGCGCTGCGCCTGGCGCGGCTGCGCGCGACCGGGCTGCTGACCGAACTGCGCGCGGCCGACCTGCGCTTCTCGCGCGACGAGGCACTGGCGCTGCTGCAATCGGCGGGCGTCGAGGCCGCTGCGGCCGAGGCGCTGCACCGGCGCACGCAGGGCTGGCCGGCCGGCCTGCGGCTGGCGCTGGGCGGCGCGCGCGGCACCGGCGCCGGCAGCGCCATCGACCGCCAGGCCTTCGACTTCCTCACCGCCGAGGTGCTGGCGCAACTCGACCCCGCGCTGCGCGAGTTCCTGCTGCGCACGAGCGTGCTGCACGAGCTGGACGCGGCGCGCTGCACGGCGCTCACCGGCGAAGCCCAGGTGCCGGCCAGACTGGACGCGCTGGAGCGGCTGGACCTGTTCGTCACCGTCATCGGCGACGAGCCGCGCACGCTCAAGCTGCACGACCTGTTCCGCGATGCGTTGCTGCACCGGATGAAGCTGGAGCGGCCCGCCGAGCTGCAGGCGTTGCAGGTGCGCGCCGCCGAGCACGAGACCGACCCGGTGCGGCGCCAGGCGCTGCTGCTGGCCGCCGGCCGCCCGGAGGAGGCCGCCGCGCGCCTGCGCGAGCGCAGCCTGCGCCTGATGTTCGAAGGTGGCGTGCACACGCTGGTGCGCCTGGCCGAGCAGTTCCCGCCCGACTTCGCGCGCCGCAGCGCCGATCTGCAGGACGTGGCCGGCTACGCCAAGTGGCGCCTGTGGCGCAACGCCGAGGCGGCGCGCCACCTCGAAGCCGCCGAGCTGCTGCACCGCGAACAAGGCCGCGCCGCCGCGGCGCGGCTCTCGGCGCTGCGCAAGGGCGCGATGCTGGCCGGCATCGGCCGCCCCGGCGCCGCGCGCGCGGTGCTCGCCGAAGTGGGCGAGCCCGGGCCCGACGAGGTCGAGGCGCGCATCAATGTTCGCCTGTGCGAGCTGTGGATCGCGCTGGAGGAGGGCGTCTACCACCGCGTCGCGCCGTGCATGGGCGCGCTGCTGGACGCCATCGAACAGGCGCACGAGCCCGAGCATTGGGCGGTGATGGTGCCGTCGCCGCGGCTGACCGCCTGCCCCGGCGTCCGCGCGCAGCTGCTGCGCTGGGCCGATGGGGTGAGCGCGGCCGAAGCCGAGAGCCCGCTCCTGCTGAGCGCGCTGGCGCCGATGACGCGCGGCTGGCGCGCGCTGTGGGCCGGCCGGCTTCAAGAGGCCGAGCACTTCCTCGCGCGCAGCGAGAGCGACGAGCGCTGGGTGGGCCACCCGCCGATCGTGCACAGCCACCGCCTCGCCTTCACCGCGGTGGTGTCGATGGCGCTCGGCCGCCGCGAGGCCGCGCTGGCCGCGGTGCGCGCGCACGCGCACGAATTCCCGGCCACCTACGGCGGGCGCGGCCCGTCGTACGCGCTGAACCTGATGGGCCGCATCGCGATGGCCTGCGGCGAGGTGGCGCTGCTGCGCGATGCGCTGGCCCGGCTGGCGCAGATGGAGCCGCTGGTGCCGGAGGACACGCCGCTGCGGCAGCAGCCCGTGCTCGGCCTGCGCGGCCACCTGGCTTGGCTCGAGGACCGGCCGGCCGAGGCCGCAGCGCTGTGGCAGCAGGCGCTGGAGCACGAGGAGCCGTGCGACTTGTTCGGCCTGGCGCACGAGCTGCGCGTGCGCCTGGCGCTGCACGTGTTGCAACGAAGCGCCGTTGCCGCTTGCGCCGGGACGGCAGCGCGGCCGAAGCCGGCGGGCGCCAGCGCGGTGGCTAACGACGAAAAGGCGCTGGCCGAGGCCGCGGCGTGGCTGCAGCCCATCCTGCGCCAGCCGGCCGACGGGCCGCGCGGCGCGCTTTTCGCGCTGGCCGCGCTGCGCGAGCTGGCGGCGGTGCCCTGGGGCGGCCATCTCGACGCCGCGGCGCAGGCCACGCTTCGGGAGTGGGCATCGGCCGCGGTGCCCGCCGCTGCACCCGAAGGGGCCGCCGCGCCGCCGGTGGCGCCGGCCGCCGACGGCCTTGCGGCGCTGGACGGCGGACTCACCGCGCGCGAGGACCAGGTGGTGGCGCTGATGGCGCGTGGCCTGAGCAACAAGCTGATCGCACGCGAACTCGGGCTGAGCCCGCACACCGTGAAGCGGCACGTCGCGCACGTGCTCGACAAGCTCGACCTCGCCTCGCGCAGCCAGGCCGCGGCCTGGTACCACGCGCGGCGGCGCTGAACGCGCGCTACAGGCCGACGGGTCGCGCGGCCGACGCGCCGTGTCAGCCGCGACGCGCCTTCTCGATGGCGGCGATGTCGATCTTGCCCATCCCCATCATCGCCTCGAAGGCGCGCTTGGCAGCGGCACGATCGGGGTCGCCCAGCGACGCGAGGAGCACGCGCGGCGTGATCTGCCACGACAGGCCCCATTTGTCCTTGCACCAGCCGCAGGCGCTCTCCTGGCCGCCGTTGCCGACGATGGCGTTCCACAGGCGGTCGGTCTCGGCCTGGTCTTCGGTGGCCACCTGGAAGGAGAACGACTCGTTGGGCTTGAACGCCGGGCCGCCGTTCAGGCCGACGCAGGGAATGCCCATCACGGTGAACTCGACGGTGATCACGTCGCCGGCCTTGCCGCTGGGGTAGTCGGCCGGTGCCCGGTGGACCGCGCCCACCGCGCTGTCCGGGAAGGTCCTGGCATAGAAGCGGGCGGCCTCCTCGGCCGTGCCGTCGTACCACAGGCAGATCGTGTTCTTGGCGGTCATTGGCGTTTCCTTTCCGGTTTGCGAAGCGCCGCCCGGGCGGCGTGCATGTGCTCGACGAACGAGGACCGCCGAGTTCGACAGCCTTTGGTGCGGCGGGCAGGCCCCTGAGCAGCCCGGCCCCTGAGCAGCCCGGCCCCCCGCGCTGGACCCGATCGTGCGCGCCGCAGCGGTACGTTACGCTGCTGCGGCCATGCAAGCGAACCTGCCCGACCAAGCCCGCATCGTCATCGTCGGCGGCGGGATCGCCGGCTGCTCGACGGCCTACCACCTGGCCCGGCTCGGCCTCACCGACGTGCTGCTGCTCGAGCAAGGCAAGCTCACCAGCGGCACCACGTGGCACGCCGCCGGCCTGGTGGGCCAGATGCGCCCCAACCGCAACCAGACCCGGATGAGCAAGTACGGCATCGAGCTGTACTCGACGCTCGAAGCCGAGACCGGCCTGGCCACCGGCTGGAAGCGATGCGGCAGCGTCAACGTCGCGCGCACGCCCGAGCGCATGAAGGTGCTGAAGAAGCAGGCGGCGTTGGCGAGGAGCTTCGGCGTCGAGGTCGAGTTGATCTCGCCGAAGGAGGCCGGCGACCTCTACCCGGTGATGCGCACCGACGACCTGCAAGGCGCGATCTGGATCCCCGGCGACGGCAAGGCGAACCCCGCCGACCTGTGCATGAGCCTGGCCAAGGGCGCGCGCAACCGCGGCGCGAAGCTGCTCGAAGGGGTCGAGGTCAGCGAAGTGCTCGTCGAGCGCGGCCGCGTCGCCGGCGTGCGCACTGCCGGCGGCGAAGTCGTGCGCTGCGAGGTGCTCGTCAACTGCGCCGGGCAGTGGGCACGGCAGTTCGGCGCGCTGTCGGGGGTCACCGTGCCGCTGTACCCGGCCGAGCACTTCTACATCGTCACCGATCGCATCGAAGGCGTGCACCCGATGCTGCCGGTGATGCGCGACCCCGACGGCTTCATCTACTACAAGGAGGAGGTGGGCGGCCTCCTGATGGGCGGCTTCGAGCCCGTGGCCAAGCCGTGGCGCGTGGAGCCCATTCCGAGCACGTTCCAGTTCCAGCTGCTGGCCGAGGACTGGGACCAGTTCGAGATCCTGATGACCCACGCGATCCACCGCACGCCGTGCCTGGAGACGGCGCAGGTGAAGATGCTGCTCAACGGCCCCGAGAGCTTCACCCCCGACGGCAACTTCATCCTCGGCGAAGCGCCGGACCTGCGCGGCTACTTCGTCTGCGCGGGCTTCAACAGCGCCGGCATCGCCAACAGCGGCGGTGCGGGCAAGCTCATCGCCGAGTGGATCGCCGAATCGCTCGCGGGACGCGAGGCGCCGGTGGACCTGTGGGACGGGGACATTCGCCGCTTCGCGCCGTTCATGGCCAACCGCCGTGCGCTGGCCGAACGCACCGGCGAGACGCTGGGCCTGCACTACGCGATGCGCTGGCCGCGCCAGGAACTGGCGACGGCGCGGCCGCTGCGCACCTCGGCGCTGTACGACCTGCTGCACGCGCGCGGCGCCGAGTTCGGCAGCAAGAACGGCTGGGAGCGCGCGAACTACTTCAGGCCGGCAGCCGCGGCGAAGCCGGCCGACACGCTCGGCCGCCCCGGCTGGCTCGACTGGATGACCGACGAGCAGCGCGCCACGCGCGAAGCGGTGGCCGTGTACGACCAGACGAGCTTCGGCAAGCTGCTGCTGCAAGGGCGCGACGCGCTGGCAGTGTTGCAGCGCCTTTGCGCCAACGAGATGGACGTGGCGCCGGGCCGCATGGTCTACACGGCGATGCTCAACGAGCGTGGCGGCTTCGAGAGCGACCTCACGGTGACGCGGCTGGCCGCCGACCGCTTCCTGCTCGTCACCGGCTCGGCGCAGCCGGTGCGCGACGCCGACTGGATCAACCGCCACATCGGCGAGGACGAGTTCGCGGTGCTGGCCGACGTGAGCGCGCTCACGAGCGTGCTGTCGGTGATGGGCCCGCAGGCGGCCACGCTGCTGGCGCGCGTCAGCCCCGACGACCTTTCGCGCGCGGCGCTGCCGTTCTCGCACACGCGCGAGATCGACCTCGGCCACGCGCGCGTGCGCGCCGCGCGCATGAGCTATGTCGGCGGGCCGGGCTTCGAGCTGTACGTGCCGGTGGAGATGACGCGCCACGTCTACCTGGCGCTGCACGAGGCGGGCGCCGACATGGGTTTGCGCGACGCCGGCTACTACGCCATCGACGCCCTGCGCATCGAGGCCGGCCGGCGCGCCTGGGGCGCCGAACTGGGGCCGGACGAGACGCCGTTCGAAGCGGGGCTGCTGGCCGGCGTGAAGCTCGACAAGCCGGCGCCGTTCATCGGCCGCGAGGCGCTGTTGAAGGGTCAACGCGAGCCGCTGCGCAAGAAGCTGCTGACCTTCGTGTTCGACGACCCGGAGGCGTACGCCTGGGGCGGCGAGGCGATCCGCATCGGCGACCAGCCCGTGGGCGAACTGACGAGCGTGGGCTACAGCCCGAAGGTGCGCGCCTGCATCGGCCTGGGCTACGTGCGCGGCGAGGCGGCCGGCCAGGTGCATGTGGGCAGCGCCGCCTCGATCGACCTGTGGGGCGAGCCGGTGCCGGCGCGCGCCTGGGACAAGTGGCCGGCTTGACCGGCAACGTCGCCGGTCAGCGGGTCGGCCGCGAGCGGCCGGCGCTCAGCGCGCCGCGGCGATCATCGCTGCCGCCTTCTCGGCGATCATGATCACCGGCGCGTTGCTGTTGCCGCTGATGACCGAGGGCATGATCGACGCGTCCACCACGCGCAGGCGCTCGACGCCGCGCACGCGCAGCTCGGCGTCGACGACGTCGTTGGCACCCGGCCCCATGCGGCAGGTGCCCACCGGGTGGTAGATGGTGTCGGCGTGGTTGCGCACGAAGCGCTCGATCTCCTCGTCGCGGGTGGCGGCTGCCGAGGTGGGCGATTCACGGCCGCCCAGGCGCGCCAGCGCCGGCTGCGCCAGCAACTGGCGCATCAGCTTGAAGCCGCGCACCAGGCGCGCCGTGTCGTCGGCATCGGCGAGGAAGTTCGGGTCGATCAGCGGCGCGGCGAGCGGGTCGGCGCCGGCCAGCGTGAGGCGGCCGCGGCTCCTGGGCCGCAGCAGGCACACGTGGCACGAGTAGCCGTGCCCGAACACCGTCTTGCGGCCGTGGTCGACCAGCTTGGCGATGACGAAGTGAAGCTGCAGATCGGGCGTGGCCTCGGCCGGGCTGCTGCGCACGAAGCCACCGGCCTCGGCGAAGTTGGTGGTGAGCATGCCGGCGCGTTCGCGCCGCCACTGGCCGATGCCTTGCAGCACGCGCCAGGCGCCGCCCAGGCTCAGGCCGAAGGTTGACTTCGCCTGCGGCGCCTGCACCACCTGCACCACGTCGACGTGGTCGTGCAGGTGCGCGCCGACGCCGGGCAGCGCGTGCGCCACCGCGATGCCGTGCCGCTGCAGTTCGTCGGGCGCGCCGATGCCCGAGAGCATCAGCACCTGCGGCGACTGCAGCGCGCCGGCGGCCAGCAGCACTTCGGCGCGCGCGCGCAGCGTGATCGTCTCGCCGCCCCGTAGGCGCCGCGCCTGCACGCCCACGGCGCGCCGGCCTTCGAGCAGCACGCGCGTGGCCTGCACGCCGGTCAGCACGTGCAGGTTCGGGCGCGCGCGGTTCGGCGCCAGGTACGCCTTGGCGGCGCTGAAGCGCTCGCCGTTCTTGTGCGTGACCTGGTAGATGCCGATGCCTTCCTGCGAGGCGCCGTTGAAGTCGCCGTTCATCGCGTAGCCCGCGCTGCGCGCCGCCTCGAGGAACGCCGGCAGGATGGCGTTGGGGCTGCGCAGGTCCATCACGTTCAGCGGCCCGCCGCTGCCGTGCCACTCGTCGGCACCGCGCTCGTTGTGCTCGGCGCGCTTGAAGAACGGCAGCACGTCGGCGTAGCCCCAGCCGGGGTTGCCGGCGTCGCGCCAGCCGTCGTAGTCCTCGCGCTGGCCGCGCACGTAGATCATCGCGTTGATCGAGCTGGAGCCACCGAGCACGCGCCCGCGCGGCTGGTAGCCGCGGCGCCCGTTCAGGCCCGCCTGCGGCACCGTCTCGAAGCCCCAGTTGATGCCGATGCGCTCGCCTTGCTGCGCCATCACCGCCAGGCCGGCAGGGCAGTGGATGAGGACGCTCTTGTCCTCGGCGCCGGCTTCGAGCAGCGCGACGGTGACGCGCGGATCCTCGCTGAGCCTGGCGGCGAGCACGCAACCGGCACTGCCGCCGCCGACGATCACGTAGTCGTAGTCCATGCGCGGCATTGTGGGCGGCCGCTGCCACGACGGCACGCGCCGCGCAGGCAAAGGATTAGGTTGCCCACCCCACGCGCGGGCACCCGGGGGTTGCTGCATCGGCGGCGCGCCGGGCGGCGCCGAATCACGGCCGCTCGCGCATCAGCGTGCTCTTGCCGAACAGGCTCTCGATGAGGTCCACCGCCAGCAGCGCGGTGCGGTTGCGCACGTCCAGCGCCGGGTTCAGCTCCATCACGTCGAGGCTGGCCAGGCGGCCGGTGTCGGCGATCATCTCCATGCACAGCTGCGCCTCGCGGTAGGTGGGTCCGCCGGGAACGGTGGTGCCCACGCCGGGCGCGATCTCGGCGTCGAGGAAGTCGACGTCGAAGCTCACGTGCAGGTGCGTGTTCGCGTCCAGCGTCGCCAGCGCCAGCTCCATCGTGTGGCGCATGCCCATCTCGTCGATGTAGCGCATGTCGAACACCTCCAGGCCGCTCTGATGCACGAGGCGCTTCTCGCCGGCGTCGACGCTGCGGATGCCGATCTCGCGGATGTCCTTCGGGCTCAGCGCCGGCACCTTGCCGCTCATCTCCACCAGCTCCTGCGGGCCGTGGCCGCACAGGCAGGCCACCGGCATGCCGTGCAGGTTGCCGCTGGGGGTGAGCGCGCTGGTGTTGAAGTCGGCGTGCGCGTCCAGCCACAGCACGCGCAGCCGGCGGCCGCCTTCGCGGCAGTGACGGGCGACGGCGGCGATCGAGCCGATGGCCAGCGAGTGGTCGCCGCCGAGCAGGATCGGCGTTCGCCCCTGGCGCAGCTCGGCCAGCACCGCGTCGTGCACGGCACGGCTCCAGGCGGCCACTTCGGCCAGGTGGCGATAGCCGCCGGCGGCCGGAAGCCACGGGTTGGCGGGGCCGGCGAGGTTGCCGCGGTCGATGACGTCGACGCCCTGGCCTTGCAGCGTGGGGCCGATCTGCGCCACGCGCAGCGCCTCGGGGCCCATGCTGGCGCCGCGTGCGCCGGCGCCGATGTCGGTGGGCGCGCCGATGAGCGAGACGCGCTGCTTCATCCGCCCGCTTCTTCTTCCTCGTCGTCGTCCACCTGCGAAGGCGAGGGGTCGAAGCCGTAGTGTGCCGCCAGCACGTCCCACGCCTCCTCGGCGGTCTCGACGAAGCGCACGAGTTGCTCGTCGCCGGCGCTGATCATGCCGGTGTCGATGAGGTGCTGGAAGTCGATGAGCTTGTCCCAGAACTCGCGCCCGAACAGCAGGATCGGCCGCGGCCGGCTCTTGCCGGTCTGCACCAGCGTCAGCGTCTCGAACAGTTCGTCGAGCGTGCCGAAGCCGCCGGGGAAGCACACCAGCGCGATGCTGCGCATCACGAAGTGCATCTTGCGCAGCGCGAAGTAGTGGAACTGGAAGCACAGCTCCGGCGTGATGTACGCGTTGGGCGCCTGCTCGTGCGGCAGCACGATGTTCAGGCCGATGCTCTTGCCGCGCACGTCGTGCGCGCCGCGGTTGCCCGCTTCCATGATGCCGGGGCCGCCGCCGGTGACGACGTAGATCGGCGTCTCGTGCTGGCGCGAGCGGCGCGTCACGAGCGCGGCGAAGCGGCGCGCTTCC
>JAEUPF010000004.1 GCA_016790425.1 Rubrivivax sp.
CGCAGGCGGTCGATGTCGAACTTGACGCCGCTCACGCGCTCCAGCGTCGGGATCACGGTGTCCTTCAGCTGCTTGACGACGTACTCGCGCATGCCCGGCGTGATCTTGCCGTCGGCCTGGTAGGGCACGTGCAGCATCACCGTCTCGCAGCCGTACTTGTGGCGGATCAGCTCGAACCACTTCATGAAGGTGAAGCAGCCGGTGTAGCTGAGCAGCAGGATGTCGGGCCGCGGCAGCGGGTCGCCGGTGGGGCCGACCTCGCCGCCCATCATCATGCCGAGGTCGGCCTTGACGTAGGTGCAGACGTCCTCGCTCTGGCCGTCGCGCTCGGCGTCCATGATCATCTTGCCGCTCTTCTTGCGCATGCCGTTCTGCAACGCATTGGTCTCGGGCAGGCTGCGCGCGAAGTCGAAGCACATCAGCAGCTCGTTCAGGTTGCCCGGAACGAACGTGGCCGAGACCTTGCGGTTGTTCTGTCGCGCGGTCGCCAGCTCCATGTAGTTCTTGTTGATGAGCTCCTTCTGGAGCCACATCGCGTCTTCCTTCTGGACGTTCTGCGGCTTCTTGCCGGCGCCCGCGCCGGCGGGCGAGGGCATGGCGACGGTGGTGGTGTTCATTGCGCTGCGCTCCAGAGCTTGATCGAATCGGCGAAGGTGCCGGCCTGTTCGCGGATGGGGGCCATCTGGCCCGTGTTCTCGGCGTACTTGAAGGCGGTGTGCGGGATGCCGTTGCTGGCCAGCACGTCCTGCAGCATCGGCCGCTCCAGAAGCGCCGGGTCGCAGAACGAAGGCGCGGCGAAGACCACGCCTTCGGCGCCGCGCGTCTTCACCTGCTTGAGCAGGAACATGCCCTTCTCCTCGCGCTTGGCGTCGTACTTGGCCGCGGTCGAGGCCGAGCGGTGCAGGAACGCCTTGGACAGTTCCTCCAGCGGATTGCCGTTCGTGGGCACCTCGTCGAGCAGCCAGCGGCCCACCAGCGTGAAGTCGTCGTCGACGACGTAGCAGCCGCTCATCTCGATCGACTTGATCAGCGACAGCGGCGGCTGCTCGCAGAACGAACCCGTGAGCACGACGCGCGCGTTGTCGCGCCGGGGCCGCTGCCATTGCTCCGCGGCGGCGAGGTAGCTGCGCACGAGCTCGGTGTGCTCTTCCACCGGCAGCACCATGCCGGCGCGCTGCAGCAGGTAGACCTCGGAGGTGGGCGCCTGCCACGGCTTGGCCGCGCGGTAGGCGTAGAGATCGGCCAGCGCGGCGCGGTTGGCGTTGTAGGCGGCGATCGAGGCGTTCAGCTCGGCGTCGGTGATCGGCGCGCCGCGCAGCCTGCCCAGGTCGTCGCGCAGGTGCTGCATCTCCTGCACGTAGAAGCGGCCGCCGACGTCGTCGTCGTAGTTCTGCGGCACGTCGACATAACGCGAGTACTTGTCGGGGAACAGGATCTGCCACATGCCCGAGAGGTTGCGGATCACGTCGCAGATGCTGGGGAACAGCATGCCGTCGAGCGCGTTCAGCCGCCCGGTGAGCCCCAGCTCGATGGTCGAGCGCGGGATGCGGCAGATGTAGCTCTGGTAGTAGGCGTCGCCCTGGATCACCTCGATCTGGTCGCCGCCGCCGAGGATGCCCACCGGCAGCATGCCGGCGGCGTGGATGATCTCGCGCGGCACGTACACCGGCATGTAGCCAATTGCCTTGCGGCCGGGCCTGGCCGCCTTCCACTGGCTGACGGCGTTGAAGTGCAGGTCCTCGAACAGCGCTTCGCAGCGCTGCACGATCTTCAGGACTTCGGGCTGCGGGGCGTCCATGCGGTCTCCTCGTCGCTTGCGGTGGCCGTCGGCTTCGACGGTGTTGCGATTAACGGTGTTGCCATTGCGGTGCTCGCTTGGCCAGGAACGCGGCCAGGCCTTCGTTGGCGTCGTGGGTCTTCATCAACGTGTGCAGGTACAGGCGCTCGACCTCGGCCAGCCGCTCGCGCAGCCCGCGCAGGCGCGCCGCGCGCACGGCGCCCAGTGCGCAGCGCAACGCCGCGGCGCTCTTGCCGGCGAGGTGCTCGTCGAACCAGGCCAGCGCCGCGGCCTCGGGATCGTCGGCCACCGCCTGCACGAGCCCGAGCGCCAGCGCCTCGGCAGCGCCCACGCTGCGGCCGCTGAGCAGCAGGTCCTCGGCCGCCGCGGCGCTGATGCGCCACGGCAGCAGGCACGAGGCGGCCGGCGCGAAGACGCCGAGCTTGATTTCGGGCTGCCCGAACTGCGCCGTGGGCGATGCGAAGAGGGGGCCGCCGGCGAGGGCGATCTCCAGGCCGCCGCCCAGGCACTGGCCGCGCACGGCCACCAGCACCGGCGCCGGGAACTCGGCCATCGTCAGGATCAGCGCATGCAGCGCGCCCAGCATGGCGGCGCAGCGCTCGGCGAGGTGCTCCTCGACGCTGGCGCCGAAGCTGAAGTGCGGCCCCTCGGCGTCGAGCAGCACGGCGCGCAGCGGCTCGCGGCCGTGCGCCTCGAACGCGGCGTGCAAGGCGCCGATCATCTGCGCATCGCAGATGTTGGCCTTGGGGCGGTTCAGGCGCAGGCGCAGCAGGGCGCCGTCGCGGTCGCGCCAGAACTTCAGCGGCGAGTCCGCGGCAGCTGCCGCGCAGCCGCAGCCGGCCGTGGCGCTGTCGGTGGTGGAAGCGACGCCCATGGTCGCTTCAGCCCTTGCGCGCGCGCGGCTGGATCTCGTCGTGCAGCGGGCCGACCCAGCTCTGCCCGGCGGCGAGCTTCTGGCGCAGCAGCACGAAGTCGATCTCGCGGTCTTCCTTGCTGCCGCTGTTGAACGCGGTGAAGCCCGAGCGCGCCTCGGTCATCATGTTCAGCGCCAGCCAGGCGCGCGAGTTCTCCTTGTTGCGGTTCCAGGCGTCGAGCTTGGGCTTGCGCAGTTCCTCCAGCGTCTTCGTGGTGCAGTCGGGGAAGGTGAGCAGCATCTTCGCGCACAGTTCCTCGACCTTGGCGTCGAGCAGCGAGAGGTCGACGCTGCCGCGCTTCATCAGCGCCTTGCCTTCTTCGAGTGCGCTGCCGGTCTTCGGCTCGCCGTAGCAGAAGCGGCCGAACTCGTCGGTCATGCGCTGCGTCTCCACCGTCGGGTTGGGGACGAAGCGGCCGTCGACCTTCAGCGCCGGCACGACGTCGGTCAGCACGCCCATCTGGTAGGCCTTGTGGGCGCTGAACGGCTCGCACAGCACGCAGGCGGCCATCGCGCGCTCGGCGCCGACGATCACCGGCAGGAAGTCGGTGGCGCCGCCGATCGGCGCGCTGCCGTGCTTGGGGCCGGCCTGGCCGAAGCGCGCCAGGTCCTGCGCGACGCTGAAGTCGCAGGCCATGCCGATCTCCTGGCCGCCGCCGATGCGCATGCCGTTGACGCGGCAGATCACCGGCTTGTCGCAGGCGAGGATGGCGCTGACCATGTCGTTGAACAGCCGCATGTACTGCCGGTACTCCTGCGGCTGGCCGGCGTAGTACTCGGCGTACTCCTTGGTGTTGCCGCCGGTGCAGAAGGCCTTGTCGCCGACGCCGGTGAAGACCACGCAGTTGACCGAGCGGTCGTTGCTGGCCGCGCGCATGGCCAGGATCACGCCCTTGACCATGTCGGTGGTGTAGCTGTTGAACTGGCTCGGGTTGTCGAGCCAGATCCACAGGTTGTACAGGCCGGGCGCGGCGGTTCCGTCCGGCTTCTTCGCCGGGCGCTTCTCGATCTTCACGCCGGGGCGCGAGATGTCGTCGACGAGTTCGTGGCTCTTGAAGTCGTGTTGCGGCAGTGTCTCGGGGGCGTTCATCGCTTGGGGCTCCTGTCGGTGCGGGTGTTCTGTGGCGGGTGTTCCGTCGCTTCAGGGAACCAGCACCGCGCGGCGCGTGATCTCGCGCGCGTGCACGGCGTGGAAGACGGGGTTGATGTCGGCCAGCGGGTGCGCCTCGACGAATGGCACCAGGTGCACCTTGCGCTCGAGCACGAGGTCCAGCGCCGCCGGGTACAGCTCGGGCGGGCAGCCCCAGTTGCCGATGGCGCGCGCGTCGAAGGCCATCAGGTTGGACAGGCGCACCTCGACCTTGTCCATCGTGAAGCCCACCACCGCCAGCGTGGCGCCGTGCACCAGCAGGTTGAAGGCGGTGCCCTGGCCGGCGGCGGTGCCCGAGCACTCGAAGATCTTCCACTCGGTGGCGCGCAGGCCGCGGCTCTTGGCGAAGTCGGCCACCGCCTTCTTCAGCGCCTTGGCGTCGAGGTCGCGCGCGTTCAGCGCCAGCGCGGCGCCGCCGTCGCGCACGATGTGCTCGAGCTTGCGCGTGTCGACGTCGACCGCCACCACCTCGGCGCCGAAGGCACGGGCGATCTGCACGCAGTAGCCGCCGACGCCGCCGACGCCGACGACGACCGCCAGGTCGCCCGGCGCGACGCCGGCGCGCTGCACGGCCTGGTAGGGCGTGGTCAGCGCGTCGGCGACGATCGACACCTGCCACAGTGCCAGCCCGGCAGCGGCCAGGCGCTGCTCGTCCACCGGGCACAGGCCGCGCGCGGGCACGACGATGTGCGAAGCGAAGCCGCCGGGGATGTCGTTGCCCGGCATCTTCTGCGCGCGGCAGATGGTGGCCAGGCCGCGCCGGCAGAGGTCGCAGTCGCCGCACGGCAGCACCGCCGGCACGATGACGGCGCGGCCGAGCCAGGCTTCGGCGCCTTCGCCCGCGGCGGCGACGCGGCCGCTGACCTCGTGCCCCAGGGCCAGCGGCAGCGGCTGGTTGGTGCGCACGCCGTCGTAGTAGTAGCCGAGGTCGGTGTGGCACACACCGCAGCCGGCCACGGCGACGACCACTTCGCCGGCGCCCGGCGTGGCCGCGAAGTCCTCGCGCACGAGCGGCGCCTTGGGCGCGGTCATCAGCCAGCGGTGCGCGGCGATCGTCGGGGGCATCAGCGCCATCTCCTCGGTCCTCTGTCTTCCCTGTCCTCGGTCGCCCTGTCCTTCGGACCGCCGCCGCACAGGGGCGGGGCCGATCGGCGCAGGGGGCTGTTTAGGGGTTTACCCGTAAATCGGTACCTGAATACCATTTTTGGCCCGGCCGGCGTCCTTTTCCTTGATCTAAGACAGGGACGCGTGAAGCCGAACGGCGGTCCACTCACGGCCAACGACGAGGACCTCGACACGGGAAGCCCGCCATGCCCGAACCTGCCGCCGCCCCCCCGCCCGCTGCCGCCGCGCGCAGCTTTTCGGTCGCCATCGCCGGCAGCGGCGGTGCCGGCGTGATGACGGCCGGCGAGCTGTTGCTCGACGCCGCCGCGCGCGCCGGCCTGTTCGGATTGATGGTGCGCACCAGCGGCCCGCAGATCCGCGGCGGCGAGGCGGCAGCGCTGCTGCGCCTGTCCGGCGCGCCGGTGGCGACGCTCGACGACCGCTTCGACCTGCTGGTGGCGCTCGACTGGCAGAACCTGCACCGCTTCGCCGACGAGATGCCGCTCGGTCCCGACGGCGTCGTCGTCGGCGACAGCGACGCCGGCGAGCCGCCCGCGGCGCTGCTGCAAGGCGGCGCCCGCCTCGTGACGCTGCCGATGAAGAAGGCGGCCAAGGCCGCCGGCGGGGGCTGGGTGAACATGATCGCGCTCGGCCTGGCCGGCGCCTGCGCCGGCCTGGACGAAGCGACGCTCGGCGAGGTGCTCAGGCGCGGCTGGAAGCGCGGCGAGGCGGCGCTGGCAGCCAACCTCGCGACGCTGGCACAAGGCGTGGCGCTCGCTTCGCAGGCACGCGCGCCAGCGGTGCTGGGCGCGGCCGGCCAGGACACCGGCCACGACGCCGGCCACGACGCCGGCCACGACGCCGGCCACGACGCCGGCAAGCGCGGCGGCCGCTGGCTGCTCTCGGGCAACGAGGCGGCCGGCTTCGGCGCCGTCGCCGCCGGCGTCCGCTTCGTCGCCGCCTACCCCATCACGCCGGCCACCGAGATGCTCGAGTGGATGGCGCCGGCGCTGGCGCGCGTGGGCGGCACGCTGGTGCAGGCCGAAGACGAACTCGCCTCGGTGAACATGATCATCGGCGCCAGCTACGGCGGCGTGCCCTCGCTCACCGCCACCGCCGGCCCGGGGTTGGCGCTGATGACCGAAGGCATCGGCCTGGCGGTGGCCGCCGAGGTTCCGATCGTCGTCGTCGACGTGATGCGCGGCGGCCCGAGCACCGGCATCCCGGCCAAGAGCGAGCAGAGCGACCTCTCGTTCGCCGTCGACGGCCTGCACGGCGACGCGCCGCGCCTGGTGCTGGCGCCGACCTCGATCGCCGATTGCCTGGACACCACCGCGTGGGCGGTGCAGCTGGCCGAGGCGCTGCAGGCGCCGGCGCTGGTGCTCAACGACCAGTTCATGGGCCAGTCGCGCGCCGTCATCGAGAAACCCGCGGCGCTACCGGCGCTGGCCGAGCGGCTGCTCGCCCCCGAGGGCAACGGCGGCGGCGGGGCCTACAAGCGCTACGCCGATACCGAAACCGGCGTCTCGCCGATGGCCCGCCCCGGCGTGCCCGGCACCGTCTACACGGCCGACGGCCTGGAGCACAGCGAGCGCGGAATTCCCAGCAGCCAGGCCGCCGACCACCGCAAGCAGCTCGACAAGCGCGCGCGCAAGCTCGAGCAGCACGCGTATGGCGCGCGCTGGGCCGACGTCGAAGGCAATGCGCCGCTGGCGGTGATCACCTTCGGCTCGACCACCGGCGCGGTGCGCGAAGCGGCGGCCAGGCTCGCGGCCGAGGGCCTGGCGCTGCGCGTGGTGGCGCTGCGCCTGCTGGCGCCGCTGCAGCCGGCGGCCGTGGAGCGGGCGCTGCAAGGCGTGCGCGAGGTGCTCGTCGTCGAGCTGAACCACGGCGGCCAGTTGCTGCGCTACCTGCGCAGCCGCATCGACCTGCCCGGCCGCGCCCGCGGCCTGCACCGGCCGGGGCCGCTGCCGCTGCGCCCCGGGGAACTGGCCGCCGCGCTGCGCGACTGGGCGCGCGCGGTGGGCGGGGGCGGGGCAGCGCCATCGCAGCAGGCACAAGGTCAAGCGCAAGGGCAAGGGCAAGGGCAAGGGCAAGGGCAAGGGCAAGGGCAAGGGCAAGGGCAAGGGCAAGGGCAAGGGCAAGGGGTGAGCGCATGAACGACATGACGCTGCCGCCGGCAACCGTCTTCTCTGCCGGCGACTACAAGAGCGACTACAAGCCGATCTGGTGCCCGGGCTGCGGCGACTACACCGTGCTCGGCTCGCTGACCAAGGCGCTGGCGCTGCTGCAACGGCCGCCGCACGAGGTGGCAGTGGTCTCGGGCATCGGCTGCAGCTCGCGCATCCCGGCCTACACCAACTGCTACGGCTTCCACGGCGTGCACGGCCGTGCGCTCGCCGCGGGGACGGGCCTGAAGGTGGCGCGGCCCGAACTCACCGTGGTCGTTGCCGGCGGCGACGGCGACGGCTACTCGATCGGCGGCAACCACTTCCTGCATGCCTGCCGCCGCAACGTCGACCTCACGTACATCGTGATGGACAACCACGTGTACGGCATGACGAAAGGGCAGGCGTCGCCGACCACCGAGCCCGACTGGGACAACAAGCTCGCGCCCGGCGGCACCGGCATCCGCGCCTTCCATCCACTGGTGATCGCCCTCGCCTCGGGTGCGAACTTCGTCGCCCGCGCCTTCTCGGGCGACCCCAACGGCACCGCCGAGGTCATCGCGCAGGCGATCCGCCACCCCGGCTTCTCGTTCGTCGAGATTCTCAGCCCCTGCGTCACCTTCCGCCCCGAGCAGCGGGGCTGGAAGGATCTCGTGCACGCCGCGCCGGTGGCCGAGACCGACGACCCGGCGCGCGCGGCGCGCCGCATCATGACCGACGACGGCTTCAACGTCGGCGTGCTCTACGCCGGGCGGCGGCCGGTCTATTCGCGCCCGGCCGGCAACGGCAACGCGACCCTGGCCGACATCGCCCAGGGGTTCGAACCATGACGAAAGGACCGACCCGCAGCACCCAGCGCAAAGGCACGCCATGACCGCACCGAAGACCTACGAAGAACTGATGGCCCAGGCGCTCGAGATGGAGCGCGAGGCGGTGGCCCGCTACGAAGAGCTGGCCGACATGATGGAGGTGCACAACAACACCGAAGTCGCGGCACTGTTCCGCCGCATGGCCGAGGTCGAGGGCCACCACGTCGACCAGATCCTCGCCGAGATGGGCTGGGCCGAGGAGACCGTGACGCCGCGCCACCCCGGCGTGTGGACGCCCGAGGCGCCCGAGACGGTGCCGCTGGACGAGATGCACTACCTGATGCATCCGTGGCACGCGCTGCAGCTCGCCCTGGCCGCCGAGGAGCGCGCCGTCGCCTTCTTCGACGCGCTGGCGCGCACCACCCAGATCGACTCGATCCGCAAGGCTGCGCTGGAGATGCGCGAAGAGGAAGTCGAGCACGTGGCGCTGGTCAAGCAGTGGATGGAGAAGGTGGGCAAGCCCGGGCCCGACTGGGCGGCCGACCCCGACCCCGCCCGCTACGTCGACTGAGGAAGGCGCGAATGAACCTTCGCACCTTCCTGGCTGGCTGCTGATTCACCGACAACCAAGGAACGGGTGTCCATGCGCACATTGCTGCCCGCGGGCTGGAAGGAACCCATCGGCTACGCCAACGGCATCGAAGTGCCGGCGGGCCGCATCCTCTTCATCGCCGGCCAGGTGGGCTGGAACGCCGAGCAGGTGTTCGAGTCGCCCGAGCTGGTGCCGCAGTTCGAGCAGGCGCTGAAGAACATCCTCGCCGTGCTCGCCGAGGCCGGCGGCAGCGCGAATCACATCTGCCGCGTCACCGCTTTCTGCATCGACCGCCCGGCGTATCTCGCGTCGCGGCGCGAGCTCGGAGCCATCTGGCGGCGGCTGATCGGGCGCCACTACCCGGCGATGAGCATGATCTTCGTCGCCGACCTGCTGGACCACCCGGCGAAGATCGAGCTCGAAGCGACCGCCGTGCTGCCGCTGGCGGCGAACTGAGCCGGCGGGCCGGCGAAGGGACGGGGCGATGCTCGAGATCGTCATCCAGGGGCGCGGCGGCCAGGGCGCGCAGACGGCAGGCAACCTGCTCGCGGCGGCCTTCTTCGCCGCCGGGCACGAAGTGCAGTGCTTCGCCACCTACGGCGGCGCGCGCCGCGGCACGCCGGTGAGTTCGTTCCTGCGCGTCGACGACCGGCCGGTGCGGCTGCGCTGCGACATCGAGCGCGCCGACGCCATCTTGTGCTTCGACGCCAGCCTGCTGGCGCCGCCGCTGCTGGCCTGCGCCGGCGAACACACGCTGATCGTCGTCAACTCGGCGCAGGGCCTCGGCGAGTTCGCCGCCGCGCTGCCCGGGCGGCGCGTGCTGCCGGTCGACGGCCTGGCCATCTCGCGCCGGCACGGCCTGGGTCGCATCGTCAATTCGGCCTTGCTGGGCGCTTTCGCGCGCGCGCTCGGCTCGTTGCCGTTGCCGGTGCTCGAAACGACGCTCGCCGAACGCTCGCCCAAGCTGCACGAGGAGAACCTGAGCGCGTGCGAGGAAGGCTGGCGGGTCGCCGAGGCGCTGCTGGCCGAGGAGGCGTTGTCGTGAATGATTCCGTCGCGGTGCCTGCGGCGGCGGTGCAGCCGCCGGCGCCGCCGCAACCCGTCGCACCGGTCCCCGCCACGTGGACCACCGGCAGCACCGAGGTCTTCAAGACCGGCACCTGGCGCGCCGCGCTGCCGCGCCACATCCATGCGCCGTCGCCCTGCCGCAACGCCTGCCCGGTCAACGGCGACATCGCCGAGTGGATCGGCCACGCGCGTGCCGGCGACTTCAAGCGCGCCTTCGACGTGCTGGCGCGGCACAACCCGTTTCCGGCGATTGCCGGGCGCGTCTGCCATCACCCGTGCGAGAGCGCGTGCAACCGGCCGGCGCTGGACGGGCAGGCGGTGTCGATCTGCCGCCTGGAGCGCTACGTGGGCGACCGCGCGCTGGCCGAAGGGTGGCCGCTGCCGACACCGGAACAGGCGCGGGCCGCCGATCTCGTCGCCGCGCGCGGCAAGCGCGTCGCCGTCGTCGGCGGCGGCCCGGCGGGCCTGTCGGCCGCGTACCAGCTTCGCCGGCGCGGCTACTCGGTGACGGTCTTCGAGGCGAGCAGCGAAGCGGGCGGTCTTCTGCGCCACGGCATTCCTTCTTACCGGCTGGCCCGCGACGTGCTGGACGCCGAGATCGCGCGCATCGTCGCCCTCGGCGTCGAGGTGCGCTGCAACGAGCCGCTGCAGACCGAAGCGCAGTGGCGCGCGATGCGCGAGAAGCACGACGCGGTGTTCGTCGCCACCGGCGCGGCGCTGCCGAAGCGGCTGCCGGGGCTGGCCTACGAGGGGGCGCGCGTGCTCGACGGCGCGGCGTGGCTGCGCGCAGCGAACGCCGGGCAGGCCCCATCGCTGGGCAAGCGCGTCGTCGTGCTCGGCGGCGGCAGCGCCGCGCTGGACGCCGCACGCAGCGCCCGCCGAGCCGGGCACGACGTGACGGTGCTCGCGCTCGAACCGCGCTCGCAGATGCCGGCCCAGCGCGAGGAGGTCGACGAGGCGCTCGAGGAAGGCATCGGCGTCGTCGACGGCGCGATGCTCCTGGCGGCCGAGGATCGCGGCAGCCGGTCGCCGCTGACGCTGCACTGCATCGGCGTGCGCTTTCACGCCGGCACGGCACGCGGCAGCTTCACCGTCGAGCGCATCGAGGGCAGCGAGTTCGACCTCGTCGCCGACGCGCTGCTCACGTCGATCGGCCAGGACCCCGACCTGGCGCCGTTCGGCGACACGCTGGCGCGCGACGGCGCGCTCATTGCCACCGCGGCAGCGTCCGGCGGCGCCGGCGGCAGCGGTGCCACCGCGCTGCCCGGCGTCTGGGCCGGCGGCGACGTGGCCAGCGCGGCGCGCTTCTTCACCGAAGCGGTGGGCATGGGCAAGCGCGCCGCTGCCGACATCGATCGGGCGCTGCTGGCAGCCGTGGGCACGCAGACCTCGGCGTCGCCATCGCACAGCAACGGCGCCGCCGCGTTCACGGCCGGCTGCGAGGTCGTTCCCGCGTCGGCCATCGCCACCTGGTACCACGTGCGCACGCCGCGCGCGCCGGCGGCGCTGCGGCCGCTGGCCGAGCGCCTGGCGGGCAACGGCGGCGCGGCCGGCCTGGCCGAGGCGCCCGAGGTGCAGCTCGGCTTCGCCGAGATCGAGGCCGCGCTCGCCGAAGCCGAACGCTGCTTCTCCTGCGGCACCTGCATCACCTGCGACAACTGCGTCGTCGTCTGCCCCGACCTGGCGTTGCGGCGCGTCGAGGGGACCACCGGCTACGAAGTGCTGGGCGACTACTGCAAGGGCTGCGGCCTGTGCGTGCGCGAGTGCCCCACCGGCTCGATGACGATGGTGGAGGAAAGGCGATGAGCGAAGCCCGCCAGGCATCCCGGGCCGGTGCCCAGCCGCGCCTGCTGCTCACCGGCAACCACGCGGTGGCCTGGGGCGCGCGGCTGGCGCGGCCGCGCGTCGTGCCGGTGTACCCGATCACGCCGCAGACGCCGGTGCTCGAACTGCTCACCGAATTCCAGGCCGCCGGCGAGTTCGACGCCGAGATCCTCACCGTCGAGTCCGAGCACTCGGTGATGTCGGCGTGCATCCCGGCCTCGCTGGCCGGCACGCGCGTGTTCACCGCCACCGCTTCGCAGGGCCTGCTGCTGATGCACGAGGTGCTGCACTACGCAGCCGGCGCGCGCGCCCCGATCGTCATGGCCAACGTCAACCGCACGGTGGCGTCGCCCTGGGCGTTCTGGCCCGACCAGACCGACAGCCTGTCGCAGCGCGACTGCGGCTGGGTGCAGTACTACGTGGAGAGCGCACAGGAGGCGCTGGACACCGTGCTGCAGGCGTACCGCGTGGCCGAGCAGGTGCGCCTGCCGGTGCTGGTGAATCTGGACGCGTTCTACGTCTCGCACGCGCTGGAGCCGGTGCTGCTGCCGGCGCAGGCGGCGGTGGACGCCTGGCTGCCGGCGTTCGAGCCGAGCCAGCGGCTGGACACCGCGGCGCCGTCGTCGTGGGGCAACGTCGTCAGCCAGGACATGTACTTCCGGCACCGCCGCTCGCTCGAGGACGCGATGGCCCTGGTGCCGGCGCTGGCCGGCGAGGCCGACCGCGAATGGGGCGAGCGCTTCGGCCGCAGCTACGGCGTCGTCGAGCGTTACCGCTGCCAGGACGCCACCGCGGTGGTGGTGACGATGGGCAGCATGGCCGGCACGGCGCGCGAGGCGGTCGACGCGATGCGCGCCGCCGGGCGGCCGGTGGGCCTGGTGAAGCTGCGCCTGTTTCGCCCGCTGCCGGCGGCGGCGCTGCGCGCGGCGCTGGCCGGCGTGCGCGATGTCGTCGTGCTCGACCGCAACCATTCGCCCGGGGCCGGCGGCGTGCTGCACCAGGAACTGCGGGCGGCGCTGTACGGCCTGGACGCCGCGCCGCGCGTGCACGGCCTGCTGGCCGGCGTCGGCGGCGTCAACGTCGCGCCGGGGCGCATCGCGGCCTTCGTCGCCGACGCGGTGAACGCCGCGGCAACGCCGCCAGGAGAGTCGCAATGGGTGCGCTGAGCTTCATGAACCGCGACATCGCCGAGCCGGCGATGCTGTGCGCCGGCCACGCCGCGTGCCCCGGCTGCATCGACGCGCTGTCGGCGCGGCACGTGCTGGCCGGGCTCGGGCCCGACACCGTGGCGGTGATCCCGCCTTCGTGCATGGCGATCATCGCCGGCCCGCAGCCGTACAGCTCGCTGAAGGTGCCGGTGTACCAGCCCACGCTTGAAGCCAGCGCCGCGGCCGCCTCGGGCCTGCGCCGCGCGCTCGACGCGCAGGGCAAGCAGGGCACCCAGGTGGTGGTGCTGGCCGGCGACGGCGGCACCTACGACATCGGCTTCCAGTGCCTGAGCTCTGCGGCCGAGCGCAACGAGGACTTCCTCTACGTGTGCCTGGACAACGAGGGCTACATGAACACCGGGGCGCAGAAGTCCTCGTCGACGCCGCGCGGCGCCAAGACCGGCTCCACCCCCGCTGGCAAGGCCACGCGCAAGAAGAACCTGGTCGAGATCATGGCCGCGCACGGCGTGCCCTACGTCGCCACGGCGAGCGCCGGCCACCTGGCCGACCTGCGGCGCAAGGTGGCCAAGGCGAAGGCTCTGAAAGGCACGCGCGTCCTGGTGCTGCTGATCCCGTGCCTCGAAGGCTGGGGCCTGGCCGACGACGCCGGGCTGCTGGCGGCACGGCTGGCGGTGGAGACGGGCGCGTTTCCGCTACTCGAGGTGGAAGACGGCGAACGCTACACGCTCAACAGCGAGCGCACGCGGCCGCTGGCCGACTACCTGGCGATCCAGCGCCGCTACCGCCACCTCGACGAGACCGCCACCGCCGCGTTGCAGGAAGAGGTCGATCACGGATGGGCGCGGCTCGTCGAGCGTGCTAGCGTGCGCGCCGCCGGGGCCTCGCGCCCCCCAGGCCCGTAACCCAGCTACCCCGCTACCCCGCTACCCCGCTCGCGCCGGGACGCACAAGGAGAGATTCGATCATGCCCACCCCCCGCCGCCACGCCGCCGCCGCCGCGGCCGCCACGCTCCTCGCCCTGGCCGCGCTGCCCCTGTCGGCACAGGCGCCCGCCGCGGGCAAGCTCAAGGTCGGCCTGATGCTGCCGTACTCGGGCACCTACGCGGCGCTGGGCACCGCCATCGAGAACGGCTTCCGCCTCTACGTGGCCGAGCAGGGCGGCAAGGTCGGCGGGCGCGAGATCGAGTACTTCCGCGTCGACGACGAGAGCGACCCGGCCAAGGCCACCGACAACGTCAACAAGCTCATCAAGCGCGACGCGGTCGACGTGCTCGTGGGCACCGTGCACTCCGGCGTCGTCGCCGCGATGGCCAAGGCGGCCAAGGAATCGGGCACGACGCTGATCGTCCCCAACGCCGGTGCCTCCGTCGTCACCGGCCCGATGTGCGGGCCCAACATCTTCCGCAGTTCGTTCTCGAACTGGCAGCCGGCCTACGCGATGGGCGAGGTGGCGGCGAAGAAGGGCCACAAGCGCGCCGTGACGATCACCCACAAGTACGCCGCCGGCGACGAGAGCGTGGGCGGCTTCAAGGAAGGGTTCGAGAAGGGCGGCGGCAAGGTCGTCAAGGAGCTCAACCTGCCGTTCCCTCAGGTGGAGTTCCAGGCGCTGCTGACCGAGATCGCCTCGCTCAAGCCCGACGCCGTCTACACCTTCTTCGCCGGCGCCGCCGCAGTCAAGTTCGTCAAGGACTACGCCGCCGCGGGCCTGAAGAAGAGCATCCCGCTGTACGGCCCGGGGTTCCTCACCGACGGCACGCTCGAAGCGCAGGGCGCCGACGCCGAGGGCCTGCTGACGACGCTGCACTACGCCGACGGCCTGAACACCCCGCGCGACAACGCCTTCCGCCTGGCCTACGTCAAGGCCTACAAGCTGCAGCCCGACGTCTACGCGGTGCAGGGCTACGACGCCGCGCAGATGCTCGGCATCGGCCTGGCGGCCACCAAGGGCGACATCGGCAAGAAGGCCGAGTTCTCCGCCGCGCTGCGCAAGGCGAAGATCGACAGCCCGCGCGGCGCCTTCACCCTCAGCGCCAGCCACAACCCGGTGCAGGACATCTACCTGCGCCAGGTGAGCAACAAGGAGAACAAGCTCGTCAGCGTCGCCTCCAAGGCGCTGGCCGACCCGGGCAAGGGCTGCTCGATGAAGTGATGCGGTGGCCCGGCGCCACCGCTGCGCCGGGCGTGACATCGGCTACGGCGGCCATGGCCGCCGCTCTCGCGGCCCGGGCCGCGCGCGGCGGCCGCGCCGTGCCGCGGTAAAACGCGAACCGCATGGACCTCGCCACCTTCCTCGTGCAGTGCCTCAATGCGCTGCAGTACGGGCTGCTGCTGTTCCTGGTGGCTTCGGGGCTGACGCTGATCTTCGGGATCATGGGCGTCATCAACCTCGCCCACGGCAGCTTCTACATGATCGGCGCCTACATGGCCTACGCGCTGGCGCCGTGGGTGGCGCTGTCGCTGGGCGGCGGCTTCTTCGCCACGCTCGTGGTCGGCGTGGTGCTGGCGGTCGCGTTCGGCTACGTGCTCGAGTGGGCGTTCTTCGCCTTCCTGTACGAGCGCGACCATCTGCAGCAGGTGCTGATGACCTACGGCCTCATCCTCGTCTTCGAGGAACTGCGCAGCCTGCTCGTCGGTGACGACGTGCACGGCGTGCCGGTGCCGCCGCTGCTGGCCGGGTCGATCCCGCTCGGCGAGCTGATCGGCTACCCCGTCTACCGCCTCTTCGTCTCCGGCGTGTGCCTGGCGCTGGCGGCGGCGATGTGGTGGGTGCTGGCGCGCACGCGGCTCGGAATGACAGTGCGTGCCGGCGCCACCAACCGCGAGATGGTGCAGTCGCTGGGCATCGACATCACGCTGCTGTACCGCGTCGTCTTCGCCGCCGGGGTGGCCATCGCCGTGCTGGCGGGCATGGTGGCGGCACCGGTGTCCTCGGTCTATCCGGGCATGGGCCAGCAGGTGCTGATCGTGTGCTTCGTGGTCGTCGTCATCGGCGGCATCGGCTCGATCCGCGGCGCCTTGCTGGCGGCGGTGCTGATCGGCGTCGTCGACACCTTCGGCAAGGTGCTGGTGCCCGAGGTCGCCGGCGCCGGCGTCTACGTGCTGATGGCGCTCATCCTGCTATGGAAGCCCGAAGGCCTGTTCCGCTCCGGCTCGTGATGCCGCCGCCACGCTGGGCCGCGGTGGGCCTGGGCGCGCTGGCGCTGGCGCTGTGGCCGCTGGCCAGCGGCAGCTTCGGCATCGACCTCGTCACGAAGACGATGATCTACGCCATCGCGGCGCTCAGCCTCGAACTGCTGGTCGGCCGCACCGGCCTGGTGTGCTTCGGCCAGGCGGCGTTCTTCGGCCTCGGCGGCTACGCGGCCGTGCGCCTGGCGCCCGAGGCCGAGGCGGCTTCGCTCGTCTGGCTGCTGCCGGTGTCGGTGGCGGTGGCGGCGCTGTACGCGCTGGCGGTGGGGGCGCTGTCGCTGCGCACCCGCGGCGTCTACTTCATCATGGTCACGCTCGCCTTCGCGCAGATGGCCTACTTCGTCGTGCACGACACGCCGCTGGGCGGCGGCAGCGACGGCATCTACCTCAACGTCAAGCCGCAGCTCGGCTTCGGCGGCAGCACCTGGCTCGACCTGCAAGGCGCGTTGCCGATGTACTGGTTCACGCTGGCCTGCCTGGCGTTCACGTTCGCGCTGCTGGGGCTGGTGGGCCGTTCGCGCTTCGGGCACGCGCTGGCCGGCATCCGCACCAACGAGCAGCGCATGCGCGCGGTGGGCTTCTCGACCTACCCGTACAAGCTGGCCGCCTTCACGCTCTCGGGCGCGCTGGCGGGGCTGGCGGGCTTCCTGTTCGCGGTGAAGGACGGCTTCGTCAACCCCGAGCTGCTCAGCTGGCACCTCTCGGGGGCGCTGCTGGTGATGGTGATCCTCGGCGGCATCGGCCACCTGCGCGGCGCCGTGCTCGGCGCCTTCGCGTTCGCGCTGCTGCAGGAGCTGTTCAAGTCCGAGGCGATCTTCGGCGGCTTCGCCAAGCACTGGATGCTGATGCTGGGCCTCACGATCATCGTCAGCGTGGCGCTGCTGCCGCGCGGGCTGGTGGGCGGCGGCAGCTGGCTTTCGCTGCGCCTGCGCAAGCGGGTGGAGGGCGCATGAACCCCGGCGCGGCGGCAGCCGCCACGGCAGACCCGGCTGACACCGTTGCCAACGCGCGGCCGCTGCTGGCCGCGCAGACGCTCACCTGCCGCTTCGGCGGCGTGCTGGCGGTGGACGCGGTGTCGGTGGCGTTCGCGCGCGGCAGCGTGCACGCCGTCATCGGCACCAACGGCGCCGGCAAGTCGACGCTGATGAACCTGCTGTCGGGCGAGCTGCGCGCCACCGGCGGCCGCGTGCTGCTCAAGGGCGAGGACGTGACCGCCTGGTCGCAGCCCCGGCGCGCCCGCGCCGGCATCGGCCGCAGCTACCAGCGCACCACCGTGTTCCCGCTGTTCAGCGTGCTGGAGAACTGCCGCCTCGCGGCGCAGGCGCGCTGGCAGCGCGCGCACGACTGGTGGACCGCCGCGGCGCGCTGCGAGCGCAGCGTCGAGGCGGCACGCGCCGCGGCGGCGAGCGTGGGCCTTTCGCCGCTGCTGGACCGCACGGCCGCGGCGCTTTCGCACGGCCAGCGCCGCCAGCTCGAGATCGCGATGTGCCTGGCCGCCGGCCCCGAGGTGCTGCTGCTGGACGAGCCGCTGGCCGGCATGGGCGCCGAGGAGACCGAGCGCCTGCTGGCGCTGCTCGAGGCGCTGCGGCCGCAGCACGCCATCGCGCTGGTCGAGCACGACATGGACGCTGTCTTCCGCATCGCCGACCGCATCACCGTGATGGCCAACGGCAGCGTCGTCGCCAGCGGCACGCCGGCGGCGGTGAAGGCCGACGAGCGCGTGCAGGCGGTGTACCTCGGAGTGGCGGAATGAGCACGGCCGCCGGCGCCGCGGACCCGGGCGCGCCTTCATCGCCGCCGGCGCTGCTGCTGCAGGCGCGCGACATGCACGCCTGGTACGGCGCCAGCCACGTCCTGCAAGGCGTCGACCTCGACATCGCGCCCGGCGAGACCGTGGGCCTGCTCGGCCGCAACGGCATGGGCAAGTCGACGCTGATCCGCGCGCTGCTCGGGCACGTTCGAGAGCGCAGCGGCCGCATCGTGCTCGAGGGCGTCGATGTCTCCGGCGCGCGCCCGCACCAGATGGCGCGCCGCGGCGTCGCCTACGTGCCCGAAGGGCGCGGCATCTTTCCCAACCTCACCGCGCGCGAGAACCTCGTGATGGCCGCGCGGCCCGGCGTCGACGGCCGCAACGACTGGACGCTCGAGCGCGTGCTGGCCACGTTCCCGCGCCTGGCCGAACGCCTGACGAACCTCGGCAGCCAGCTCTCCGGCGGCGAGCAGCAGATGCTGGCCATCGGCCGCGCCTTGATGACGCACCCGCGCCTGCTGGTGCTGGACGAAGCGACCGAGGGCCTGGCGCCGCAGATCGTGGCCGAGATCTGGCGCGTCATCGAAGCCGTGTGCGCCGCGCGCATCGCCACGCTGATCGTCGACCGCGACTGGCGGCGCGTCGCCGCGCAGGCCGGCCATCTCGTCGTGCTGCAGAAGGGCCGCGTCGCGCTCCAGGGCAGCGCCGCGCAGGTGCGCGCCGACAGCCGGCTGACGGCGCTCCTGGGCGTCTAGCGCCTGGTCAGCGGGGCGTTCGCGGGCCCGAGATAACGGTCGATGTCGCCGGCCAGGCGCGCCGGGTGCAGCGGCTTGGGCCAGGCGCCGACGAAGCCGCACCCGGCGGCGTCGAATGAGGCATCGGCGGTCATTGCGATGGCCGGCACGCCGGCGCAGCCGGGCACGCGGCGCAGGCGGCGCAGCAGTTCGTCGCCCTGGCATTGCGGCAGGTCGACATCGACCACCAGCAGCGCCGGCTGCACCGGCTGCGCCAGGTGCAGCGCGGCATGGCGGCCGTGCGCGACGACGAGGCGGCACCCCGGGCGGCGGTCGAGCAGGGCCTGCATCAACGTGATGTTGTCCGGCTCGTCTTCGACGACGAGGACGATGTCGGGCCGGCCCAGCCATCGCTGCGGGTGCGCCTGGGCTTGCCACTGCGGGCCTGGCAGATGCGGGTGTGTCTGCGGAAACGGTATCGGCTGCGTCAGCGCCTGCGCCATCGCGGGCCTCCATTGCGGTTGACCCCTTCGAGGCAACGCCCGTTCCCACGCGAGCCGTCGTGCCTTGGGCAAGCCCGTCGTGCCGAGCGCGGGCCTGCGGCTTGCCTTCGAAACGAGCGGCCGACTGGCACGGCTCGCATCGCCGGCCCCAAGGAGACCGAACCGATGAACCACGGCTTGCTCATGCTCTGGCCGACGGCCCACGTGGTGCCGGTGCCCGGGCCGCCACCGCCGCAGATCCCGCCCGGCCCGCCGCCCACCGGCGACCCGCCGCCGGCGCCGGTGGAAGAGCCGCCGATCCGTCAGCCTCCGATCGCCGACCCGCCCGCCGCGCCGCCGCGGCCGTCATCGTCGGCGCCGCCGCGGCAATCGTTGTCGCCGGCCTCGTCGTCGGCGCTGCCGCGGTCTTCGCGGCTGTCGGCCGATGCCGCCTGCACCACGCGGTGCACGAACTGCAGCTTGCGCACGGCCGGCGCCGAGAGCACGAACGGGTAGAAGTCAGGCTGGCCCATGCTGCGCGCGAGCTCGTTGAGGACGCCGGCCAGTTCCATCCAGCCGTTGAGCAGCTCGACGAAGCTGGCGCCCGCCGCGTCGGTGGCACCGAGCGCGGCCGCGTCGTAGGGTTCGAAGCCGAGTTGGAGCTGCTCGCCGTCGAGGCCGAAGCTGCGCGCCGTGTCCAGCGCGTCGACGATGTGCAGGTAATGCGCCCACGTCTCGGCCCAGTCTTCCCACGGATGGCTGGCGGCGTAGGCGCTGACGTGCGAAGCGGCCCAGTCGGCTGCCGGTCCGGCGTCGTAGTGCCGGGCCAGCGCCGCACCGTAGTCGGCACGCTCGTCGCCGAAGAGGGCGCGAAACGGCGCCTGCCAGGCGCTGCCTTCGACCAGCCGCTGCCAGTAGTAGTGCCCCACCTCGTGCCGCAGGTGCCCGAGCACGGTGCGGTACGGCTCGTGCAGCCTGGCGCGCCGCGCTTCGCGCGTGGCGTCGTCGGCTTCCTCCACGTCGAGGGTCACGGCACCATCGGCGTGACCGGTCGTCACCGGGGCAGCGTTCGGCAACGATTGCAGCAAGTCGAAGGCAAGACCGCGATCGGCGGCATCCATGCCCGCATCAGCGCCTGCATCAGCGCCTGCATCAGCGCCTGCATCGGCGCCCGCATCAGCGCCCGTATCAGCGCCCGTATCAGCGCCCGCATCGGCCCCGGCATCGGCCCTGGCATCCGCATCGGCGCCGGCCAAGCGGGCACGTCGTGGCTGCACCGGCAGGCCCAGCGCGATGAGCGTCGAGACGAGGCGGCGCTTGGCCGTCTCGATGCGCTTCCAGCGCTCGGCGTTGCCGGGCAACGTCAGGTCGGGCAGCGTGCGCGTCAGCCGGCAGCAGCGGCAAAGCGGCTCGCCGTTCGCGGCGACGAAGGAGCCGGCGAGCGGGTCGTCTTCTTCGACGAGCCAGTTGCACAGGCAGGCCGATTCGCGGTTGCCGCACAGGCGATAGACCGGGCCGGCCGGCGCCGACGCTTCGCGCCAGAGCGCCGCGCCGCGCTCGCCGGCGGCTGCCGGGGCAGCCGGTGCAGCCGGCGAAAGGGGCAGCAGCCGCCCGGCGGTGGGCGCATAGCCCAGCGGCGTGCCGCACGCCAGGCAGGCGCTGTTGCGGAAGAAGACCGGCCGTCCGCACACGCACCGGAAGTTGCGCGGCGCCTGGACGCAGCGCGGGGGGCGCTTCGCGGGCGCGATCGGCCGCGGCGCTGCTCCCGTGGGCGGCTGGTGCGCGCAGCCGGCGTGCGCGGCCGGCGGCGCTGGCGCGGCGGCCGCAGCGGCCGGTGGCGCTGGAAAGGCCGCCGCAGCGGCCGGTGGCGATGGACCGGCCGCCGCAGCGGCCGGTGGCGCTGGGCCGGCCGCCCGAGCGGCCGGTGGCCCTGGTTCGGCCGCCCGAGCGGCCGGTGGCGTCACGACGGCCGCTTCGGCCGGTGCAGGGTGGCGTTGGCGCCTGGCACCGTGGGATCTTCACCCTTGGCGTGCTCCCGGCCCTGCTGCTCGGCGCGCTGCATGTCCTCGGCCTCGCCGTCGTCGCGCGGCCGGGCGGCGTCGGCCGCCTGCTGCACGCGGCCCGACTGCACGAACTGCTGCTGCGCTTCGTTGTAGTGGCGCGCCGACTCGGGGTCGCCCTCGCCGTGGTTGGCGCCGCGGCTTGGCGGCATCGACGACGACGACGAGTCCTCGCTGCGCGAAGGCGCCTGGACCGCGCGCGGCGGCACGTTGGCCTTGGCTGCCTTGTTCCTTGCTTCACCCATGCCCTTGTTCATTGCGAAAGCTCCTGATGTGGCCCATGAAGATGTGGCTGCGCAAGGCGCCGCCGGGCAGCACAGTGGCTTGCCTGCCCGCGGCCGCGCCTTGCGCCCTGGGCCGGCAAGTGCGGGGCCCACTCGGCGGTGCGGGCCGGGGGGCAAGGCAGGGTGGCAGGGCAGGGCGGCGGCCTGTCGTCCTACGTGCGCTGCCGGTGCCGGCCCACACGCGCGCCCCGGTGGCGCCGGCACAGTGCGCAAGCCATGTCCGCGCCTTCGCACACGCTCACCCAGCGCCCGCTGCCGCCATCGCCGACGATGTCCGCGCCCGGTGGCGTGGCCGCGGGCGCGCCGCGCCGGCACGGCTCGCAAGCCTGGGCGCTGGAGCTCAAGGAGATGCCGCGCCTGGCGCGCGCTGCGCTCGCCGCCTGGAGCGACGACCGGGCGCCGAGCATGGGCGCGGCGCTCGCGTACTACACGCTGTTCTCGATCGCGCCGCTGCTGCTGATCGTCATCGCGGTGGCCGGTGCGGTGTTCGGCACCGACGCCGCCGAGGGCGAGATCTTCCGCCAGTTGCAGGGGCTGCTGGGCAGCGAGGGCGCCACGGCGATCCAGGGCCTGCTGGCCGGCGTGCGCGAGCGCGACCAGTCGGGCTGGGGCGCGGCGCTAGGCGGGGTGCTGCTCGTCGTCGGTGCGACGACGGTGTTCGCCGAGTTGCAGCAGTCGCTCGACCGCATCTGGCGCGTGCCGCGCAACCCGCAGCGGCCGGGCTGGTGGACGCTGGTGCGCGCCCGCCTGCTCGCCTTCGGCGTGATCCTGGGCGTCGGCTTCCTGCTGATGGTCTCGCTCGTCGTGAGCGCCGCGCTGGCCGCCTGGGGCCGCTGGTGGGCCCCGGTGCTGAGCAACTGGCCCTGGGTGCTGCAGACCGTGAACGCGCTGGTCGGGCTGGCCCTGACGGTGGCGATGTTCGCGCTGCTCTACAAGCTGATCCCCAGCGTCCCCGTGGCCTGGGGCGACGTGTGGCACGGCGCGTTCGTCACCGCGGTGCTGTTCACGCTGGGCAAGACGCTCATTGCGCTGTACATCGGCAAGAGCGCCGTGGCCAGCGGCTTCGGCGCTGCCGGCTCGCTGGTGGCGATGCTGGTGTGGGTCTACTGGTCGGCGCAGGTGTTCTTCGTCGGCGCCGAGTTCACGCGCCTCATGTCGGAGCACCGCCGCGGCGAAGGCGCCGCGGCGGCGGCCGAGGCCACCGCCGGCGCCGCGCCGCCGCAGGCGGCCGCAGCCGTGGCGAACCCCGTTGTCCATTGAAGGAGATCTGTCGTGGCCAAGTACCTCGTCGCCTGGTTGCTGGGCGTGCCCGTGTTCGTGCTGTTCCTCGTCTGGCTCCTCTGATCCGAGCCGACACCCAACCCAAAGCCCGCAAGGGAGCTACTGCAAGGAGCCAGAAGCAATGAGCAATCCCGTGATCCGTTCCGACAAGGTCGAAGGCACGGCCGTCTTCAACACCACCGGCGACAAGCTCGGCTCGATCGACACGCTGATGATCGACAAGCAGTCGGGCCACGTGCGCTACGCGGTGCTGGAGTTCGGCGGCTTCCTCGGCATGGGCAGCGACCGCTACCCGCTGCCGTGGGACATGCTGAAGTACGACACGCGCAAGGACGGCTATGTCGTGCCGCTGCAGAAGTCCACGCTGGCGGCGGCGCCGCGGCACTCCAAGGACGAGCTGCCCGCCTACGACGACGACTACGGCCGCAAGGTCTACGACTACTACGGCGTCGGCTGGCACTGATCCAACCCGATCCACCCGCGCCTTTTCTCGGCAACGTTCTCCCGCCAACGCAAACCAACCTGCGAGGTTCACCATGATCAAACGCAATCCCGTCGCCCTGGCCCTGGCCGCCGCCTTCGCCTTGTCGTTCGCCTTCTCCGCGCAAGCGGCCAGCTCGACCGACGCCAAGGCTCACAAGGACCGCATCGAGGCCGACTACAAGGCCGCACGCTCGGCCTGCAACAGCCTTTCGGGCAACGCCAAGGACATCTGCATCGCCGAAGCCAAGGGCAAGGAGAAGGTGGCCAAGGCCGAGCTCGAGCACGGCAGCGGCAGCGCTTCCGACATGGGCAAGGTGGCGATGGCGCGCGCCGACGCCGACTACGAGGTGGCCAAGGAACGCTGCGACGACAAGTCCGGCAACGACAAGGACGTGTGCATGAAGGACGCCAAGGCCGCGCACACGAAGGCCACCGCCGACGCCAAGGCGGCGCGCAAGTCTGCCGACGCGCGCGCCGATGCCGGCGGCGACAAGCGCGACGCCGAATACAAGGCCGCGCGCGAGCGCTGCGACTCGATGTCCGGCGACGCCAAGGACGCCTGCGTCAACGCGGCCAAGGCGCGCTACGGCAAGGGCTGAGGAAGCGCGACAAGCGCCGCGGCAGGCAGCGCGCCGGGAGACGGCGCGCGGCGCCGCGGGCTAACTGGGCTAGCGCACCGGCACCGACCGGTGCTCGCCCAGGTCTTCGGGCGGCCGGCCGGTGGCCGCCGCCCGAGCCAGCTTGAACAGCTGCACCATCTTGCTCTCGCGCGTGTCCCAGTACTCGGCGCATTCGAGCTGCACGTCCAGCAGGCGCAGCCGTGCATCTTCGGGTCCTTCGGGGAACCACGGCTTGGCCGCCGCCGACCACAAGGCCTTCTGCCGCATCGTGTCGACGACGATGGCCGCCCGGCCGCAAGCCGACAGGTAAGCGTCGGCATCGCTGTCGGCGAAGGTGACACCGACCGTGGGGTCGGCTTCGACCTCGCGCGCCACGTCGCTGTCGGCGACGACGAAGAACGTGAGTCGCCCCGAGTGGTCGTCCTCGGCGTCGGTCTGCAGCCTCAGCGGCCGTGCGCGCAGGCGGCCGCCGTCGGCGTGCGTGCTGAGCATCGCGACGCGCTGGCGGCCCAGCAGCTTCCAGAAACGGGCGCGCGCTTCCTCGGGGCCTGCGTCAGTGGCCGGGTCGGCAGGAAGGTTCATCGCTTCGGGCTCCCAGGGAGTTTCGGACAGTGGACTGCCCGCCGCGCTGCAAGCGGCATGCCCCCGGGCCCTGGCGCTGCGGCCGGAACAGGCGTTGCTGCGCGATGGGCTGAACCCCCCCGCGGCGCCCTTGCATCGGGGGCCGCTTCTCAGGAGAAATGCGCGATGAACGTTTCCCAGATCATGACCCGCGACGTGCAGACGGTCGGCCCGCAGGAAAGCCTGCAGCGCGCCGCGCAGTTGATGGACCGGCTCGACGTGGGTTCGCTGCTGGTGTGCGACGGGCGCAAGTTGCTCGGCATCGTCACCGACCGCGACATCACCGTGCGCGGCACGGCGCTCGGCCTGGCACCCAACGGCTCGTGCGTGAGCGACGTGATGTCGCGCTCGGTGCAGTGGTGCACCGAGGACCAGGACGCGCAGGACGTGATGAAGAAGATGGCCGACGCGCAGGTGCGGCGGCTGCCGGTGGTCGACGGCAAGAGCGAGCTCGTGGGTATCGTCTCCGTGGGCGACGTGGCCACCCGGTCGCACGCCGGCGTCGGCGCCATGGTGCGCGAGATCTCGACGCCCTCGCACCCGGAAGGCACGCCGTCGCAACCGTGACCGGCGCTGGGCCCTGATCCGCCGGATCGGATCAGGGTGGATCAGCGCGTGCGGAACTCCGCCGGCGCGGGCTGCCGTGCCGGCGTTGCTGCCGCCGCCGCGGGCGGGGCGGCGGTCGCGGCGCGAATGGCGGCGTTATCGGCGGCCTGATCGGCAGCCTGATTGGCGCCCTGATGGGCGGCCAGGTCGGCGGCGCGATTGCGGGCGGCGAGCGGGCTGTCGCGGCCTGCGGGACTGTCAGCAACGTCGAGGCCGCTAGGCTCGGCGGCGGCCGCGGCCGCGGCCGCTTGTGAGCCGGGCACCTGCGCATCCGCGCCCCGGCGCGGTGGCGTCGCTGCCGCGGCGAGCGATGTGAACGCGGTGGCCAGCACCGTGTGCAGCACCGGGTTGGCGAGCTGACGGACCAGCCAGCGACGCGCCTGGCGCACGCTGCCGTTGGCCACGCGCTGGGCGTGCGGGTGCCGCCACGGCCGCGCCATGACCAGCGCTGCGCCGGCGGTGGCGGCGATGCCCACGGCGGCCAGCGGGTGCCTGCGGATCACCGGCGAGAGCGCCTCGCGGCCGGTCTCCACGACCAGCACCGCCGCGTCGTGCCAGGGCTGCCGGCGCCACCAGCGCTGCACGACGAGCGAGCCGCTGGCGATCCAGGGTTCGGCCAGCTCGACCCAGGTGTGCAGCGGGCCGGTGTGCAGCCAGTCGAGCCAGCGGCCGGCGAGCGTGCCGCTGCGCGAGCCGTGGCGTTCGTGGTCTTCGGGGGGTGGCAGCAGTTCGGCGTGCAGGTGCCGGCGCGACCGCTCGATGCGCTCCAGCGCTGCGGTGAGTTCGGGGTCGCTCATGGTGGGCGTGCAGGTGCCGTGGCGTGCGGATGCCGAGGCGTGCAAAAGGGTGCCGGCAGGGGACGGGCGCGCGGTGAAATCAATGCGAATGCGCCGCGTGGCCCAGCTCGCGCAGGAACTGGCGGTCGGCCTGCCATTGCTCGCGCAGGTGCGCGAAGAGCGGCTGCTCGGCGGCCCGCCAGGCGAGCCAGCCGCATGCCGCAGCGGCTGCGAACACGACCAGCGGCACCGCCAGCAGCAGCGAAGGGGCCGGCATCTGTTCGAGCGGCACGGCCGCCGCGAACATCACCGCCGTGCCGCCCAGGCCGAGGCCGCAGATCGCGCAGGCCAGGGCCAGCAACGCCAGCGCCGCGCTGCGCCGAAGCGACCGCAGTGCCAGCCGTGTCTCCACCGAGGCCAGCTCGCCGTAGCAGTCGGCATGTTCGACGAACAGCTCGGGTTGCGTGACGAGCTTGCGCAGCAGCGGGTGGATCATGGCGGCGGCCCTCCTGGCTTCGCGTCGTGCGGCGCGGCGTGGCGATCCGGCTTCCGGCAGGGCTTATTGCGGCGAGCGCCGCGAGACGAGCCACTGCACCAGCAACGCGGTGGCCGCGCCGGCCGCGGCGGCGATCAGCACCGACTTCAGCGGGTCGGTGCGGATGCGGTCGACAGCCACGTCGCTGGCGCGCATGGCCCGCTCGCGCACCTGGTCGGCGGTGAGGCGTGCCTGCTCGATGCCGCGGCGCGCCAAGTCCTCGGCTTGCTGGGCCGTGCGCGTGATGGCGCCGGGAACGGTCTCGCGCAGGCCGTCGAGGCTGTTCTGCATGGAGCGCGCCGACTGCTCAACCATGCGCTTCGTGCCGGCGATCGCCTCGTCGGCGCGGCCGGCAACGCGGCCGGCCATGTCGGCGGTGGGAGTGGTGACCGGGGTGTTCATCGGAACCTCCTTGGCATTGGATGAATGGGATGAAGGGTGGACCACGACTCTAGGCAGCGCCGCCGCGTGCCGGTGCAAGCCGAAGGCGCGCGTCGTTGTAGGAGGGCGCCGATCCGGGGTGCGCGGGGGCCGGCCAGGGCGACCGGTCCCGCCGTGTCAGCCGCGCAGCACGCCGGCCAGCCGTTGCCCGCAGCGCGTGTTCTCGGCCACCACCTTCAGCACGACGATCAGCGCCGGGCCGAGGAAGAGGCCCCACAGCCCCCACAGCGCGCCCCAGAACACGAGGCCGATGAACACCGCCGCCGGGCTCATGCGCGCGGCGCGCCCTTGCATCACCGCGGTGCCGATGGTCCCGATCAGGGTCGAGACGACGATCACTGCTGCCGCGATGCCGGCCGCTGCCGCCGGCGTGCCGTGGGCGATGAATGCCTCGGCCGCACCGAGCGCGGTGAGCAGCGCCATGCCGAGGTAAGGCACGAGGTGCAGCACCGAAGCCGCCACGCCCCAGCCGGCCGCGTCGGGCAGGCCGGTGACTGAGAACAAGGCCCACACGACGAGGCCGATGGCGGCGTTGGCAGCGAGCAGCACCCAGGCATAGAGCCGCACCTGGCGCGAGCACTCGGCCAGTGCCCGCTCGGCGCGCGCACGCCGGGCGGGGTCGGGCCCCCACAGTTCCGTGAAGCGCCGGGCCAGCGCCGGCCCGCCGGCGAGAAGGAAGAAGGCGACGAAGAAGATGATCACCAGGTCGCCGGCGAAAGCGACGACGACGCCGGTGCCGCTGACCGCGGTGGCCCGCAGCGCCGTCGTGGCGGTGTCGGTGATGGGCGTGGCCGACGAGGCCGCCGCCGAGGCGGCGGAGGCGGCTGCCGCCACCGGGGCCGCAGCGACGGCGGCCGCCGCGGCACCGGCGGCCGGCTTGCCGCGCCGTGGCCCTTCGACGCGAAACGCGGCGGGCGTCTGCAGATCGCCCCGCAGGCCGCTGCGCGGCCGCGGGTGGCCCGGCGCGCTCCAGCGGGTGACGGCTTGGTCCAGTTCGAGCAGCGCGCCGCGGATGCGCGCCATCACCGAGCGCGTATCGGCGCTGCCCTCGGCCTGCTCCAGCTTCTCGGCGGCGAGCGACAGCAACTGGGGCACGCGGTCGGTGACGCGCATGAACTGGCCGCCGAAAGCCCAGCTCGCCACGAGGATCGCTGCCACCGCGGCGCCGAGCATCGCCACCGTGGCCGCGTAGCGCGTGGCCGCCGTGCGCCCGAAGGCGCTCACCGCCGGCGCCAGCAGCATTGTCAGCATCGCCCCGGCCACCAGCGGCACGGCCAGCCGGCGGCCCCAGCCGAGCGCGATGATGACCGCGACGACGGCGATGACGACGGAGGCGGTGCTCGAGCGCGGTGGCGGCGAACGCTCGGCGGCCCATTCAGCGGCGGCGCGCCGCGCGGGCGGCGGCGGCTCGTCTGCCTTCTCGCCGACCTCGGCGACAGCGGTGCCGTCGGCGGCCACGGCTTAGGCGCTCAGGCGTACGCCGGCTCGATCGACGGCGGCGAGTAGTCGCGGCCCACCATCGCGCGGGCGAAGAGGTAGTTGGCGCGCGCGCGCTCGGTGAGGTTGTCCAGGTCGACGCGGCCCAGCGCGTCGCACGGGAAGCTCAGCGAGCGGCCGGCCGCAAAGAGCGAAACGAAGCAGATCTCGTAGCGGCGCGATCGGTGGTGATGGTCGATGCGGTCGATACGGTCGATACGGTCGATGCGGGAATCGAGAAGGAGGTTCATCGTCGTCTCTTGGGAATCCGAGTGTTGTTCGAGGAGGCCAACCTGCGGGCGTAAACGCACGAGACACGGGGCAATCCTGGCAGCGAACAGTAGGACCGCTGGCGCGCGCTGCACGTCGGAGCAGCGCAGGTCGCACTGTCGGTGTGCGGCCCGACGCGATGTAGGCCACCGGCGCGCGCGGCGGCGCCTTGTCCTACGCGCTGATGCGCCTTGCGGCGCTGGCGCCGGTGCCGGGGGGCATCGAAGAATCGCGGTGCCAAAGGACTTGCGGCCAAAGGACTTGCGCTCCATGCCTGCCCCCGAACACTGCACCTGCCACGGCGTCTTCGCGCCGCTGGGCCACGTGGTCGTCTCGTTCCCCACCGACGGCGAGCTCGACGCGGCGCGACGCGCCCTCGCCGGCCAGGGCTTTCCGGCCGACCGGCTGGGCCACTACGAGCCGGCCGAGATGCTGGAGCAGGCCGAGTCGGACCTGGCGCAGGTGAGCCCGATCGCCGCCTTCGGTTCCGACCCGGGCCTCGTGCGCATGCACAAGGTGCTGGCCGAGCACGGCCACCACTTCCTCGTCGTGCCGGCAGCCGGCCGCGAAGAAGCCCGCCGCGTCGCCGACACGGTACGCGCCCACCGCGCCGGCGCGGCGCAGCACTACGGCGCCTTCGCGATCGAGGAGTTGATCGAGCCGGCGGGCCCGGCATGAACGCGGCATGAACGCGGCATGTGCGCGACCTGAACGCGGCATCAGCACGACATGAACGCGGCATGAGCACGGGCATGAGCACCGCATGAAGGGCGCGCACGCCGGCACGGGCCTTGCCGAACCTCATCCGCAACGCGGCGCCGGGCTGGCGCGCGTCGACGCTTTCCCCCTTTTTTTCTCAACCTGTTGAAAGGACAGATGCCATGAGCTCACCCGTGAACCGATTCGGCAATCGATGGTGCACCGTGCAAGGCGGCTCGAGTTCCGGTGCCCGTCGCGGCGGTCGCATGGCTCGCACCGGCCTCGCCGGCGTGGCGCTGGCGCTGGCCGCGGGGCTCGCGGCCGCGCAGGGCGCACCGGCGCAGACCTACTTCGGCATCAACGTCGGCAAGCCCAAGCTGGGCACCGATTGCGGCGCCGCGGTGTTCCCGTGCGACGACGCCAGCACCAGCGTGCACCTGTACGGCGGCAAGATGGTCAACGACTTCTTCGGCTTCGAAGCGGGCTACCTGCACTCGGGCAATGCCGACCGCGCCGGCGGCCGCACGAAGGCGCAAGGCCTCAACCTGAGCGTGGTCGGCCGCCTGCCGCTGGGGCCGGTGGACCTGTTCGCCAAGGGCGGCACCACCTACGCCCGCACCGACGTGACGGCCGACCCTGCTTCGGGCGTGGCCTCGGGGAAGGCCAACGGCTGGGGCGCTTCGTACGGCGCCGGCGTCGGCTACAACTTCGGGCAGCACTCGCGCGTCGTGCTCGAGTGGGACCGCCACGACATGAAGTTCGCCGGCACCGGCCGCGAGGGGCTGAAGATTGCCAGCGTCGGCTACGTCTTCCGCTTCTGAGGCGCCGCCTCGGGTGCACCCGTGACGCCGCCTCAGCGCCGCACCGGCGCCGGGGCGGCGGCGGTGCGGCTGCCGCCCTTGCCGCCGTCGCCGCGATGGCGCTCGATCGTGGCCACCGCGTCATGACAGCGGTCGCGGTCGTCTTCGCCCAGGTCCACCAGCGCCAGAAGCGCCGCCGGCGGGGCTGCCAGCGCGAGCGCCGCCGCGCGCGCGATGCGGCGCGCGATCGACTTCTTGTCCAGGTGCACCACGGGGTCGGCGAAGGTGCCGCCGATGCCGATCGGCGAGCGCAGCGCAAACGGTGAGCTGTCGTGCGGCAGCGCCCGCACCTGCAGCGCCAGTTGCTCGCCCGGCAGCGACACCTCGCCGGCGACGAGCAGCGTGGTGTCGGGCGTGTCGATCAGCGCCACCTCGGGCCGCGCGCGGCCGTCGTGCAGCACCAGGCGCGCCAGTGCACAGCGCATCGGCAGCTGGGTGTCGCCGCTGATGATCACGCCGAGCCCCTCGAAGAGGTCGAGCCCGGCGGCCTCGACGAGCAGGTGCGACAGCGTGCCGCCGCGGATCGTCAGCGTCGCCGTGCCGTCGAGCGAGCCGAGCACGCTGGCGATCGAGCGGCCATGCCCCACCACCTTGGCCGAGCCGCCGAGCAAGCCGCTGACATAGGCGGAGCTGGCGTTGCCCTGCGCTGCGGCTTGACCGGTGTTCGGCGCTGAGGCGGTCGCTGTGGCCGAGGCGGACGCCTCCTTCCTCGTGTCGCCTTTCGAGCCGGCCTTCGGCTCGGCCTTGCCGCCGGCCTTGCTCTGAGGATCGCGCGCGCGGACGAAGCGCTCGAGCTGGATGCCGGACCATTGGATGTCGGCGCTCCAGCGCGGCTGCGCGGCGGTGGGCGCGGCCGCCTTGCCGCGCGCCGCCAGCGTGGTGCTCGCCAAGGCTGCGCCGCCCGAGGCCGCCGCGCGCGCGGCCGAAGCGGCGGCGGCCGCGGCTTGCTCGGTCTTCGCGTCGGGCCGCGCGTCCAGCGTGATGGCGCCGCGCAGGGTGCCGGCGGCGGCGGTGGCGACAAGGTCGTGCAATGACAGCACGCCGTCGCGCAGCAGCACGCGGCCGCGCAGCGGCATGAACGACTCGAGTTGCTCGGTGCCCAGGTCCAGCCGCCCGAGGTCCACCTGGACGTCGGCGTCCATGCGGCGCAGCGAGGGGATGTCGAACTCGCGCGCCGGCAGCACGCGGCCGGCCGGCGGTGGCACAGCAGCCCCGTCGGGCGCCTTGGTGCCGATGGCCGGGCCGAGATCGGCCAGGGCCAGGCGGGCGCCGCCCAGCGTGCCGGTGAGCAGCGGCACCGGCAGCCGCGGGTCGTAGCGGAAGGCGGCGCGCAGGCGACTCGTGCCCACGCTCCACTGCGGGATCTGCGCCTGCCACACGCTGCCTTCCTTGGCGATGCGGCCCTGCATCGCGAACTCGGCCGTCGTCGGCAGCGTCATGCCCAGCGCCGTGCCGATGGCCGCCAGCGAAGGCCCGACGAGATCGAACTCGCCGTCGAAGCCGCCCAGGTGCACCACGTCGCTGGCGTGGCCGGCGAGCTTGAGCCGCGCGCGGCCGGCGCGCAGGTCGGCCTTCAGCGGCGCGCCGGCGGCGCCATCGTCGGCCGTGCGCATCAGCGGCAGGAAGCCGCTCGATTCCAGCCAGCCGGCCAGCGGCTGCGCGTGCCAGGTGCCTTCGAGCTCGACGCGAAGGCCTGCCGGCGGTGGCGAGGCGCTCGCCGCCGTTGCCGAGGCGGCCGCTGCGGGCGGCGCCACGGTGCCGCCTTCCTCGGTGCGCACCTTGGCCTGCACGTCGGCAGCGAGCAGCGCGTCGACGTAGCGGATGAGGCCCTCGCGCACGCGCAGCGTGCCGAACACCGGCCAGGCCGGCGCCGCCGCAGCCGTGCTCGAACGCTGTTCGGCGATGAGTTCCGACGCAGCCGCTTCGCGCGCGCGGGCGGCCCCGCGTTCGCTGGCGGCCGCCGCCGGCGGGCCGATGGCCCAGTTCGTCTGCCCCTGCGCGTTGCGGCGCAGGTGCAAGTCGATCTTCGCCACGTCGAGCGATTCGATGTAGAGCGGCTCGCCCGGCTTGCGGCTGCGCAGCTGCCAGAGGGTCGAGGGCGCCACGACGAGGCGCGCGTCGCTGGCGCGCAGCAGGTGCACCGGGGCCTCGCGGCCGGCGGCTGCGTGGCCGGCCTCAGCCGCGTTCCGGCTGCTGCCGGGGTCGTTCGCGGCGTTGCCGGAAGGAGCCGCGCCGACGACGATCTCGCCGGCGTGCACGCGCACCGGGCCGAGCAGGCGCACGCCGAAGGGCCCCGAGAGCGTGACCGGCCGGCCGAGTGCACCGGCGAGCGCGTGTTCGAGCGGGGAGCGCAGGAACGGCCACTCCAGCACCTCGCAGGTGGCGACGACGGCGAGCAGCAGCGCCACGCCGCCGAGCGCGCCCAGGCCGATGCGCTGGCGGCGCGGCCGCTCCTGCCACGCCTGCCACGCCTGCCGCGCGCGGCGCGGGCGATCGGAGCGGGCGGGCTGCGCGGACATGGCGGCGGACGGGCAATCGCTGTTCCCATGGAACGCGCCGGAAGCCGCAGTCGCTGCAAGCCGGTGCAAGCCGGTGCATTCCGAAAGCGTCGGCCTGGTGCTGCAAGGCGCCATCGTCCGATGCAGCAATCGGACGGCTCCCACACCGGCCTCGAATTGCTGCCGCTACGTTGCGCGCACGATGAAAGCGCTGCCTCCACCCGCCACCTCGTTGCCCGCCGCCTGGAGCGCGCGCACCGCGCAGCCTTTCAGCGCACACGCCGCCGCTGGCGCGATGCGCCGCCGCGGCTGGTTGTCGGTGGCGGGCATCGCAGCGACGCTGTTGGCGGTGGCCGGTTGCGTGACTTCGCCGGCGCGCGGCCGCTCGCTGGCGCCCGCGGGTGCCGCCGCGCAGGCGAGCACGAGCGCGGCCACGAGCGCGAACGGGAGCGCGAACAGGGGTGACGCGGGGGCCGGGAGCGCGGCAGCCGGCAGCGCACCGCGCGGCCGCATCAACCTCGTCGGCGCGGCCGACGCCGCGGTGGCCGACGACGCCGCGGTCGCTGAACGCACGCTGGCCCGCGAGGGGCGCGCGTCGCTCGCCGCGCACCACCTGGAAGTGCTGGCACGCACCGGCGAGGTCGATCTCTACCGCGGCAACGCCGCGCGGCTGCTGGTCGACGGGCCGGCCACCTTCGCGGCGATGAAGGCGGCCATCGCCCGTGCCCGCCATCGCGTGCTGCTGGAGAGCTACATCGTCGAGGGCGTTGGCGTGGCCGCCGAGATCGCCGCGTTGCTGCAGCAGACGGCGGCGCGCGGCGTGCGCGTGGCGTTGCTCTACGACGCCGTGGGCTCGTTCGGAACGCCGGACACCTTCTTCGAGGCGCTGCGCGCGCGCGGCGTGGCCACCTGCGCCTTCAACCCGCTCCCGCCGCGGGCGCGGCGCGGCGACTGGGCGCCGACCAACCGCGACCACCGCAAGATTCTGGTGGTCGACGACGAGGTGGCCTTCACCGGTGGCATCAACATCAGCCGCGTCTACGGCAGCGGCTCGCACCCGGGCAGCGGCGGCTCGGGGCGCGGTGCAGGCAGCGGTGACAGTGGCGACCCCGCAAAGGCGGGCGACGACGACAACGGCTGGCGCGACACGCAGATCGAGTTGCGCGGGCCGGTGGTGCCGGCGCTGGCGCAGCAGTTCGCCAACAGCTGGCACGCGCAGCGCTGCAGCGGCGACCTCGGCCGCACCCCGGCAGCGGCGTCGCGCGCCGCGTCCGGGCGCGCCGCTGCCGCACCGGCGGCAGTGGCGCCGCGCGGCGAGCGCGTCGTCAAGGTCATCGCCACCGACCCGCGCGAGCCGGTGAACCGCGTCTACACCTCGCTGCTGGCCGCCGTCGAGGCCGCGCGCGTCAGCGTGGCGCTGACGATGGCCTACTTCGCCCCCGGCGACGAGATGGTCAACGCGTTGTGCGCGGCGGCCGCGCGCGGCGTCGACGTGCAGCTCGTGCTGCCGGGCAAGAGCGACGTGGCGCTGGTGCTGCACGCCGGGCGTTCGTACTACCAGCGGCTGCTCGACGCCGGCGTGCGCCTGTACGAGATGGAGCACACGACGATGCACGCCAAGACGGCGCTGGTGGACGGCGTCTTCGCCACGGTGGGTTCGACCAACCTGGACTGGCGCAGCCTCGTCGACAACTACGAGTTGAACGTCGTCGTCCTGGGCGACGACTTCGGGCAGGAAGTGCGCGCGATGTTCGAGCGTGACGTGGCGAGGTCGCGCCCGATCGACGCCGCGGCGTGGGCGAGGCGGCCGTTGAGCCAGCGCGTGCTGGAGTGGGTGGGCCGGCTGGCCGAGCGCTGGCTGTAGGCGCCGACGCCGCGCACGCAGCGACGGCGCCGCTTTCGCAGCCTGCGGCCTGTTGTCCTACCGGGTGCGCCGGGCGTGTCCGACATACCCGCCGGGGGCCGGTTCCTAGAGTCGTTTCCGCATCGGAAGCGCGCCGCACCTGAGCGGGCGTGCCCTCCGGTTCTTCTTCTCAACCGATTTGCCAGGAGAGACATGTCATGAACTGGGACCGCGTCAAGGGTGAATGGAAGCAATTCACCGGCAAGGCCAAGGAGCAATGGGGCAAGCTGACCGACGACGACCTCGACGTCGTGGCCGGCCAGCGCGAACAGCTCGTCGGCAAGATCCAGGAACGCTATGGCTGCGCCCGCGACGACGCCGACCGCCGCGTCAGCGACTGGGAGCGCAGCGTCGACGCCAACGAAGCGCGCCGCGTCTGACGCGCTGCGGGCATCCATCCACCCTTCGGAGAAATCGTCATGAAATCGATGAACCGTTTCGTCCTGCCGGTGCTGGTCGCCAGCACGGCGTTGTTCGGCGCCTGCACGCGCAACCAGCAAGGCGAGGCGCGCCAGGCCGGCCGCGATGTCGGCGAGAGCACGCAGCGCATGGCCGACGCCGCCGGCTCCAAGGCCAAGGACGTTGGCATCACCACGCAGGTGAAGTCGGCGTTGATGGCCGACTCGGTGATCGGCGGGCTGAAGATCGACGTCGACACCCACAACGGCCGCGTCACGCTGCGCGGCAATGCGCCCGACGCCGCGGCGCGCGACAAGGCCGGCGAACTCGCCAAGGGCATCGAAGGCGTCAGCGGCGTGGACAACCAGCTGCTGATCCAGCCCAACCGCTGACGCACTGCGTCGGCGCAACACCGTATCCCCACAACCAGGAGGCCGACATGAAGGCTCTGATCACCGCTCTCGCCATCTCCGCCGCCGCCGTGGCCGCACCCCTGCTGCAAGGGTGCTCGGTCGCGCGCGACCAGCAGACCGCCGGCTCGTACGTCGACGACACCGCGCTGACCACGCGCGTCAAGGCCAAGTTCGCCGAGGACAAGACCGTCAGCGCGATGTCGATCCACGTCGAGACGCTGAAGGGCGTGGTGCAGCTGTCGGGCTTCGCCAAGTCGGCCGAGGAACGCAGCAAGGCCGAAGAGCTGGCGCGCTCGGTGTCCGGCGTGGTGGCGGTGCGCAACGACATCGCGCTGCGCGGCTGATCGCAACGGGCCGCCGACCTTCCGCTTCATCCACTCCAGGAGCTTGCCATGCTGCATTACGCCGTGGTCTTCTTCATCATCGCGCTGATCGCCGCCGTGTTCGGCTTCAGCGGCATCGCCGCCGGCGCTGCCGGCATCGCACAGGTGCTCTTCGTCGCCTTCCTGATCCTCGCCGTGGCGGGGCTGGTGATCGGCCTGTTGCGACGAACGTGACGCGGCCAGCCGCGTGAACGCGGCAGCGCGCACAGCGCGCCGCGGAAAAGAAGACGGGCCGGCATCCGCCGGCCCGTTTTCGTTGCGCGCTCGTCGCAGCGGCCCTGAACGGGCCGCGACGGCCGCCGCGGCTACATCAGGCTCACTTCGACGCGCCGCGCCTGCGCCGGGTCGCCGCTGCCGGTGACCTGCTCGGGCTTCTTCAGCTCGATCTTGTCCTCGGCGACGCCCTGCGCCTTCAGCGCGTCGCGCACGGCGAAGGCGCGCTGCTTGGCCAGCTCGGCGTTCTGTTCGGCGTTGCCGGTGGCATCGGCGAAGCCGCTGATGACCGCCTTCTTGCCGGCGGCGACACCCTTGACGATGTCGGCCAGGGCCTGTTGCGCGCCGGCGGCGAGGTCGGCCTTGCCGCTGGCGAAGAAGAACTTGACGACACCGTTCTCGACCGTCACCGAGGCGCCGTCGGCAGCCGCAGCGGCCGGGACCGCGGCGGGCATCGCCGCCGCCGAAGCCGCGGCCGTGGCGGCGGGCGCGGCCACCACCGGCGGCGCCTTGCCGGCACCGGGCAGCAGCGGCACGATCAGCAGCGCGACGATGTTGATGATCTTGATGAGCGGGTTCACCGCCGGGCCGGCCGTGTCCTTGTAGGGGTCGCCCACGGTGTCGCCGGTGACGGCGGCCTTGTGCGCATCGGAGCCCTTGCCGCCGTGGTGCCCGTCTTCGATGTACTTCTTGGCGTTGTCCCAGGCGCCGCCGCCGGTGCACATGCTGATGGCGACGAACAGGCCGGTGACGATGGTGCCCATCAGGAGGCCGCCGAGCGCCTCGGCGCCGAGGACGAGGCCGACGAGGATCGGCACCACCACGGGCAGCAGCGAGGGGATCATCATCTCCTTGATCGCCGCGCCGGTGAGCATGTCGACGGCCTTGCCGTACTCGGGCTTGCCGGTGCCTTCCATGATGCCCTTGATCTCGCGGAACTGGCGGCGCACTTCCTCCACCACGCTGCCGGCGGCGCGGCCCACCGCTTCCATCGCCATCGCGCCGAAGAGGTAGGGAATGAGGCCGCCGATGAACAGGCCGATGATGATCTTCGGGTTGCTGAGATCGAACGAGGCGTGGATGCCGCGCGCCTCCAGCGAGTGGGTGTAGTCGGCAAAGAGCACCAGCGCCGCCAGGCCGGCGGAGCCGATGGCGTAGCCCTTGGTCACCGCCTTCGTCGTGTTGCCCACGGCGTCGAGCGGGTCGGTGATGTCGCGCACGCTGTCGGGCAGCTCGGCCATCTCGGCGATGCCGCCGGCGTTGTCGGTGATCGGGCCGTAGGCGTCGAGGGCGACGATGATGCCGGCCATGCTCAGCATCGAGGTGGCGGCGATGGCGATGCCGTACAGGCCGGCCAGCGAGAACGAGGCGAGGATGGCCAGGCAGACGAAGATCACCGGCCAGGCCGTGCTCTTCATGCTGACGCCGATGCCGGCGATGATGTTGGTGGCGTGGCCGGTGGTGCTGGCCTGCGCGACGTGCTTCACCGGCTTGAAGTCGGTGCCGGTGTAGTACTCGGTGATCCACACCATGCCCGCCGTCAGCACGAGGCCGACGACGCAGGTGCCGAACAGGGCCATCGCGCTCACCTTGGTGCCGCCGGTGAGCTCCAGGCCGCCGGGGAACATCGACGAGGTGACGAAGTAGAAGGCGATGAGCGAGATGACACCGGCGACGATGAGGCCCTTGTACAGCGCCGGCATCACGTTCTTCATGCCGGGGCTGGCCTTGACGAAGGCGCAGCCGATGATCGAGGCGATGATCGACACGCCACCCAGCACCAACGGGTAGACGACGGCGGCGCCGCCGCCGCTGCCGACCACCATCAGCGCGCCGAGCGCCATCGTGGCGATCAGCGTCACGGCATAGGTCTCGAACAGGTCGGCGGCCATGCCGGCGCAGTCGCCGACGTTGTCGCCGACGTTGTCGGCGATCACCGCCGGGTTGCGCGGGTCGTCCTCCGGGATGCCGGCCTCGACCTTGCCGACGAGGTCGGCGCCGACGTCGGCGCCCTTGGTGAAGATGCCACCGCCCCGACGCGCGAAGATCGAGATCAGCGACGCGCCGAAGGCCAGGCCGAGCAGCGGCTTGAGCACCGGGGCCAGGTTCTTGTCCGGCGTGAGGTTGCCGTTGCCGGTGATGAACAGGAAGAAGATGCCCACGCCCAGCAGCCCCAGGCCGACGACCAGCATGCCGGTGATCGCGCCGCCCTTGAAGGCGACGTCGAGCGCCGGGCCGATGCCCTTGGTCGCGGCCTGCGCCGTGCGCACGTTGGCGCGCACCGAGACGTTCATGCCGATGAAGCCGCAGGCGCCCGAGAGCACGGCGCCGAGGATGAAGCCGGCCGCGGTGGTGCCGTCGAGGAACACGCCGATCAGGATCGCGAGCACCACGCCGACGATGGCGATGGTCTTGTACTGGCGGGCGAGGTAGGCCGCCGCGCCCTGCTGGATCGCGCCGGCGATCTCCTGCATGCGGGCGTTGCCCGCATCCTGCCTCAGGATCCAGCCGCGCTGGACGAAGCCGTAGATCACTGCGAGCAAGCCGCAGGCAAGCGCCGCGTACAGCGCCATTTGGGTGGACATCGAGGGTCTCCTTTTGCGAGGTCTGGGAACTGGTTCTTCGAATCCGCGGCCGCCGGCCCGGCCCTGCGCGGGGGAGCCGGCGCGACAACCCGCGATGCTACTACGGGCCAGGCCGCTGCCTGGCAGGGCGGTTTGACCTCGGGCAAGGCTTGTAGGGCTGCCGTCAGGGGCGTCCGTAGAATGGGCCGCAACTCCGCTGCCCTGGGCCACGTCATGAGCCTGCACCACGTCCCCCCCGGCGCGAAGGCGCCCGACGAGTTCAACGTGATCATCGAGATCCCGATGAACGCCGACCCGGTGAAGTACGAGGTCGACAAGGAAAGCGGCG
>JAEUPF010000012.1 GCA_016790425.1 Rubrivivax sp.
ACCGAGGAGAGCACGGTGGCCGCCTTCCTGCTGCGGGCGCGGCGCGAAGGCCTGCGCGACTTCGGCGCCTGCATGAGCCCGCACACGGCCTGGCTGATCCTGCAGGGCATCGAGACGCTGCCGCTGCGCATGGCGCGGCACGTCGAGAACACGCGCAAGGTGGTGGCGTTCCTGGCCGCGCACCCGATGGTGGCAGCGGTCGGCTACCCCGAACTGCAAGGGCACCCCAGCCACGCGCTGGCCCGCAAGCTGCTGCCGCGCGGCTGCGGCAGCGTCTTCAGCTTCGACCTCGCCGGCTCGCGCGCGCAGGGCAAGGCCTTCATCGAAGCACTGAAGATCTTCAGCCATCTGGCCAATGTCGGCGACTGCCGCTCGCTCGTCATCCACCCGGCGAGCACCACCCACTTCCGCATGGACGACGCGGCGCTGGCCGCGGCCGGGATCACCCCGGGGACGATCCGGCTGTCGATCGGGCTGGAGGACGCCGACGACCTGATCGACGACCTGAAGCGCGCGTTCAAGGTGGCGGAGAAGGCGCAGTGAGCGTGCAACGAGGGCGCTGCCAGGTCGCAGCGGGGGCGGCATGAAGATCACCGTCGAAGGCCGCGAGGCCTATGCCTACACCGGGGGCAAGCCGTTCGATGCCGCGCTGCCGTGCGTCGTCTTCCTGCACGGCGCGGCCAACGACCACAGCGGCTACACGCTGCTGGCGCGCTGGTTCGCGCACCACGGCTTCGGCGTGCTGGCCGTGGACCTGCCAGGCCACGCGCGCAGCGCCGGGCCCGCGCAGCCCGACGTGCGCGGCTACGCGCAGTGGCTGCTGGCGCTGCTCGACAGCGCCGGCGTGCGGCAGGCCGCGCTCGTCGGCCACAGCATGGGCTCGCTGATCGCGCTCGAAGCCGCAGGCCTGGCCCCTGCGCGCGTGAGCCGCCTCGTGCTGATCGGCACCGCCTACCCGATGAAGGTGAGCGACGCCCTGCTGGCCACCGCGCGCGACAAGCCGCTGGCGGCGATGGCGATGGTGAATGGCTGGAGCATCGCGACGCTGGCCACCAAGCCCGGCTTCCCCGGCCCCGGCAACTGGCTGCACGGCTCGGCGATGGCGCTGATGCGGCGGGTGCAGGCGGCCGGCACCGCGAACGACCCGGGCAGCAACGTGTTCCTGCACGGGTTCCAGGTCTGCAACGCCTACCAGGGCGGCATGGAGGCCGCAGCACGCGTGGCGTGCCCGGTGACGATGGTGCTCGGCCGCCATGACATCATGACCCCGCCGCGCGCCACGCGCGAACTGGCCGCGGCGCTGAAGGCGCGCGTCGTGCACGTGCGCAGCGGCCACCACCCGCTTGCCGAGGCGCCCGACGAGACGCTGGCCGCGGTGCGCGAGGCGCTCGCGTAGAGCCGGCATCCTCCGACCTGGCCTTCGGCGCCCGAGGCACCTTTCGACCGATGCTGCACGGCTACACCCCCCCGGCGCGGTTCCTGCCGTACCTGAGCTGGACCGAGATCGCGGCGCTGCCCGACCGCGAGAACACCGTCATCGTGCTGCCCACCGGCAGCATCGAACAGCACGGCCCGCACCTGCCGTGCGCGGTGGACACCGTCATCTGCGCCGGCGTCGTCGGCCACGCGCTGGCGCGGCTGCCGAAGGAGGTGCCCGCGTTCGCGCTGCCGCCCGTCACCTACGGCAAGAGCGAAGAGCACCTGCACTTTCCGGGCACGCTGACGCTGGACGGCCCCACGCTCGAAGCCACCGTCACGCAGATCGGCGAGAGCGTCTACCGCTCGGGCTTTCGCAAGCTGCTCATCGTCAACGGCCACGGCGGCCAGCCGCAGATCATGGAGATGGCGGCGCGCGAGCTGCGCCTGCGCCACGGCGACTACATCGTCGTGCCGCACGGCACGTGGCGGCTGCCGCACGTCGCCGGCCGCTATCTCAGCGAGCGCGAGAAGAAGCTGGCGATGCACGCCGGCCACGCCGAGACGGCCCTCGTGATGGCGCTGGCGCCCGACACCGTGCACATGGAGCGCGCGGTCGCCAACTACCCGCCGGAGTTCCCGAGCAAGCTGCTCTCGCCCGACGGCCGCCCGGCGTGCTCGTGGAGCGCGCGCGACTTCGGCACCAGCGGCGTCATCGGCGACCCGCTGCCGGCCACGCGCGAGCAAGGCGACGCGATCCTCGAATCGCTGGCCGCCAGTTGGGCGCAGGCGATCACCGAGCTGCACGCCGCCCGGTGGCCGGCGCGCGCCGAGCCCACCTGGGGCATGGCGCACCACGCCGGGTACATCGAGCCGCACCGCTGAGGCGCCTCGTGTCCGGCATTCGGTGCGCCGCGCGGGCCGCGCGGCAGCGCCGCTGTCCTACACTGGCCCGATGAACCAAACGGTACATACGGGCGGCACGCGGGCGGCGGCGGCGAAGGCGACGCCGCCGCGCCAGGCACCGGCGTCGAAGAAGGCCGCGCCGGCGCGGCCGGCCGCTGCGGCGAAGGCCGCCGCGAAGGAGGCCGCGGCGAAGAAGGCCGCAGCGAAGAAGGCCGCAACGAAGAAGGCGGCCGCCCCGCGCAAGAACAGCCCCGAGCGCACGATGGCCGACATCCTCGAGGTGGCCACGCGCGAGTTCGCCGAGAACGGCCTGGCCGGCGCGCGCGTCGACGCCATCGCCGAGGCGATGCGCACCAGCAAGCGCATGATCTACTACTACTTCGGCAGCAAGGAAGGGCTGTACATCGCGGTGCTCGAGGAAGCGTACCGCCGCATCCGCGCCATCGAAGCCGAACTGCACCTGGAGGACCTCGAGCCCGAGGCGGCGCTGCGCAAGCTGGTGCAGTTCACGCTCGACTACCAGGCCGCCAACCCCGACTTCGTGCGCCTGGTGATGACCGAGAACATCCACCGCGGCGAGTACCTCAAGCGCAGCCAGTTGATCCAGCGCCTCAACGTGCCGGCCATCGAAGGCCTGGCGCGGGTCTACGAGCGCGGCGTCAAGGCCGGTGTCTTCCGCGCCGGGCTCGACCCGGTGGATCTGCACTGGTCGATCTCGGCCTTCGCCATCTTCAACGTCGCCAACAAGCACACCTTCGCGCTGATCTTCCAGCGCGACCTCGACTCGCCCAAGGCCGTGGCCGCGCGGCGCGAGAACGCGGCCGAGATGCTGGTGCGCTTCGTGCGCAGGTAGGGTCCGGGGCCCGGCCAGTGCGCGTGCCGGTGCTGCCGACGAGCGCGCCGCCGGGCGGTTGAGGCTCTCAGCGCGGCTGGAATCGCTGCGTCACGATCCACTTGGCGACGTTCTTGCCGAGCGCCGCGCCATCGTCGTTGGAGTAGCGGAAATGCATGCCGCCCCAGATGCGCGCCATCTGCAGGTCCTCGACCATTGCCGTCGTGCTGGTGAAGTTGTGCCGCGTCGTGACGACGCCGGCGGCCGTGCTGTCGAAGGCGAAGCTCACCTGCCGCGTGCGGTAGTGCACCCGCACCACCTCGGCCACTGCGCCCGCGTTGCAGCCGTGCGCGGCCGGATACTCGGGATGGTTCGGTGTCGGCACCACCGGCGTCCACGTCGCGTCGGGCGCCGTGTTGGCATTGCCGTCGGTGTCGGCCAGCGTGATGGCGCTGGTCGGACGCCAGGCGTTGTAGAAGTACTTCGCCTCGAAGCAGGCGATGGTGGCATCGGCCTGCGCCACCCACAGCATCGCCGCCAAGCGTGCCGACTCGCCGAGCGTGGCCTGGTTGCTGTAGAAGGACTTGACGTTGCGCGGCCAGAAGCGTGGTGGCGCATCGGTGTGGAAGCGCGCGGTGTCGGTCTGTTCGGCGCTGCGCGTGGTGCTCGCGCTCGAGCCGGCGGCGCGCGTCTCGGCGAGCGCGGTCTCGTAGGCGGCGCTCGTCATTGCCGGCGGCCCCGCGGGCCGGAACTGCGCCGCGTGCTGCAGCACGAACGGCCGCACGTAAGGGTTGAACAGCCCCACCGGGTTGGTGCCGCGGAACTGCCCCGCCGCGGTGCCGGGCACATAGGCGGCCAGCAGCACGGCCCGGCCGTCGTTCAGGCGCAGCGTCAGCACCGCATTGGCCGCTGCCGTGCCGATGGCCAAGCCGCGCGTCTTGGCGTCGCCGTCGGCGATGGCCGCCACGGCGCTGTCGTAGGCGCCCTGGTAGAGCGCGGCGCGGTTCGGAAAGAGCGCCTGCAGCACGCGGTAGGCAGCGGCGGCCGCCGCCGCTTCCTGCGAGGCGCCGGTCTGCGCCGGTTGCGCTGCCGAGGCGTACGGCAGGTGCGTGCCCGTTATCGCCATCAGCGCGTCGTAGATCGCCAGGTGCACCGTGGCGAGGTCGAACGCATAGGCCGGCCGCTGCTCTTCGGGCGTGACCACGGCCGTGCCCGTGCCGTTGATGGTGGCCGAGGCGACGTCGGTCCATGCGCTCACCGCGTCGGCGCTGGCCGAGTTGATCGTTTTCGGCGCGCCGCTGTCGGCTTCGTAGGGGTCGGTCTCGTCGTCGCCGCCGCCGCAGCTGCTCGCTGCCAGCACGGCCAGCGCGGCGCCCGCGCCCAGGCTGCGCGCCGTGCGCCGCGCGCGCGCGCCGATGCGCCCGCTTCGATGCGTGGCAAGCCCTTGCGCGCACTCACTCTTGGGGTCCATGTGTCTTTCCTCCTCGTCTTGCGATGGCTGGCTGGCCGGCCGGGTTCAAGGAATGAAGTTCAGCGTCTCGGGTAGAGGCAGGACGATCGGCGTCTCGAACAGCGCGGCGTCGCCGTCAGGGTCCACCGTGGTCGCGCCGTGGCTGGCGAAGAACAACGCCATCTGCCGCAGCGCGGCCAGGCCGATCGGCTGCAAGGCCGCGTTGGCGGTGGTCAGGAACGTGTGCGGGTCCTTCAACGCGGTGGGATTGGCCGCGAAGCCGAGGTCGTGCCGGTAGTACGTTGCGCGGTCGGCGAGATCACCGGCGCGCAGGATGGCGGTGCTGGCGGGATTGGGGTGCGTCTGGTCGCCCTTGGCGATCTGCAGGATCACCGGCTTGGCCGCCTGCCCGGGCAGCGGTGCGCGCCGGATGAAGCGCGCGTAGGCCACCGGGTTGCCCGACTGCTGCGCCCACTGCTGCCAGTCGATGTTCTCGGCCAGCGCGAAGGCACCCGCGGCGGTGTTGACCAACGGCGCCACGTTGCGCAGCGGGATCGCCTCGTCGAACGTGGTGCCGCCGACGTTGATCAGCGATGGCACGCGGGCCGCGAACCCCGCCCCCATCGCCGGGCGCGCCGCACCCAGGCGAACCGCCTCGACGGCCGAGCCGCCGGGCACGTTGAGCACGCCGGCGCGCACTCCGGGGTCGAGCGCGAGCAGGATCGTGCCGTGGCTGGCGCCGAACGATTGCGCGGCGATGTAGATGCGGCTCGCGTCCAGGTCGGGCCGGCCGTCACCGTCGACGTCGAGGCCGGCTTCGATCTGCCGCACCAGCTGCATCTGGTCGATCGCCGTCTGGCGTTGCGCGTCGCGGTTGCCGATCAGCTCGCGCGGGGCCACGGCGCGCGAGCCCTCGTTGGTGCCGATGCTGCCGTCGCCGTTGGCGTCGACACCGCGGCCTCCGGCGTCGACGACGGCGCCCGTGCCGTCGGTGCGCAGGACGTTCACGGTGCCGAGGGGGCCACCGCCGTGACCGACGGCGTGCAGGGCGATGCTCGCCACGCCCTGCGCCGCGAGCTCGGCGCCGAGGCGCCAGACGCTGCCGTTGTGGATGGTGGAGTTGCCGCCATGCCCGAAGATCGCCACCGGCCAGCCGGCGGGCGGCTGCGGCCCGGCGGGAACGAGCAGCTGGAAGACGAGCTGGTTGATGCGCCGCACCTGCGGCGCGCCGGTGAGCGTGGGCGCCGCGGCAATGAACGCCGGCTCGGCCTGGTAGTCCGGCGAGCTGAACCTGCCGTAGGCGATCTGCGCCACCGAGCTCAACAGCGCGAGGTTCAGCGTCGCCGGCGCGGCGAAAGCCGGCGCGGTGCCCGTCTGGCGGACGAACTGGACCGATGACAGCGAGGAAACCGGGAACAGCGAGCGCACCGGCACGCCGCCCATGCTGGCAGCCAGCATGTCGACGGGCGCCGGCGGCGTGAGCTTGATGCGCACGAGCGCCTTCAGCAGGTCGACGCTGACGCTCTGCGTCGTGAACAGCGCCGCCGCCACGACACGATGGGCTCGCCCCTGGTGCAGGCGTGCCGCCTGCTCGCGCTGCCGCTCCGCCTCGGCGTTGGCGCTGCCGTTCGGGCGCAGCACTTCGATGGGCCGCCCGGTGGCGTCGCGCACGCCGTCGGTCACCACGACCAGGTAGCGCGCGTGCTCGTCGAGCAGTTCGTCCGACGTGAATGCGAGCCGGCGGCTGGCCACGTCCCACACCACCTGGTTGATGCCGACCTTGCGCCCGAAGCCGGCCAGCGTGAGCGTGTCGCCCAGGTTGACGAGGAAGACGCTGTGGCTGTCGACGCTGGCCGGATCGATGTCGCCGCTGAACGGCACCGTGATGCGCGGCTGCGTCGAGAAGCCATCGAGCGTGTTGAGGACGTCGATGTCGGCGCAGTCGTTCGGCCGCTGCGCGCAGTCGGGCTTCGGCAGCGCGATGCGACGCAGCGTGACCTGGCTCCAGTCGGGGACCGTCCAGCGGTCATTCGGGAAGATGACGCCGGCCGGCGCGGTGGGATCGAATCGCACGCCAACGGCGGCGGCGGCGTGCGCCGAGGTTGCCGCCACCGCCAGCGCCCCGGCAACGGCCGGCAGCACGAGTGAGAAGGCCCGGGTTGCCAACATCGCGATACTCCGCTTGAATGCGACAGGGTCGCGAATCTAGGCAGCGCTGCCGCGGCCGGCCATGACAGGCCACCGAAGCTTCGCCGACGGGACACCGAAGCTTCGCCGAATCAAGGCGCTTGAGACCTGGAGGCACGGTGACGAAGGCCAGCGTCAAGTTCGGACCCGATGCGCCACGCCAGCGCTTCGGCGACTACGTGCTCGACATGCGAAGGGCCGAGTTGTTGCACGCCGGGCAACCGGTGGCGTTGCGGCCGAAGGCGCTGGCCCTGCTGAGCATCCTCGTGGCGCGGGCGGGGCAGGCGGTCCCGAAGGATGAGTTGCTGGCCACCGTGTGGCCGGGGGTCGTCGTCACCGACGACTCACTGACCCAATGCGTGGCCGAGCTGAGGGCCGCGCTCGGCGATCGCGGCGGCCAATCGGTCATCCGCACGCTGCCGCGCCTGGGGTATCGCTTCGATGTGCCGGTCGAGCCGTTGCAGGACGATGCGGCGACAAGCACTGCCGACGCCGACGCAGCGGGTGAAGGGAGCACCGGCCTGGCGTCGCCGGCCACAGCAGCGCCACCCACCTCGGCACCCAGGCAGGCGGGCGCCCACCTGCCCGCGGCCGCCACGCAGGCACCCGAAGTCCTTCAGACCGACGGTCGGTCCCGGCCTGGGCTGCGCGCCTGGCGCGTGCGCGCCACTGCGCTCGTCCTGGGCTTGCTGGCGTTGGTTTCCGGCGCCTGGCTGCAGGCGTCCAGGACCGGCTCGCCGCCGGCCCCTGCCCGCATCGACGCCGAACTGGCGGCGCGCCGTTCAGTGGCGGTGATGCCCTTTGCCGACCTGAGCGAGACGCCGGCACCGCACCTCGCCGAAGGCGTTGTCGAGGAGATCCTCACCGACGTCGCGCGCATGCGCGACACGCTGGTCATCGCCGCCGGCACGACGCGGGCGCTGGCCGCGCAGGGGGAGACCGATCCTGCTCGCGTGGGCGCCCGGCTCGGCGTGCAGTTCGTGCTCAGCGGCTCGCTGCGCCGCGCCGGCGAGCAGCTGCAGATCAACGTGCAGCTCGCGCGTGCGGCCGGCGGCACCGTGCTGTGGAGCGAGCGCTTCGACTACACCGACCCCTCCGGCTGGAACTGGCGGCGCGACGTCTCCGGGCGCATCGCCGGCACGCTCGACGTGAAGATGCACGACGCCGCGCTCGACCTGGCCGGGCACGCCGGCCGCAGCAGCCAGGCGATGGAGGAGTGGATGCGGGGCGAGTACCTGCTGCGCCGGTACAAGACGCGCTCCGACGTGCAACGCGCCCGCGCCCACTTCGAGGCCGCGCTCGCGCTCGAGCCGCGTTCGGTGAACGCGCTGATCGGCCTGGCCGGCACGCACCACGCCGAGGTGTTGCGCCGCTGGCGCATCGGGCGCGAGAAGGACGAGTCGCTGGCGCGTGCCAGGGAGCTGGCGCGCGCCGCTCTGGGGGTCGACCCGAATCACCCGGGTGCCGTCGCCACGCTGGGTGCCATCCTTTCGTTCGCGAACGAATTCGACGAAGCCGAGCGCGTGCTGACGAGAGCCCTGGTGCTGAACCCCAACAGCGCCGAAGCGCACCGCGACCTCGGCGGCCTCAAGTACTTCATGGGCCGCTTCGACGAAGTGCAGCCGCACATCGCCACGGCGTTGCGCCTGAACCCGCTCGATGCGGTGCATGTCTGGCAATGCCACATGATCCTGGGCGACTCGTTGATGCACCTCGGGCAGGCCGCGGCGCGCGTGCACCATCAACTCGCGGTACTGGCCGAACCGGCGCTGCCGAATCCCCATTTCTCGATGGCCTCCCAGGCGGCGCTCGCGGACCGCATCGACGAAGCGCGCGAGCACCTGGCGGTGGCACGACGTCTGAGTCCACCCGACGGCTGGAGCATCGCGCGCTCGATCGCCGCCGACCGCTCGGCTCACCCGGCCTACCTGGAGGCGCGCGGGCGCTATCGGCAGGGCCTGCGCCTGGCCGGCCTGCCTGAGCGCCAGGAGGAGGCGGGCGCCCCGCTCGTTGCCAACGAAGCGCGCTGAGCGCCGGGCCACTGCCCATCTCGCCACGGGTAAACCCGGATGTCGTAAAACTAACCAGTTCGTACATTGACGTCCGGCCGGTGCGCGGCGCGGCGCCGGACCGCGAGTTCTGCTGCTGCCTGCGGCACGGCAAGAGAACAGCCAAGGAGACAACGTGACCCGCCTGGTCAACGGCTATTGCCGGCTGCTGGAGCTGCTCATCGTCGTCGCGCTGGCCGCGATGGTGGTGATGGTCTTCGGCAACGTCGTGCTGCGCTACGTCTTCAACTCCGGCATCACCGTGTCGGAGGAGCTCTCGCGCTGGCTCTTCGTGTGGATGACGTTCCTCGGCGCCGTCGTCGGCATCAAGGAGCACGCGCACCTGGGCACCGACATGCTCGTCGGCCGGCTCGGCCCGGCCGGCAAGAGGGCCTGTCTCGCGGTGGCGCAGCTGCTGATGCTGGCCGTCACGCTGGTCTTCATCAAGGGCAGCTGGCAGCAGACGCGCATCAACCTCGACACCGAAGCCCCGGTCACCGGCGCGCCGATGGCGGTGGTCTATGCCGCCGGCCTCGTCTTCGGCGTCTCGGCGGCGCTGCTGCTGGCGCGCGAGCTGTGGCGCACGCTGTCGGGCCGCCTGCGCGAAGACGAACTGGTGATGGTGCAGGAGTCGGAAGACCTGGCCCACCTGCAAGACGAGCAGGCCGCGATCGAGGCCGTCCAGGCGCACGCGAGGAACGACGGCGGGTCGGGGAAGGCACCATGACCGTCGCCATCTTCCTCGGCTCGCTGCTGGCGGCGATGGCGCTGGGCATCCCGATCGCCTATTCACTGCTGCTCTCGGGCGCCGCACTGATGTGGCACCTCGACCTTTTCGACGCGCAGATCCTGGCCCAGAACACGATCAACGGCGCCGACAGCTTCCCGTTGCTGGCGGTGCCGTTCTTCATGCTGGCCGGCGAGATCATGAACGCCGGCGGCCTTTCGCGGCGCATCGTCAGCCTGGCGCTGGCGCTCGTGGGCCACCTGCGTGGCGGGCTCGGCTACGTCACCGTCGTCGCCGCGTGCCTGATGGCGGCGCTGTCGGGCTCGGCGGTGGCCGACACGGCGGCGCTGGCGGCCCTGCTGCTGCCGATGATGGTCAAGGCCGGCCACGACAAGGCCCGCGCCGGCGGCCTGATCGCCAGCGCCGGCATCATCGCGCCGGTGATCCCGCCGTCGATCGGCTTCGTCATCTTCGGCGTCGCGGCCAACGTCTCGATCACCAAGCTCTTCCTCGCCGGCATCGTGCCCGGGCTGCTGATGGGCGTGGCCATCGCCGCCACCTGGTGGTTCGTGGCGAAGAAGGAGAACATCACGCCGCCGCCCCGGGCCGGCGGCAAGGAACGGCTGCAGGCGCTGCGCGAGTCGACATGGGCGCTGGTGCTGCCGCTGATCGTGCTGGTGGGCCTGAAGATGGGCGTCTTCACGCCGACCGAGGCCGCCGTCGTCGCCGCGGTGTACGCGCTCTTCGTTGCCGTGTTCATCTACAAGGAACTGCGCGTCAAGGACCTCTACGGCCTCTTCGTCGCGGCGGGCAAGACGACGGCGGTGGTGATGTTCCTCGTCGCCGCGGCGATGGTCAGCGCCTGGCTCATCACGGTGGCCAACCTGCCGGCCGAACTGGTGGGGATGCTCAAGCCGTTCCTGGACAACCAGACGCTGCTGCTGATCGTCATCATGCTGCTCGTCATCGCCGTGGGCACGGCGATGGACATGACGCCGACGATCCTGATCCTCACGCCGGTGCTGATGCCGGTGGTCAAGGCCGCCGGCATCGACCCCGTCTACTTCGGCGTCTTGTTCATCATCAACAACGCCATCGGCCTGGTGACACCGCCGGTGGGTACGGTGCTCAACGTCGTCGCCGGCGTGGGCAAGATGAAGATGGACGAGGTGACGCTGGGCGTGGTGCCTTTCATGTTGGCCCAGTTCGCCGTGCTGTTCCTGCTCGTGCTTTTCCCGCAACTCGTGCTGTGGCCGCTGAAGCTGTTCTACTGAAGCGGCAGCGTCGCCGGCCCGATCGTTTCATTCCTCTTTCCCTCCCTCCCTCGCTCCCCGCCCGCAACACACCCCAGGAGACTCCGACATGAAGCGTGCATTCCTCCAGACCCTCGCTGCTGCCGTCGTCGTCGCCGCCTTCGGCGCCGCGCAGGCCCAGGTGCAGGAGCGCACCTTCAAGCTCGGCCTGCAGAACCCCAAGGGCCACCCGCTCGAGCAGGGCGCGGCGAAGTTCGCCGAACTGGTGGCCACCAGGAGCGGCGGCAAGATCAAGGTCAATGTCTTCCCCGGCGGCACGCTCGGCGGCGACCAGCAGACCGTCTCGGCGCTGCAAGGCGGCACGGTCGAGATGACCGTGCTCAACAGCGGCATCCTCGCCTCGCAGGTGAAGGACTTCGAGGTCTACGACTTCCCGTTCATGTTCGCCAACGCCAGGGAGGCCGACGCGGTGGTCGACGGCCCCTTCGGCCAGAAGCTGCACGCCAAGCTCGCCGACAAGGGCATCGTCGGCCTGGCCTACTGGGAGCTGGGCTTCCGCAACATCACCAACGGCCGCAAGCCGATCAACACCGTCGAGGACATCGCCGGCCTCAAGCTGCGCGTGATCCCCAACGCCATCAACGTCGACTGGGTCAAGGCGCTGGGCGCCAACCCGACGCCGATGGCCTTCCCCGAGGTCTACGCCGGCCTCGAGAGCAAGGCCATCGACGGCCAGGAGAACCCGCTGTCGGTGATCCTGGCCAACAAGTTCGCCGAGGTGCAGAAGCACCTGGCGATCACCAACCACCAGTACAACCCGCAGTCGTTCATCTTCAGCAAGAAGGTGTGGGACGGCCTGTCGGCCGACGAGAAGAAGATCATCGGCGACGCCGCCGTCGAGGCCGGCCGTTTCCAGCGCCAGGTGAACCGCGACGCCGCGGCCAGCCAGTTGGCCGACCTGAAGAAGGCCGGCATGCAGGTGACCGAGTTCAGCCCCGCCGAGCAGGCCAAGCTGCGCGCCAAGCTGGCGCCGGTGATCGACAAGCACGGCGCCGCGATCAGCGCCACCGTGGCCGAGATGCAGGCCGAGCTGGCCCGGCTGCGCAAGTGATCTCGAAGAAGCTGCTCGTCGGCCTCGTCGGCAGCGGCATCCAGCGCTCGCTGACGCCGGCGATGCACGAGGCCGAGGCGCGCGCGCAGGGCCTGGCGCTGCACTACCAGCTCATCGACCTCGAAGCCGCAGGCTGCGGCGTCGAGGCGCTGCCCACGCTCGTCAGTGCCGCGCGCATCATCGGCTTCGCGGGCCTGAACATCACCTACCCGTGCAAGCAGGCGGTGATCCCGCTGCTGGATTCGCTGTCCGACGAGGCGGCGGCGATGGGCGCGGTGAACACGGTGGTGTTCGAGCGCGGCCAGGCCGTTGGCCACAACACCGACGGCGGGGGCTGGCGCTGGGGTTTCGAGCGCAAGCTGCCGAAGGCCGACCTCTCGCGCGTGGTGCTGCTGGGCGCCGGCGGCGCCGGCTCGGCGATCGCGCACGCGGTGCTGCGCATGGGCGCGAAGACGCTCGTGCTCGTCGACATCGACCCGGCGCGCGCCGCCGAGGCGGCCGAGCGGCTGAACTCGATCTACCCCGGCAACCACGCCACGCATGCCGCCACCGCCGCCGAGGCACTGGACGCCTCGCGCGGCGCGACCGGCCTCGTCCACGCCACGCCCACCGGGATGGACAAGCTGCCCGGCCTGCCGCTGGACGTGAAGCTGCTGCGGCCCGGGCTGTGGGTCTCCGAGATCGTGTATTTCCCGCTCGAGACGGCGCTGCTCAAGGCGGCGCGCGCGCTCGGCTGCGCCGTGTGCGACGGCGGCACGATGGCGGTGGGGCAGGCGGTGGGCGCGTTCCGCCACTTCACCGGCCGCGAGCCCGACGCGGCGCGCATGGATGCACACTTCCGCTCGCTGGTGGCGCAGCGCACGAGCTGAAGCCACGCGACGAATCGGCAACGAGGACGCAGCGATGACGCACAGCCTGGCCCGCGAAGCGGTGCTCGACGTTCCCAACCCGCTGGGGCTGGAGGGAATCGAGTTCATCGAGTACACGACGCCGCGGCCGCAGGCGCTGGGCCAGTTGCTCGAACAGGTGGGCTTCCGGCCGGTGGCCCGGCACCGCTCGCGCGAGGTTCTGCTTTACCGCCAAGGCGGCATGAACGTCGTCATCAACGCGCACGGCATCGCGCCGGGCGCCAGCGAGACGCCGCAGATCGCCGCGATGGCGCTGCGCGTGCGCGACGCGGCGGCGGCGCACCGGCGCGTCGTCGAGCTCGGCGCCTGGCCGGTGCCGGTGAACGTGCAGCCGATGGAGCTGCACATCCCCGGCGTGCACGGCGTCGGCCGCAGCAAGGTGTACTTCATCGACCGCTGGCGCGAGTTCTCGATCTACGACGTCGACTTCGTGCCCATCCCCACCGTCGCTGGCGAAGTGCCGGCGCTGGAAGGCATGCACTGGTTCGGCGTGGTGCAGTACGTGGGCCTGGAGCGCGCCGCCGACTGGTGCGCCTTCTATGGCTCGCTGTTCGGCTTCACCGTCCTCGGCTCCGAGCAGACCTTCGGCATCCTGCCGGCGGGCAACATCCTGCGCTCGCCGTGCGGCACGTTCTACCTGCAGCTGGTCGAGCCCGCCAGCGACAGCGAAGACCTCGTCACCGCCGAGCACCTGCACCGCGTCGCCTTCGGCGCGCCCGACGTGCCGAGGGCGGTGCGGGCGCTGCGCGAGCGCGGCGTCGACTTCGTCGAGGCGAGCGCGCTGCACAGCACGGCGCGCGGCGCGCTGACGCGCGAGGCGCTGGGCGGCGTGATGTTCGAGCTGGTGCATCAGGAGCGGCCGCTGGCGCGGCCGGTGCACGAGCCGCCGCAGGCCTGAGGCAGCGAACGGAGCGCACGCCATGTTCCGCGACTTCGGCATGGACACCATCTCGCTGGCCGGGCCGCTGGCGGCCAAGCTGGCCGCCATGCGCGAGGCCGGCTTCACGCAGGTGATGCTGGCCGCGCGCGATCTGGTCGGCCACGCCGAAGGCTGGCAGGCCGCCGTGCGCGAGGTGCACGCCAGCGGGCTGCGCGTCACCGGCTTCCAGGTGCTGCGCGACTTCGAGGGCTTGTCCGGCCACCTGCACGAGTACAAGGTGGACATCGCGCGCTCGATGATCGAGATGGCCGCCGCGCTCGGCAGCCCGGTGCTGCTGGCGTGCTCGTCGACCAGCGAGCACGCCAGCGACGACCGCGACGCCATCGCGCGCGACCTGCGCAAGCTGGCGATGATGGCCTTGCCGTTTCGCATCAAGGTCGCGTTCGAGGGCCTGTCCTGGGGGCGGCACATCAACGACTGCCTCGGCGCCTTCGACGTGGTAAGCCGCGCCGATTGCCCGAACCTGGGGATCGGCATCGACAGCTTCCACAGCTTCGCCACCCGCACGCCCGTGCAGGCGCTGGAGGAGGTGGACCCGGCGAAGATCTTCCTCGTGCAACTGTCGGACTTCATGTGGAGCGAGATCCACAGCGTTGCCGAGCGCATCGAGACGGCGCGCCACTTCCGCGTCTTCCCCGGCGAAGGCGTGCACAGTGACGAGGTGGCCCGCCTCGTGCGCACGCTCGACGGCCTGGGCTACGAAGGCGACTTCAGCTTCGAGGTCTTCAACGACGACTACCAGCAGATGCCGCTGGCCACCGTGGCCGAACGCGCGCGCAAGAGCGCGAGCTGGCTCGCCGAGGACGTGCTGCAGCGCGCCGTGCCGCTGCCCGGCGGCTCGGTCGGCGCCAGGCTGCGCCCGGCCGCCGCCGCGACAATCAAGCCATGAAGATCCTGCTCATCAACGGCCCCAACCTGAACCTGCTGGGCACCCGCGAGCCGGCCCGGTACGGCCACACCACGCTGGCCGAAGTGGAAGCGATGGTGCGCGAGGCCGGCAGCGCGCTCGGCGCCGAAGTGGCCTGCTTCCAGAGCAACCACGAAGGCGCCATCGTCGACCGCATCCACGCCGCGCGCACCGAAGGCGTGGCCGGCGTCGTCATCAACCCCGGCGCCTACACGCACACGAGCGTCGCCATCCGCGACGCCTTCGCCGGCACCGCCATCCCCTTCGCCGAGATCCACGTCTCCAACGTGCACGCGCGCGAGCCGTTCCGGCACCACTCGTACCTGTCGGACATCGCTGCCGGCATCGTCGTCGGGTTCGGGGTCGAGGGGTACGTGCTGGCGCTGCGGGGGTTGGTGAAGAAGCTCGCGGCGGCCGGCTGATCCCCGCAACCCAGCGGCCGCAGGCGCAGCGGGCGGCGGCGCTTGCCGGCCCGCCGCGTGCGGATCGGGGCCGGGCCGGACGCCGCCTCGAGTGGCGCGGCGCTACTTCCTCGCTTCGAGGATCAGGTTGAACGGCGTCTCGGTCGCGCGGCGGAAAGTCTCGAACCCGGCTTCGAGGAACACCCGGCGCAGTTGCGCTTCGCCGGCCTGCGCCCCCAGCGCCAGCCCCACTTCCTGCGACAGCGAGTTGGGCGTGCAGATGCAGGTGGAGGCGGCGTAGAACAGGCGGCCCACCGGGTTGCAGTTCTGCTCCAGCGAATCGCCGGCGAACGGTTCCACCAGCATCACCGTGCCACCGGGCTTCAACGCCTGCCATGCGTGCCGCGCTGCGCCCACCGGGTCGCCCATGTCGTGCAGGCAGTCGAAGAAGCAGATGAGGTCGAAGTCTTTGCCGTCGAAGCTCTTGGCGGCGGCCTGCGCGAAGGAGGTGCGCTCGGCGACGCCGCCCTGGCTGGCGCGTTGGCGCGCCACGTCGATGGAAGGCGCGTGGTAGTCGTAGCCGTGGAAGCGCGACTTCGGGAAAGCCTGCGCCATGATCACCGTCGAGGCGCCGTGCCCGCAGCCGACGTCGGCCACCTTGGCGCCGGCTTGCAGCCTGGCGACGACGCCATCGAGCGCCGGCAGCCATTCGGCCACCAGGTGCGCCTTGTAGCCCGGGCGGAAGAAGCGCTCGGTACCGCGGAACAGGCACGGGTGGTGGTCGCCCCAGGGCAGCGCGCCGTTGCCGCGCATCGCCGCGACGATCTTGTCCTTGTCGATGAACATCGAAGCCATCGCGCCGATGCCGCCGGCCACGAAGACGGGCGAGTCCTCCACCGCCAGCGCCATGGCCTGCTCCTCGGGCAGGCGGAAGGTGCCTTCCTGGTGCTCGATGTAGCCGGCGGCCGCCTGGGCGCTGAGCCACTCGCGCACGAGGCGCGCATTGCAGCCGGTCTTCTTCGCCAGCTGCGCCGGCGTGACGGGCTCGTTGTCGGCCATCGCCTTGTACAGGCCCAGCTCGTCGCCGATCTGGATGTTGGCCGCGAGCGCGGCGCCGCCGAGGTCGACGACGAGCTTGCCCATGAAGTCCTGAAGCTTGTTCATGTCCATGACGCTTGTCTCCTGAAGGTGCAGTTGCGCGCGCCGGCGGGTGCCGGCAACGCGATGGCCTGAGAACGCGGCGCTCATGCGCCGTGCGCCCATCCGCTTGCTTGCAGCGGTACGCAGGTGAAGGGCCCGCCCGAGGCGGGCGCTATCGCGAGCGCCGGGCCGGGCGGCCCAGAACCTCCGAACCGGACTGGTTCGTCGTCGTCATGAAGGACGCCTTACTTCGCCCACCAGCGGTTCTCGAGCACCTGTGCGATGCGCGCCGCGGCGCGCGCTGCGCCATCGGTTTCCACCGGCCGGTAGCGCACGCTCCGGTGCATCGCAGCCAGTGCGCGCTCGGCGAGCTCGTCGGGGGATGTCTCGTGGTAGTCCACGGAGTTGTCGGCCCCGTAGTTGAACAGCCTCCGGCGCACGTGGATGCATTGCTCGAAATGGTTGCGCAGCGGAAAGCTGAGGAACGGCCGCCTGGTCGCCACCAGCTCCATGCAAGTGGACAGCCCGCCTTGCACCAGCGCAAGGTCGCAGCAGGCCAGGTGTTCATACAAGTTGTGGAGGTAGGGCCGCACCTGGAGCCCGGGCTGCTCGGCGAAGTCGTCCGTCGGCAGGCGCGGACCGGTGACGAGGACGAGGCGCAACTCGGGCACCTGCGTCTTCATGCGCGGAAACGCCTCGGCGATGCGCTTCAGCAGGTGCCGGCCGACCGCCGTGCCGCCCACCGAGGCGATGGCGACCTTCTCGTGCGGCAGGTAGCCATGCCGCGCCCGCAGGCGGTCTGTGTCGGCCAGCGCCGCGGGGTCGAAAGGCAGGCAGTAGCCGCAATAGCAGAAGTTGCGGTCGGTCCACTCGCGGATGCCCGGCAGGCCGGGGCCGAAGGGTTCCTCGACGACATCCTCGCGGTTGCCGACGAACAGCGACATGTCGCGCACGTGCGGGTAGCGCCCCACCTGCTCGAGGCTCTCGGCGTTGCGGTCGGCGCACAGGTGCGCCTCGCGCTCGTCTTCCTTGTTCATCGGCAGGCAGCCGACGAAGTCGGTGAGGAAGACGAACGGCTGGCGCTTCAGTTCCGGGTTCTCGTGGTAGTAGTGGTCGACGTCCCACGCCTCGTCGCCGACGACGATGTCGTAGTGCTCGGCGTCCATCAGGTCGGCAAAGGTCATGAAGTTGGTCGTCATCACCTCGTCCATCGTGCGCATCGCGAAGAACGCATGCAGGTCGTGCTCGCCGGCTACGCCCTCGAAGTGGCGGCTTTCGTTGGCCAGCTTCTTCGTTGCCGGATGCAGCCGTTCGCCTTCGCGTTCCAGGTAGCGCGCGGCGGGGTCGACGGTGAACCAGTCGATCTCCAGGTCGCCATGCTGCTTGCGCAGTTCGCGCGCGATCGCGAGGTCCCGCTGCACGTGGCCCAGGCCGATGGGGCTGGAGATGAACAGGGCCTTCTTCTTGCGGCCGACGGCGCGCACCCACGTGCGCTCGGGCGGCGCGCCGAGCACGAATTCGCGCACCGTGCGGTTGAAGAATGCAGGGTCGCGCGCCGATGGGATGTGGCCGCCGCCGCCGATCGTCAGCAGCTTGGCACCGGGGATCAATTCGTGCACCGCCTTGCCCCGCGCGTAGGGGACGCGGCGATCATCATCGCCGTGAATGACGAGGGTCGGGCAGCGCACGAGGCGGGCATGGCCGGTCACGTCGCTGCCGAGCCAGGCGCGCCGGCACCACTCGAGCGTCTGCGCATCGGTGGCCCATGCGTGGCGTACGCCGTCCTCGAACCCCTTGGTCGAGTGCGGCTCGGTGACGACGCTGCCCATGAAGGCATCCAGGTAGCCCGGCCAGTCGGCGCGCATCAACTCGATGTCGGCCTCGATCATTTGCGCACGCTGCGGGTCGTCCATCCGGATTTCGGCCATGCCGCCGGCGACGATCAGGTGCGTGATGCGCTCGGGTTGCTCGGCGGCCAGCCTGAGCGAGATCAGCGATGCGGCCGAGATCGCGACCAGGGCTACCTTGTGCGCATCCACCGCGTCGAGCACGGCAACGAAGTCGGCGTGGAACTCGTCCAGGCTGTACGCCGCCTGCCCGTGCGGCCGGTCGGAGCGGCCGTTGCCGCGACCGTCGCAGGTGACGACGCGGAAGTAGCGCGAGAGGTAAGGCACCACCGTGCGCCACAGCCGCATGTGCGCGATCTGGAAGGGCTGCGGGAAGGCGAGCCAGGGGCCGCTCGTGCCCCACACGGCGTACCCGATGCGGACGCCGGCGCGCTCGACAAAGCCTTCGGCGACCGGCTCGACCGTCTCGAACGGCTTCAGGTGCTCAGCGGGCAGGCGCCCGGCTTCGGGCAGGTCGCCGACGACGTTGCGGAAGCTTTCCGGATACGGGCGCTGGCTCATCCTTGTTCTCCCTGCCGGCCGCGCCTGGCCCGGCGCGCCGGCCGGCGCGTGCGTCGAGCGCTTCGATCAACTGCTGCATCGCGTGCAGCGCCTCGCGGCCGCGCTTGCGCTCGCCCGGGCTGTCGACGAGGTCGATGAGTTCCAGGCCGATCCAGAAGTGCCCGATCCAGGTGCCGAGCACCTCGGGCGTGATGAACGGCGGCAGCCGTCCGCCTCTGGCCTCGAAGGCGTCGAAGGCCTCGCGCACGGCGGTCTCGATCAGCGCACGCCACGCGACGAGCCGCGACGCCAGTTTCGCGCGCAGCGCCGGATGCGCCAGGCTCGCCGTGAGCAGTTCGATCTGCACGCGCACGAAGCCCGAAGCGAGGTCGTCGTCGTAGAAGCTCACCGCCTGCGCCCACTTCTGGCCGGCGCTCACCGGTTGGGCGTACATCGCCGCCTGGCGCGCCAGCAGCCGCCGGTTGGCGCTGTCCAGCACTTCGATGACGAGTTGGTCCTTGGTGCCGAAGTGGTAGTTGATGAGCGCGGAGTTCACGCCCGCCTCCTTGGCGATCTCGCGGATCGACAGCGCGGCGTAGCCCTGCGTGGCCAGGCGCTGGAAGGTAGCGTCGATGATTCGTGCCTTGGTGTGGCCGATGTCGGCCTCGTCGACCAGACGAGGCGGTGGCGGCGAGGGCGCGCCGGCGCGGCGGCGCACGGGGGATTCTTGGGGTTCACGGCCGGATGCGGCGGCGGACGCGGGCAGTTGCGTGGCACGTCGGGGCGGACTTGAACGCATGTTTTAAACGTCTGTTTAAATGATGGCGCGCCGGTCTCGCCGTGTCAAGCGACGCGGCGGCGCACGCGGCCGAAGGCTCAGAGCGCGGCCAGCAGCTCGTAGCTGCGCCGGCGCGCGGCGTGCTCGTGCACGCCGGTGGCGACGATCAGCTCGTCGGCCGCGGTGCGCTCGGTGAGCGCCTGCAGCTGCCGCTTCACCGTCGTCGGCGAACCGGCCGCGGCGCACGAGAGCATGCGCTGCACACCGGCCTTCTCCTCGCGCGTCCACATCGCCTCCAGCTCGGCCACGCTCACCGGCCGTGGCAGCGGGCCGCGGCGGCCGCGCTGCATGCCGAGGAAGCGCTGCTGCAGCGAGGTGAACAGGCGCGCCGCCTCGTCGTCGCTGTCGGCGACGATGACGTTGGTGCCCACCATCGCGTGCGGCTTCGGCCAGCGCGGGCTGCCGCGGTAGGTGGCGCGGTAGATCTCGAGGGCGGCGTCGAGCAGGTCGGGCGCGAAGTGCGAAGCGAACGCGAACGGCAGGCCGAGGTAGGCGGCGAGCTGGGCGGAGAACAGGCTCGAGCCGAGCAGCCAGATCGGCACCTTCGTGCCGGTGCCGGGGATCGCACGCACCGCCTGGTCGGGCGCGGCGTCATCGAGGTACGCCTGCAGCTCCACCACGTCGCGCGGGAACTCGCCTTCCTCGCCGGCACTGTCGAGGTGGCGGCGCAGCGCGCGCATCGTCAGCCGGTCGGTGCCCGGCGCGCGACCGAGGCCCAGGTCGATGCGGCCCGGGTACAGCGTGGCGAGCGTTCCGAACTGCTCGGCAACGACCAGCGGCGCGTGGTTGGGCAGCATCACGCCGCCCGAGCCGACGCGGATGGTGCGCGTCGCCGCGGCCACCTGGCCCACCAGCACCGCGGTGGCGCTGCTGGCCACGCCGTCCATGTTGTGGTGCTCGGCAAGCCAATAGCGGTGGTAGCCGAGCGCCTCGCAATGGCGCGCCAGGTCGAGCGTGTTGCGCAGCGCTTCGCCGGCGCTGCCGCCTTCGACGATCAGCGAGAGGTCGAGCACCGACAGCGGCGGCAGCACGCTACCCGGGCGCGGCGCCGGCCCTGCGTGGCTTGACCCCGAAGCGTCCTGAGCGTGCGGCGTGGCGGGTGGCGAAGGATCGGTCATCGAAGTTCCATCGTTGGCGAAATGGAAGCGGTCCGCGCCGCGCGGGCGTGACCGCCGAAGGATCGTTTCAGGCGCGGCGCAGCAGTTGCGCCAGGGTCATCGCCTGCAGCCCGGTCTCGCGCTCGAGCGCCGCGCTGGCGGTGCCCGGCGCCAGCAGCAGCGCCTCGACCAGCGCGCGGGCCTGCACCTCGCCCGGCTCGCACAGCAGCGCCAGCCGCGCCTCGCCTTCGGTGGCGACGCTCGATTCGTCGGCCAGCCACGCCACCCAGTCCAGCCCGATCAGGCGTTCGATCACCGGCTCGAGCTGCAGCGGGTCGACGCGCAGCTTCGCCGCCAGCTGCAGCAGCGTGGCGCCGCCGCGGCCGGCACGGCGCGCCTCGTGCAACTCGCGCAGCAAGAGCAGCGCCAGCTCGAAGCGCAGGCCGGGCACGTCGGGCCGGCGCACCACGCGCATCGACAAGCTCGGCGTGTAGGCGGCGACCACCGCGCCCAGCAGCACCACCACCCACACGAGGTAGATCCACAGCAGCAGGATCGGCACCGTCGCGAACGCGCCGTAGATGGCCGAGAACGACGGGATCGTCTTCAGGTACCAGCCGAGGCCGCTCTTGGCCCCTTCCATCGCCACGGCGACGAAGAGCGCGCCGGCCCAGGCATGGCCCCAGCGCACCGGCGTGTTGGGCACGTAGTGGAACAGGCCCGCCATCGCCGCGGCGAGCAGCGCGAACTCCAGCACGTCGATGCCCGCGTTGAGGCCGCCGGGCAGCGTGGCGGCCCAGCCGCGCGAGGCCGAAAGCGCGTAGCTGCCCGCCGAGAGGCTGACACCCAGCACCAGCGGCCCGAGCGTCATCGCTGCCCAGTACACGAGCACGCGCTGCCCGATGGGCCGCGGACGGCGCACGCGCCAGATGCTGTTGAGGGTGCGGTCGATGGTGAGCACGAGCGCCAGCGCACTGATGAAGAGCACGACGATGCCGGCCGCGCCGATGGTGCGCGCGTTGCCGGCGAACATCGTCAGGCTGCGCAGCACGGGCCGCGCGATGCTGTCGGGCACCAGCGACTGCAGGAAGTACTTCTCCAGCGCCGCCTGGAAGCTGCCGAACATCGGAAACGCCGAGAACACGGCCAGCATCACCGTGAGCAAGGGCACCAGCGCGATCAGCGTCGTGAAGGTGAGGCTGCTGGCGGTGAGGCCGAGGTTGTCTTCGCGGAAGCGCAGGCGCAGCGTGCGCAGCGTCTCGAACCAGGGCCAGCGCCTGAGCGTCTGCAGCGCGTGCTCGAAGCGGGCGTTCCAGGCGGCGTAGCGGGCGGCGATGCCGGCGGGGGCTGCGGCCGCGGCGTCGAGCGTGCCACTGCCAGCGCCAGCAGCGCCACCCGCGCCACCTGCGCCACCCGCGCGAAGACGCCTCGCGTCGGGCTGCGAGCGCGCTGCCGTCGGCCCGGCTTCTGAACTCATGCCGACTATGATGCCAGCATGACTTCGCTGGCCCCGCCGAGCGCCTCGCCGCGGGCCGCTTCGAACACCGTGCCGGGTGCGCTGTCGAGCGGCTCTTGCGGCGCCGCTGCGCCGGCCGCGCCGCTCGCCCGAACCGCTGCCGCTTCGCCTGCCGTGCGCACCCTGCGCGCCGCGACACTGGCTTCGACGCTGGCCCTGCTGGCGCTCGGCCTGGCCTGGGAGCTGTGGCTTGCACCCACCGGCCGCGGCACGCTGGCGCTGAAGGTGCTGCCGCTGCTGCCGGCGTTGCCCGGCCTGCTGCGCCACCGCCTCTACACCTTCCGCTGGCTGAGCCTCCTGGTGTGGCTCTACGCGCTCGAGGGCCTGGTGCGCGCGGCGTCGGAGCCAGGCACGGGCGCATGGCTCGCCGCGCTCGAAGTGGCGCTCGCGGTGGCCGTCTTCGCCGCCGCGACGCTGTACATCCGCCGCCGCCTGGCCGCGGGCAAGGCGATGGCCGCCGGGGCGGGTTCGACTCCGACGGACGAAGGCGCGCGATGACGGCCTTGCTCGACACGCTGCGCGGCATCGTCGGCGCAGCCAACGTGCTCACCGAAGACGGCGGCAACGACCTCGCGGCCTACCTGCTCGACTGGCGTCGGCGCTGGCGTGGGCGCGCGCTGGCCGTCGTGCGGCCGGGCAGCACCGCCGAGGTGGCGGCGCTCGTTCGGGCCTGCGCGGCGGCCGGCACCGCCATCGTGCCGCAGGGTGGCAACACCGGCCTCGTGGGCGGCGGCGTGCCCGACGCCAGCGGCGAGCAGGTGCTTCTGAGCACCCAGCGGCTGGCCCGCGTGCGCGCTGTCGACGCGGCCAACCTCGCCATCACCGCCGAAGCCGGCTGCGCCTTGCAGACAGTGCAGCAAGCCGCCGCCGATGCGGGCTTGCTGTTCCCGCTGAGCCTGGCCTCCGAAGGCAGCTGCACGCTCGGCGGCAACCTCGCCACCAACGCCGGCGGCACGCAGGTGCTGCGCTTCGGCAACGCACGCGAGCTGTGCCTGGGGCTCGAAGTCGTCACCGCCGAAGGCGAGGTGTGGGAGGGGCTCACCGGCCTGCGCAAGGACAACACCGGCTACGACCTGCGCGACCTCTTCATCGGCAGCGAAGGGACGCTGGGCATCATCACCGCAGCGACGATGAAGCTCGCGCCGCAGCCGGCCGCGACGATGACGGCGCTGGCCGCATGCGAGTCGCTCGCGGCCTGCGTGGCGCTGCTGAAGCTGGCGCGCGCGCGCCTGGGCGCCGGACTCACCGGCTTCGAGGTGATGGGCCGCTTCGCGCTCGACCTCGTGGCCCGGCACTTCCCGCAGTTGCCGCGGCCGCTGCCCGCGGCGCCGTGGACCGTGCTGCTGGAGCATAGCGACACCGAAGGGGACGCCCAGGCGCGGCAGCGCTTCGAGACGCTGCTCGGCGCGGCCCTCGAAGCGGGCACGGTGAGCGACGCGGTGGTCGCCGAGAGCCTGGCGCAGTCGCAGGGGCTGTGGCACCTGCGCGAGTCGATCCCGCTCGCGCAGGCCGAGGAAGGGCTCAACATCAAGCACGACATCGCGCTGCCGGTGTCGGCAATTCCCGCCTTCTGCGAAAGCACCGACCGGCTGCTGCTCGAACGCTTTCCCGGCGCCCGGCTGGTCAACTTCGGGCACCTGGGCGACGGCAACCTGCACTACAACCTGCAGTGCCCGGATGGGGCCGACGGCCGCCGCTTCGTCGCCGAGCACGAGCACGAAGTGAACAGCCTCGTGTTCGACGCGCTGGTGCCGTTCGGCGGCTCGTTCTCGGCCGAGCACGGCATCGGGGCGCTGAAGCGCGACGAGCTCGCGGCGCGCAAGTCGCCGGTGGCGCTCGGCTTGATGAAGCGCGTCAAGGCGGCGCTCGACCCCCACGGGATCTTCAACCCCGGACGGGTGCTTTGACCGGGCTGTCTCTCGCGCAAGGCGGGAGCGAGCCCGTACCGCCTTACTGCAGCGGCCCCTCCAGCCCGGGCGGGATCGGCAGCGCGAAGGTCTCGATGCCTTCGTCGCGCAGCGCCTCGCGTTCCTCGGGGCTGGCCTGGCCGCGGATGCCGCGCTCGGCGGCCTCGCCGTAGTGGATGCGGCGCGCCTCCTCGGCGAAGCGCGGGCCCACGTCTTCCGTTCGCTGCATCATCTCGCGCACGGCCTTCATGAAGGCGGCCTGCAGATCGGCCGGCTGTGCCGTCTGCGGTGTCTGCGCTGCCTGCGGCAACTGCGACGCAGGCGCCGGCGCGGGCTTCGCCGGCCCCTCGGCGCGCGCGCCGGAGAGATTCAGCCGCGGCGCGCTGGGCAGGCGCGCGATGACCTTGTCGGCACAGAGCGGGCACTCGACGAGGCCGCGGCCGTTCTGGTCCATGTAGTCGTCGTCGCTGGCGAACCAGCCTTCGAAGACGTGGCCGTTCGCGCAGCGCAGGTTCAGCACCTTCATGGGGAAGACATCATAGGCGCGGGCCCTTGTCCGTGCCGCGGCTCGGCCGTGAACGAGATCTCCCTCGCTCCGGCCCGCCACGCCGCGAGCCAGTGCAGGCCGATGATGGTCTTCACGTCGGGCAGCTGGCCGGCGCGGTCGAACTCGTGCAGTTCGGCTTCGGTGCACACCACCGTCTCGACGAATTCGCCGGCGTCCAGCTGCTGCCGGCCGGCGACGAGGCCGCGGGCGAACCAGATCCAGATGCTCTCGGTCGAGTACGCCGCGGCGTTGACGATCTCGCCGCCGAAGGCCCACTCGGCGGCGGTGTAGCCGGTCTCCTCGGCCAGCTCGCGCCGCGCGCATTCGAGCGTCGACTCGCCGGCGTCGAGCTTGCCGGCGGGGAACTCGAGCAGCACGCGGTCGACGGGAAAGCGGTGCTGGCGCACGAGCACGAGGCGGCCGTCGTCGAGCAAAGGCACCACGGCCACGGCGCCGGGGTGCGCCACGTACTCGCGCGTGGCGCGCTGGCCGTCGGGCAGCGCCACGATGTCGCGGCGCACGGTGAGGAAGCCGCCGGAGAGCACCGTGTGCGGCTCGACCAGGCGCTCGCGCAGGTGATCGTCGCCGGGCGGCGTGGCCGGCGCGGGCGCCTTCGTCACGTGGCCAGCGTGCGCACGATGGCGTCGCGGCACACCGCCATCAGGCCGCCGCCGAAGAGGCCGAACAGCAGCACCGCGGCACCGTTGAGCGCCAGCAGCGCGGTCACGCCCTGGCCTTGCTGCACCGGCGCGCTGTGGCCGGGCTCGTCGAACCACATCACCTTGATGACGCGGATGTAGTAGTAGGCGCCGATCAGCGAGAACAGCACCGCGATCACCGCCAGCCAGATGTACAGGGCCTGGTTGGTCGTCACCAGTGCCTGGATGACGGCCAGCTTGGCGAAGAAGCCCACCATCGGCGGCAGGCCGGCGAGCGAGAACATGAACAGCGTCATCACGCCGGCCACCCACGGCGCGCGGCGGGCGAGGCCGGCAAGGTCGGCGATCTCCTCGCTCTCGAAGCCCTGGCGCGACAGGAACATGACGAGGCCGAAGGTGCCCAGCGTCGTCAGCACGTAGGCCACGAGGTAGAACATCGACGAGCTGTAGGCGTTGGCCGCCGACAGCGTGTTGCCGCTGACGACGCCGGCCGACAACCCGAGCACGACGAACCCCATCTGCGCGATGGTGGAGTACGCGAGCATGCGCTTCAGGTTGCTCTGCGCGATGGCGGCGATGTTGCCGATGACCAGGGAGCCCACTGCCATGACGATGAACATCTGCTGCCAGTCGATGGCCAGCCCCAGCATGCCTTCGACGAGCAGGCGGATGGTGATGGCGAAGGCGGCGAACTTCGGCGCGCCGCCGATCAGCAGCGTCACCGCGGTCGGCGCGCCCTGGTAGACGTCGGGCACCCACATGTGGAACGGCACCGCGCCGAGCTTGAAGCCGAGGCCGGCGACGACGAACACGATGCCGAACACGAGCACCTCGCGGTTGATGCGGCCGGTGGCGATCTGCTCGAAGGTCCTGGGGATCTCCAGCGTGCCGGTGGCGCCGTACATCATCGACAGGCCGTACAGCAGGAAGCCGCTGGCCAGCGCGCCGAGCACGAAGTACTTCATCGCCGCCTCGGTGGCCACGGCGTGGTCGCGGCGCAGCGCCGTCAGCGCGTACAGGCTCAGGCTCATCAGTTCGAGGCCGAGGTAGACGACGAGGAAGTTGTTGGCCGAGCACATCACCGAGATGCCCAGCAGCACGAACATCGCCAGCAGGTAGAACTCGCCCTTGGCCATGTCGCGGCTGGCCAGCGTCGGGCGCGCGTAGGCCAGCGTCACCATCACCGCCAGCGCCGCGAACATCGACAGCAGGTGGCCCATCGGGTCGACGACGACCATGCCCTGCATGCCGTAGGCGGTGAGGCCGGCGTTGTGGCCCTCGAGGTGCAGCCAGGCGAAGACGGCGATCGTCGCCTGCGTCAGCCAGAAGGTAGGGCCGCGCTGCGGATCGCTGACGAAGAGGTCGGCGAGCAGCACCACGCAGGCCATCACCAGCAGCCAGATCTCGGGGGTGAGCAGAGGCCAGTTCATGGCAGTTTGGTCAGCGCCACGTGGCGCAGCAGTTCGGCGACCGAGGCGTTCATCGGGTCGGTGAAGGGCTTCGGGTAGACGCCCATGAACAGCGTGGCGGCGGCGAGCAGGCCGAGCGCCAGCATCTCGCGGCCGTTGATGTCGGCCAACGCCCTGACGTGGGCATTGGCGACGTCGCCGAAGTACACGCGCTTGACCATCCACAGCGTGTAGGCGGCGCCGAAGATGAGCGTCGTCGCGGCCAGCGCGGCGATCCAGAAGTTCACCTTCACCGTGCCGAGAATGACCATCCACTCGCCGACGAAGCCGGCGGTGCCCGGCAGCCCGCAGTTGGCCATCGCGAAGAACACCGCCAGCGCGGCGAACTTGGGCATCGTGTTGACGACGCCGCCGTAGGCGGCGATGTCGCGGCTGTGCACGCGGTCGTACAGCACCCCGATGCACAGGAACATCGCCCCGGAGACGAAGCCGTGGCTGATCATCTGCACGATGCCGCCGGCGACGCCGAGGTCGTTGAAGATGAAGAAGCCCAGCGTCACGAAGCCCATGTGCGCCACCGAGCTGTAGGCGACGAGCTTCTTCATGTCCAGCTGCACCATCGCCACCAGGCCGATGTAGACGACGGCGATGATCGACAGGCCGATGATGAACCAGTCGTAGGTGCGCGCCGCGTCGGGGGCGATCGGCATCGAGAAGCGCAGGAAGCCGTAGGCGCCGAGCTTCAGCATGATCGCCGCCAGCACCACCGAGCCGCCGGTGGGCGCCTCGACGTGCGCGTCGGGCAGCCAGGTGTGCACCGGCCACATCGGCACCTTGACCGAGAAGGCGGCGAAGAAGGCGAAGAACAGGAGCGCCTGCGTCGGCAGCGAGAGCGGCAGCTTGTGCCAGGTGACGATGTCGAAGCTGCCGCCGCTCTTGAAGTACAGGAACACCAGCGCCACCAGCATCAGCAGCGAGCCGAGCAGCGTGTACAGAAAGAACTTGAACGCCGCGTAGACGCGCCGCGGCCCGCCCCAGACGCCGATGATCAGGTACATCGGGATCAGCGTCGCTTCGAAGAAGACGTAGAAGAGCAGGCCGTCGAGCGCCGCGAAGACGCCCACCATCAGCCCCGAGAGGATGAGGAAGGCGCCGTTGTACTGCGCCACGCGCTCGGTGATGACCTCCCAGCCGGCGATGACGACGACGACGGTGATGAACGCGGTGAGCGGCACGAACCACAGCGAAAGGCCGTCGATGCCGAGGTGGTAGTGGGCGTTGAAGCGCGGGATCCACGCCAGCTTCTCGACGAACTGCATCGCCGCGCTGGAGCCCTCGAAGCCGGTGACGAGCGGGAACGTGACCACGAACGAGGCGATCGCGCCGACGAGCGCGAGCGCACGCACGGCGCGGGCGTTCTGGTCGCGGCCGACGGCGAGCAGCAGCGTGCCGAAGGCGATCGGCAGCCAGATCGCGATGCTGAGCAGGCCCATCTTCGTGTGTTCTCTTTCGTCTTCTCGGATTCGGCGTTCAGCGCGCGATCAGCGCCCGCTCAACGCAGCTGGGCGCTGAGGAACGGCCACAGCTGCCAGGTCAGCAGGCCGAAGATGCCCAGCAGCATCACCAGCGCGTACTGGTACAGGCGGCCGGTCTGCCAGGTGCGCATCACGCCGGCCAGGCCGCCGACGGTGCGCGCCGAGCCGTCGATGGCGCCGTCGATCACCGCCACGTCGCCGCCCTTCCACAGGCCGCGGCCGAGCAGGCGCGCACCGGCAGCGAGGATGTGCTCGTTGATCCAGTCCATGTAGTACTTGTTCTCGAGCAGGCGAACGACCGGGCTGAACACGCGCGCGAAGGCTGCCGGCAGTGCCGGCTGCATCAGGTAGAACCACCAGGCGGCGACGACGCCGGCCAGCGCCAGCCAGAACGGCAGCGCCGTCAGGCCGTGCAACGCCATCGCGCCGGCACCGTGGAAGGCACGGGCCAGCTCTTCCATCGCCGGGTGGCGCGCCGCGTCGACGACGATGGCGCCCTTGAAGGTGTCGCCGAAGAGCACCGGCGCGATCGTCAGGTAGCCGATCAGCACCGAAGGAATCGCCAGCAGCACGAGCGGCAGCGTCACCACCCAGGGCGTCTCGTGCGGCTTCTGGCCGGCGGGCAGGCCGTGGTGCTCGTGCGCTTCGTCGGCATGGGCGTCGTCGGCCAGGGCGTTGCCGGCGTGCGGATCGGCGTGCGGATCGGCGTGCGGATCGGCGTGCGCTGCGGCGGCAACGGCGTGCCCGGCGTGCGCGGCATCGGCAGGCGGCGCATCGCCGTGCCCGTGCGCTTCCCGGCCGAAGCGCTCCTCGCCATGGAAGACGAGGAAGTACATGCGGAACGAGTAGAAGGCGGTGACGAAGACGCCGGCGGTCACGGCGAACAGCGCGAAGCCGGCCCCGGGCAGGTGGCTCGCGTGCACCGCCTCGATGATGCTGTCCTTGCTGTAGAAGCCGCTGAACAGCGGCGTGCCGATCAGCGCCAGCGAGCCGACGAGCGACGTGATCCACGTGATCGGCATGTACTTGCGCAGGCCGCCCATGTTGCGGATGTCCTGGTCGTGGTGCATCGCGATGATCACGCTGCCCGCGGCGAGGAACAGCAGCGCCTTGAAGAAGGCGTGCGTCATCAGGTGGAAGATGGCCACCGAGTAGGCCGAGACGCCGAGCGCCACCGTCATGTAGCCGAGCTGGCTGAGCGTGGAGTAGGCGACCACGCGCTTGATGTCGTTCTGGATGACGCC
>JAEUPF010000036.1 GCA_016790425.1 Rubrivivax sp.
AAGACGCGGCCGCTCATCGTCCACTCGAGCGCGCGGCTGATGCCCACCAGCCGCGGCAGGAACCAGCTCGAGCAGGCCTCGGGGGTGATGCCGCGGCGGGCGAACACGAAGCCGAAGCGGGCGCTGTCGCTGGCCAGCCGCACATCCATCGGCAGCAGCATCGTCGCGCCGATGCCCACCGCCGGCCCGTTCACCGCCGCGATCACCGGCTTCAAGCACTCGAAGATGCGCAGCGCCACGCGGCCGCCGCCGTCGCGCACCGCTTCATGGCTCCAGTCGATGCTGCCGTCGGCGCGCACCGCCTGGCCCACGCCGGGGCGGCCGCCACCGGCGTCGCTCCGGGCGCGCTCGGCGTAGTCGAACGTCTTGCCGCCTTGCGAGAGGTCGGCGCCGGCGCAGAAGGCGCGCCCGGCGCCGGTGACGATGACCGCGCGCACCTCGTCATCGGCATCGGCGCGATCGAAGGCTTCGATCAGCTCCTTCATCATCGCCGCGTTGAAGGTGTTCAGCGCCTCGGGGCGGTTCAGCGTCACCGTCAGCACGCGCTCGGCAAGGTCGGTGGTCAGGGTCTCGGGCATCGCGGGGCTCGCTCCTGCGCAGCGTCGTCGTGAGCCCGCAGTATCGCCGCGAAGGGCTTTCACTCCTGCGCCGACCGCAGCCCCTGCAGCACGCGCTCGAGCAGGCCCACCATCTGGCGCGGCCCGTCGAGCCAGAAGCGCGCCTGCGAAGGGCCGCGGCCGACGTGCACCGTCACCCAGTCGGCCGGCGCGGCGGCAAAGACCGGTTCGTCGTTGACGTCGTCGCCGGCGAAGACGGCGCAGTCGGCGTCGCAGCGGGCAAGCAGGCTTCGCAGCGCCCCGGCCTTGTCGGGCGCGTCGGGCGCGGTGGCGTTGTAGACGCGCTTGCCGGCGAAGACCTTCGGCCGGCCTGGCGGCTCTTCGAGCAGGCGCTCGAGCAGCGAGCGCGCCCGCGCCGGCGCCGCGGCGCGCCGGTAGTGCAGCGCGATCGACTGCCGCTTGTCTTCCACGTCGACCCCGACGGCGGCCAGTTCGGCGGCATGGCGGCGCAGGTGTTCGCGCAGCGGGTCCAGCGCCGCGGCGTGCTCGCCGGCAGTGGCTTCGGGTGCGAGCAGCGGATCCTCGGCGCCGTGGCTGCCGACGACATGGCGCGGCACGAACCCCAGGCGCTGACGCAGGTCGTCGATGGCGCGGCCGCTGATCACCACCACCGGCGCCAGCTCGGCCAGCAGGCGCAGCCGCCCGGTCACCGCCGGCGGGATGCGCGCCGCGGCCGGCTCGTCGACGATCGGCGCCAGCGTGCCGTCGAAGTCGAAGCCGAAGAGCGGCCGCCGGCGCAGGAGTGCTGCGAGCGCCGCGTCGCCTTGGGGGGTGAACAGGTGCTGCATCGCTACGCCGCGGCTGCAAAGGGCGGTCCGCCGAACGCGCGCAGTGTCGTTCGCGACGCGCCGCGTTGCTCAGGAGGATGGCGAGGCCTCGCGCCCCAGCACGCGGTGGCGCTGCACGCGCGCGGCGATGCGCTCGCGCAGCCGCCAGCGGCCGGCGTCCGACAGCATGCGCCCGGCCCAGCGGTAGACGTTGAACTCGCGCACCACCGTGCGCAGGCTGGCCATGCGCTCGCGCTGCTCGGCAGCGGGCATCGTGGCGGCGCGGTGCAGCGCGTCGGCCGTCTCCTCGACGTGGTAGGGGTTGACGATCAGCGCCTCGTGCAGTTCGCGCGCGGCGCCGGCGAAGCGGCTGAGCACCAGCACGCCGGCGAGGTCGTCGCGCGCCGCCACGTATTCCTTGCTGACGAGGTTCATACCATCGTGCAGGCTGGTCACCACGCACAGGTTGGCGGCGCGGTACAGCTCGGTCAGCGCCTCGTGGTCGTGGTGCTGCGCCAGCAGGTGCACCGGCTTGTAGCCGGGGCGGCCGAAGCGCGAGTTGATGCGTTCGGCCAGCCGCTCCACGCGCTCCTGGAAATTGCGGTACTCGTCGAGGTCGCTGCGCGTGGGCGCCGCCACCTGCACGAAGACGAAGCGCTCCAGCCACTGCGGGTACTTCTCCAGCAGCCGCTCGACCGCGTTCAGCCGTTCGAGGATGCCCTTGGTGTAGTCGAAGCGGTCGACGCCCAGTGCCAGGCAGGTCTCCGGCGCCAGGCCCAGGCGGGCGAAAACGCGCGCGCGGCACTCGGCCACCGGCGGCCACTGCCCGGGCTGCTCGGGCCAGGCGATCGAGATCGGGTAGCTCTCGATCAGCGTCTCCTCGCCGCCGTAGGTGATGCTCGAGTGCTCGTGCTCGATGCGCGCCTCGAGGTAGCGGTCGACCGTCTCGATGAAGTTCTTGCAGTGGAAGCGCGTGTGGAAGCCGAGGATCGTGCTGCCCAGCAGCCCCTGCAGGATCTCCGAGCGCCACGGGCAGATGCCGAAGCTCTCCGGGTTCGGCCACGGGATGTGCCAGAAGGTGATGACGGTGGCCTGCGGCAGCCGCTCGCGGATCATCGCCGGCACCAGCGCGAAGTGGTAGTCCTGCACCAGCACCACCGGGTCCTCGTCGCGCGCCTCGGCCACCACGGCGTCGGCGAAGCGGCGGTTGATCTCGCGGTAGGCGGCCCAGTCGCTCTGGCGGAACGTCGGCCGCACGTGCGCCACGTGGCACAGCGGCCACAGGCCCTCGTTGGCGAAGCCGTAGTAGTAGCCCTGCTCCTCCTCGGGCGTGAGCCAGACGCGGCGCAACCAGTACGACGACTCGGGACCCTCGCCCGGCGGCACCGAGACGCGGTCGCTCGCGTCCACCGTCTCGCGGTCGGCGCTGCCGCTGCCGTGCGCGATCCAGGTGCCCGAGCAGGCGCGCATCACCGGCTCCAGCGCGGTGACGAGGCCGCTGGCCGGCCGTTGCACGATGACGTGGCTGCGGGCGCCGCTGCCGGCACCGGCGGCGCCGTTGGCTGCCGCGCCGGCGGCGGCCTTGTCGTCCGGGGCAGCGCCGTCCTGCTTGTCCTTCACCCGCTGGTGGATGTAGGGCTCGCGGTTGGAAACGGCGATCACCTGGTCGCCGGCGAGGTGGCTGCGCAGCAGCGAACGCAGGCGCGCTGCATTCCACTCGGTCTCGGGTCCTTGCGAGCGGCGGTATTCGTCCTCGAGATCGCGCAGACGCGAGCGCAGGTCGGCCGCGAACGGCGCCAGTTCGGGCGCCGGCATCAGGGGCGACAGCAGGCCCTCGCCACGCATGATGGCGCGCACGCCGCGCACCCAGCCGTTCCAGCTCAGCTGCGCCACGACGACCGTGACCAGCGCGATGATGAGCCCGAGCGCGGCGATGAGACCGATGAGATAGCGGCGCGTGTCCTGGCTGCGCCGCTCGATGAAGCTGAGGTCGTGCAGCAGCACCAGCTGGCCCAGAAGCGCCGGCTCGGCGGCCTCGGGCGCCGCGGCGGCGCCGGCGGTGGCAGAGGCGGCAGCGGCGGCCGCCCGCGCCGCCTCCGCAGCGCGCCTTTCCGCGGCTTCCCGGTCGGCCTCCCTGACCGACGCTTGTTCCGCGGGCCGCTCGATCGCCCGCTCCGGCGCGGCGGCCGACCCCGTCGAGGGCGACGCGTACACCGGGTGCAGCCCGACGTGCACCGGGCCGCCGGCGAGTTCGAAGCGCGGCTCGGCCTCGCGCGCCACCTGGGCGGCGCGGGCGCAGGTCAACGACTCGGGGTAGCGCTCGGTCTGCTGCACGAGCCGGCCCTGCGCGTTGCACAGGCCGATGGCGAACAGGCGCTCGTCGCGCGCCGTGCGCTGCAGCAGCGCACCCAGGCGCGCACTGCGCCCTTCGGCGAGCGCAGCGCCGATGGAGTCCGACAGCGCGTTGGCCAGCAGCACGCCGCGCATGTTCAGGTCGCGGCTGAACCACCGCAGCGTCACCTGGTCCATCAGCGGCACGGCCAGGTACGCCGCGGCCACCAGCGTGAGCAGCAACGGGGCGAGGAAGCGCAGCTGCAGGCGGATCGACTTGAGCTGCAGCCGGATCGCGCTGACGTTGAGCATGCGGCGGACCATAACGCCCAGGGGTTCGGGCCCCTTGGCAAAGACCGGACCCGCGCCAGGGGCACGCGGCGGCGTTGCCGACAATGCGGCCGCAGCCGTGGCCGGCGGGCCGGGCCCGCCGCTTGCCCTTCGTGCCCTTCCCCGCCCCGCGTGAACCCGCTCCCCCCCGAACCGCCGCGCCCCGCCGCCAGCCTCGAACTGGCCGTGGTGGGCAACTGCACGCTCGGCGCACTCATCGAGGCGCGCGGCAGCGTGGTCTGGTGCTGCATGCCGCGCTTCGACAGCCCGCCTGTGTTCGACGCGCTGCTGCACAGCGACAAGGGCCTGCCGCTGGCCGGCGCGATGACGGTGGAACTCGAAGGGCTGGTGCGCCACGAGCAGGCCTACGACCCCGGCACTGCCATCGTGCGCACGCGCCTGTGGGACGCGCAAGGCCAGGGCGTGGAGATCGCCGACTTCGCGCCGCGCTTCATCCAGCGCGACCGCATGTTCCGCCCGGCGCAGCTGGTGCGGCGCCTCCAACCGCTGGCCGGCCACCCGCGCGTGCGCATCACCGTGCGACCGCAGGGCAACTGGGGCGCGGCGCAGCCGGTCGTCACGCGCGGCAGCCACCATCTGCGCTACGTGCTGCCCGAAGGCACGTGGCGGCTGAACACCAGCGCACCGCTCACCTACGTGGCCGACGGCAGCTGGTTCGTGCTGCAAGGACCGACGGCGCTGCTGCTCGGCCCCGACGAGACGATCGAAGGCGGCATCGACCAGACGGCGCGCGAGTTCGAGGAGCGCACGGCCGCGTACTGGCGGCACTGGACGCGGCGCCTGGCGGTGCCGCTGCAATGGCAGGAAGCGGTGATCCGCGCCGCCATCACGCTCAAGCTGTGCCAGTACGAGGACACCGGCGCCATCGTCGCGGCGCTGACGACGAGCATTCCGGAGGCGCCGGGCAGCGGCCGCAACTGGGACTACCGCTACTGCTGGCTGCGCGACGCCTTCTTCGTCGTGCGGGCGCTGAACAGCCTGTCCGAAGTGGGCACGATGGAGAGCTACCTGCACTGGCTCTACGACATCGTTCGTTCATCGAAGGGCGGCCACGTGCAGCCGCTGTTCGGCATCGGCCTGGAGCGCGCGCTGCCCGAGAGCATCGTCGAGCACGCCGCCGGTTACCGCGGCATGGGCCCGGTGCGCGTGGGCAACCAGGCGCACGAGCACTTCCAGCACGACGTCTACGGTGGCATCGTCCTCGGCGCGGCGCAGGCGTTCCACGACGCGCGCCTGCTGGAGCCGGCCGACGCCGCCGACTTCGCGGCCCTGGAGACGATGGGCGAGCAGGCCTGGCGGCTGCACGACCAGCCCGACGCCGGCATCTGGGAGCTGCGCACGCGCGCCCGCGTGCACACCTCCTCGGTGCTGATGTGCTGGGCCGCGTGCGACCGCCTGGCGCACGCGGCGCGGGCGCTCGCGCTGCCGGCCGAGCGCGCGGCACTGTGGCGCGAGCGCGCCGACCGCATCAAGGCGCTGATCCACGAGCGCGCCTGGAACGACAAGCGCAAGGCCTTCGTCGAGAGCCTGGACGGCGAGCACCTCGACGCGAGCGTGCTGCTGATGGCCGAAGTGGGCTTCGTCGCGCCGCGCGACCCGCGCTTCGTCAGCACGGTGGCCGCGCTCGAGGCGGCGCTCCTGGACGGACCGTTCATGCGCCGCTACGAGGCCCCCGACGACTTCGGCCGGCCCGAGGTGGCGTTCAACGTCTGCTCGTTCTGGCGCGTCGACGCACTGGCGCGCATCGGCCGCATCGAGGAAGCGCGCGCCGCCTTCGAGAGCCTGCTGGCGCGGCGCAACCGGCTCGGGCTGCTGAGCGAGGACCTGGCGGCCACCAGCGGCGAGCTGTGGGGCAACTTCCCGCAGACCTACTCGATGGTGGGCATCGTCAACGGTGCAGTGCGGCTGTCCGCCTCGTGGGACACGGTGATCTGAGCGCCTGATCCCCGAACGCCTGAGCGGACGCCCGGCGTCGCGGGTCCGGCGGGGGCCTCGGCTACGATGCTGCACATGCACATCGTCTGCCTCGATCTCGAGGGCGTGCTCGTCCCCGAGATCTGGATCGCCTTCGCCGAACGCACCGGCATTGCCGAGTTCCGCCGCACCACCCGCGACGAGCCCGACTACGACAAGCTGATGCGCTGGCGCCTGGCGCTGCTGAAGGAACACCAGCTGAAGCTGGCCGACATCCAGTCCGTCATCGCCGCGATGGCGCCGCTGCCGGGGGCGCGCGAGTTCCTCGATGAGCTGCGCCGCCGCTACCAGGTGCTGATCCTGTCGGACACGTTCTACGAGTTCGCCGACCCGCTGATGCGCCAGCTCGGCCGGCCGACCCTGCTGTGCCACCGGCTCGTCGCCGATGCCGAGGGCTTCGTCGCCGACTACACGCTGCGCCAGCCGGACCAGAAGCGGCAGGCGGTGCTGGCGATGAAGAGCCTCAACTTCCGCGTCATCGCCGCCGGCGACTCGTACAACGACACCGCGATGCTCGCCACCGCCGACGCCGGGTTCCTCATCCACCCGCCGCCGGCAATCGCGGCGCAGTTCCCGCAGTTCCCGGTGTGCGCCGGCTACCGCGAACTGCTGAGCGGCATCGACGCCGCCGCGGCGGCGTTCGCCCCGGCCCGCTGAGGCAGGCCGGCCGCCGCTGCCCCCTCGCCACCGCTGCCTGCGTGATGCCTCGACGCGAACTCGAACTCCTGGCGCCGGCGCGCGACACGGCCATCGGCATCGAGGCGGTGAACCACGGCGCCGACGCCATCTACATCGGCGGCCCCGGCTTCGGCGCGCGCGACAAGGCGAGCAATCCGGTTGCCGAGATCGAGCGCCTGGCGCGCCACGCACACCGCTTCGGCGCGCGCGTCTTCGTCACCGTCAACACGATCCTGCGCGACGACGAGCTCGAGCCGGCGCGGCGGCTCATCCACGAACTGCACGCCGCCGGCGCCGACGCGATCATCGTGCAGGACATGGCCTTGCTCGACTTGGCCGCCGCCGGCGAGCTGCCGCCGATCCAGCTGCACGCCAGCACGCAATGCGATATCCGCAACCCCGGCAAGGCGCGCTTCCTGCAAGACGCCGGCATCGCGCAGATGGTCCTGGCGCGCGAGCTGACGCTGGCGCAGATCCGCGCCATCGAACAGCAGGTGCCCGGCGCCGTGCTCGAGTTCTTCATCCACGGCGCGCTGTGCGTCGCCTACAGCGGCCAGTGCTTCATCAGCCACGCCGTCACCGGGCGCAGCGCCAACCGCGGCAACTGCTCGCAGGAGTGCCGCCAGCCCTACACCGTGCTCGACGGCGCCGGGCGCATCGTCGCGCACGACAAGCATGTGCTCAGCCTGAAGGACAACAACCAGAGCGCGAACCTCGAGGCCCTGGTGGACGCTGGCATCCGCGCCTTCAAGATCGAAGGCCGCTACAAGGACATGGCGACGGTGAAGAACGTCACCGCGCACTACCGGCAACTGCTCGACGCCTTGCTGCAGCGCAGGCCGGAGTTCAGCGCCTCGTCGGACGGGCACTGCCGCTACACCTTCCAGCCCGATCCCGGGCGCGCCTTCCAGCGCGGCGCCACCGACTACTTCGTCAACGGCCGCCGCCCGCCGGAGCAGGGCGACATCGGCGCCTTCGACACGCCCAAGCACGCCGGCATGCCGGCCGGTCACGTGCTGGCCGTCGGCGCCGCCCACTTCGACGTCGAAGCCGACGAGGCGACGCTTGCCTTCCACAACGGCGACGCGCTGACCTGGACCGATCTGCAGGGCAGACTGCAGGGCGTGCCGATCAACGTCGCCACGCCGCTCGGCGGGCGCGCCTGGCGGCTCGAACCGAACGCGCCGGTGGCCACGCTGAAGGGCCTGCGCAAGGGCGCCGAAGTGGCGCGCAACCGCGACAGGGCCTGGGAGCGCCTGCTCGAACGCCAGAGCGCCGAGCGGACGATCGGCGTGGCGCTGCGCCTCACCGCAGCCAACGGCGGCTGGCAGCTCGAAGTGCGCGACGAGCGCGGGCACGAGGCCCGCGCGCACGCCGCCGCCCAGCACCAGCCGGCGCGCGACCCGGCGCGTGCCGAAGCCGCGATGCGCGAGCACCTGGCGCGCCTGGGCGGCACGATCTTCGAAGTGCGCGAGCCGGCGGCGATCGAGCTGCGCTGGCGCGACGCGCGCTCGCCTTCGTTCGCCGCGCCGAGCGTGCTCAACGCGCTGCGCCGCAACGCCATCGCGGCGCTCGAAGCGGCGCGCGCTGCCGCCCGGCGGCCGCTGCCGCCGCGCGCGCCGGCCGAGCCGCCGGCGACGTACCCCGAAGACGCGCTCACCTACCTCGCCAACGTCTACAACCGCCGCGCCGCCGCGTTCTATGCCCGCCACGGCGTGAAGATCCTCGCCGCCGCCTACGAGAGCCACGAAGAGACGGGCGACGTGAGCCTGATGATCACCAAGCACTGCGTGCGCTGGTCGCTGAGCCTGTGCCCGAAGCAGGCCAAGGGCGTCACCGGCGTGCAGGGAACGGTGCGCGCCGAGCCGCTCACCCTGGTGCAGGGCAACGAGCGCTTCACGCTGCGCTTCGACTGCAAGCCCTGCGAGATGCACGTCGTGGGCCGCATCAAGAAAAGCGTGCTGAAGCAGGTGCCCGCGGCGCCGGTGACGTTCCATCGCCAGCGGCCGGGGATGGCCACCAAGGCCGCCGGCTGAAAGGCGGCCGAGGCGGCCGAGCCGGCCGAGCCGGCCGCGCCGGCCGGGCAGCCTGAGGCAAGGCGTTCGACGCCGGCCTTTGGTCTTGCTGCCCCCGTTCCTCGGGGCGGTATGGTTCGCGGCGCGCGACGTGCACCGCGGGCAGACTGCGCCGCCGCGGCGCCGAACAACAACCACGCACCGGAGGGACCCCCCCATCATGGACATGCAGGCCATCCAGGCATTCGTCAGCACGACGCTCGTCGAGCTGGGCATCAAGGTGCTGGCGGCGATCGCGTTCTGGATCATCGGCCGCTGGCTGATCGGCGCCGTCGTCACGCTCATGCAGTCGGCGCTCAACCGCAACCAGGTCGACGCCACGCTCACCAAGTACCTCGGCTCGATCGTTGCCATCGCGCTGAACATCGCGCTGGTGCTCGGGATCCTCGGCTACTTCGGGATCCAGACCACTTCCTTCGCGGCGATGCTCGCCGGCGCCGGCGTGGCCATCGGCGCGGCCTGGAGCGGCATGCTCGGCAACTTCGCCGCCGGCGCCTTCATGCTGGTGCTCAGGCCGTTCAAGCTCGGCGACTTCGTGCAGATCGGCGGCGTCACCGGTACCGTGCACGAACTGGGCCTGTTCGGCACCACCGTCATCACGCCGGACAACGTGCTGACGATCGTGGGCAACGGCAAGATCTTCGGCGACACGATCATGAACTTCTCGGCCCGGCCGACGCGGCGCGTCGAGCGCACGGCGCAGCTGGCCGGCAGCGTCGACCCCCAGCAGGCGATCGAGCTGCTGCGCGCCGCCGTGGCTAGGATCCCGCACGTGGCCACCGACCCGGCGCCCGACGTCAGCGTGCTCGACATGAACCTCGTCGGCCCGGTGATCGCGGTGCGGCCGCACTGCCACACCGACCACTACTGGCAGGTCTACTTCGACACCAACGCCGCCATCCTGCGGGTGGCCAAGGAAGCCGGCTGGCCGGCGCCGACGCCGACACAGATCATGCGCACGGCACCTCTGGGCTGAGCGCCGAGCGGCGCACGGGGCGCCCGCGGCGGGCCGAGGCCGGGTGACGGGCGGCGACGCCCGGTCCCTCAGCCGAGCGCCGCCGGGTCGAAGTTGGCGCCGCAGACGACGACGGCCACCTTCTCGTCGGGCGCGGGCTGCACCGCGCCGGCCCACAGCGCCCCCAGCGGCAGCGCCGCCGCCGGCTCGACGGCCAGGCGCAGGTCGGACCACATGCGCGCCTGCGCCGCAGCGATGATCTCGTCGGGCAGCAAGTACGAAGCCACCACGTGCTGGCGGCAGATCGGCCAGGCCAGGCTGCCGATGCGGCGCGCGCCGAGGGAATCGGCGGCGATGCCGGCCACGTCCACCGACACCGGCTCGCCGCGCGACAACGCCGCATGCAGCGTCGGCGCCGCTTGCGGCTCCATCGATTCGACGCGCGTGCAGCCCTCGAACCACGCGGCGATGCCGGCGATCAGGCCGCCGCCGCCGACGCTGACGAGCACGCGGTCGGGCACGCCGGCCTCGGCTTCGATCTCCATCGCCAGCGTGCCGGCGCCGGCGATCACTTCCTGCTGGTCGTAGGCGTGCATCAGGAGCGCGCCGCTGGAGCGCTGCCGCTCGATGCAGGCTTCGGCCGCCTCGGCGTAGCTGCGCCCGGTGACGGTCATCGTGGCGCCGGCGTCGAGCAGGCGCTGCCGCTTCGACGGCGGCGTCACCTCGGGCACGAAGACCTCGCAGCGCACGCCCAGCGCCCGCGCCGCCACCGCGACGGCGATGCCGGCATTGCCGCCCGAGGCGATGATGACCCCCGCCGCGGGCACCTTGTGCGAGCGCAGCCGGTTGAACATGCCGCGCGCCTTGAAGCTGCCGGAGACCTGCAACTGCTCCAGCTTCAGCCACACCTCGGCGCAGCCGATGCCCAGCGCCGCGCCGGGCAGGCGCCACAGCGGTGTGCGCCGGATGTCGTTGCGGATGCGCTCGGCGGCGCTGCGGATGACGGCCGGGTTGACGTGGCGGCGCGCCTCGGCCGCTTCGCTGCCGGCGTCACCGACGTCACCGGTGGCGTGGGTGGCACCGGTGGCACCGGTGGCACCGGTGGCACCGGCGAAGGCGGCAAGCGGTGGTGGTGCGACCCCGGCCATGGTGCGGCGATGCTAGCGCCGCGCTTCGGGCAGTAAAGTGGCGCATGGACGACAGCGGCAAACCCTTCCCTAGCTTGTCGGCGCTCGAATGGGCGCAGCGCCTCGTGCGCCTGAACACGGTGAGCGAGCGCTCCAACCTGGCGCTCATCGAGACCATCGCCGACGAACTGCGCGCGCTGAAGGTTCCCATCCGGCTGACCTACGACGACGCGCGCGCCAAGGCCAACCTCTTCGCGACGCTGGGCCAAGGCAAGCCGGGCGGGCTCATCCTGTCCGGCCACACCGACACCGTGCCCTGGGACGGCCAGGCGTGGACGCGCGATCCGCTGGCCGCCGAAGTGAGCGGGCAGCGCCTGTACGGCCGCGGCAGCGCCGACATGAAGGGCTTCATCGGCACGGTCGTCGCGCAGACCAGCCGCTGGCTCGACGCCGACCTGCCGTTCGCGCTGCACTACGCCTTCAGCTACGACGAGGAAGTGGGCGGCTTCGGCGTGCGCCGCCTGCTGGCCGACCTGCGCGAGGCGGCCGTGGCGCCGCGGCTGTGCATCGTCGGCGAGCCCACCGAGATGGTGCCGGCGCTGGCGCACAAGGGCGTGTACCGCTGGCGCTGCCTCGTGCGCGGGCATGCGGCGCACAGCTCGCTCAGGCCGCACGCGGTGAACGCGGTCGAGGCGGCGGCACGCGTCATCGCGCAGATCGCCGGCCTCGGCGACGAACTGCGCGACCGCGAGCCGCGCCAGGCCGGCTTCGACGTGCCCTACACCACCGCCGCGGTGTGCGTCGTGGCCGGCGGCATCGCCGACAACGTGGTGCCCGAAGACTGCCGCTTCCACTACGAGCTGCGCAACCTGCCCGGCGTCGACGCCGAGGCGCTGCACCGCCGCGTCGTCGAGACCGCGCGCTCGCTCGAACCGGCGATGCACGCCGTCGACCCGGCGAGCGGCATCCGCTTCGAGACGATCTGTGAGATGCCGGCCTTCCGCGCCGCGCCCGAGGAGCCGGCGGTGGCGCTGGCGTTGCGCCTGGCCGGCGAGGCGCGCACGACCAACGTCGCCTTCGGCACCGAGGCCGGCATGTTCCAGGGCCAGGGCATCTCCACCGTCGTCTGCGGGCCGGGTTCGATCGGCCAGGCGCACCAGGCCGACGAGTTCGTGAGCCTCGAACAGCTCGGCCGCTGCGAGGCGTTCCTGCGCGGCATCACCGGCGAGCAGGCAGCGGCGGTCGTCGGCGGCTGAGGCGCGCGCGCCCCGGGCGCTCGCGCCTTCGTGGCCGCACCCTAGTTGCGGATCTGCCAGACCAGCAGTGCGCCGCCGCTGTCGGCCCTGAGCAGCGTCAGGTTCGAAGCGCGACCGGTTTGCAGCACCAGCGCCGGCGCCACCGCCGCACCGACGGCGTTGCGCAGCGGCGCGCGCACGCCCACCGCCACGCCGGCGGCCAGCGGCAGGCCGGCGACGTCGGTGTGGGCGATGCCCCAGAAGTGGCGCGACACGGTGCCATGGCGGGAGAGCGGCGCCCGCGCCGCCTCGGCCGACAAGGCCGGCGACGACGGTTCGGCCAGCACCGCAGCGGCGCAGGAACCGAGCGCCACGAGTGCCACCCGCAGCGCCTGGCGCGCCGCGTTGCCGCCGCTGCGCCGCCGTCCCCATCGAACCTTCGCTGCGCCCATGTCACGCTCCCGGTTCACCTGCCACGGCTGCATTCGATTCCGCAACCCCGGCCGAGGCCATGACACCGCGGTATCAGCTTCGTCGCATCCCCGGCACGGGGGAAGGCCCGCTCGATAGGGAGCCGCAGCGACGAAACGGACACGAATCGCGGCACCCGGCGGTGCGGCGCACCGTCACGCCGCCGCCTGGTGTTCGGGCGGCAAGCCTTGTTCCCAGCGCCGCCACAGGCGCGACATCAGCGCCTCGAACTCGCCGGTGAAGCGCGCGCTGTCGAACAGCGGCAGCACCATGCGCTGCGAGCGCAGGTGCTCGCGGTAGCCGGCCAGCAGCGCCGGCTCGCGCGCCAGCGCCAGGATCGCCAGCTGGTAGTCCTCGACCTTCTCGAAGGCCAGCTCGGCCAGCCCCGCGGCGTTGAGCACGCTGGCGGCCACGCGCGAGGCGTAGCCGTTGCCGTACAGCGTGACCACCGGCACGCCGGCCCACAGCGCGTCGGCGGCGGTGGTGTGCGCGTTGTACGGCCAGGTGTCGACGAAGACATCGGCCAGCGCCAGGCGGCGGAAGTGCTCGCCGTACGACACCGCCTTGGCGAAGACGATCCGCTCCCCGGCGACGCCGCGCGCCTCGGCCTCGCGCCGCACGTTGTCGTGCAGCTGGCCGTTGGTCTCCTTCAGCCACAGCACCGAGCCGGGCACCTCGCGCATCACGCCGCACCAGGCGTCGAACGCCTCGGGGCCGATCTTGTAGGTGTGGTTGAAGGCACACAGCACGAAGCCTTCCCCGGGCAGCCCGGCTTCGGCGCGGCTCATCGGCGCGGTCGCGTCGGGCAGCGGCCGCCAGCGGCCGTTGGGCTGCAGCGTCAGCGGCAACTGCGCGATCTTCTCGCTGTACAGGTGCGCAAGCGCCAGCGGCGTCACCAGCGGGTCGCCGACGAGGTAGTCGACCCACGGCGCGCCGGTGCTGCCGGGGTAGCCGAGCCAGGCCACCTGCAGCGGCGCCGGCCGGCGCGCGAGGATGGCGTTGCGGTGGCCGCGCGTGTGCCCTTGCAGGTCGACGAGGATGTCGATGCCGTCGGCGCGGATGCGCTCGGCGGCTTGCGCGTCGCTCGCGCCGCGCAGGTCGACGAAGGCGTCGGCCGCGGCGATGAGCCGCTGCCGCACGGCCGAGCCGTCGTCGCGGCCGGTGGAGTACAGCACCACCTCGAAGCGCCGCGGGTCCTGCTCGCGCCCGCGTTCGCTGTCGCCGTGGGCCGCGCCCGCGGCACGGCCGGTCATGCGCTCGATCATCTCGACGATGAGCTGCGACACCGGGTGCTCGTGGAAGTCGTACGAGAGCATGCCGATGCGACGCCGGCGCGCCGCTGCCGCACCGGCGCACGCCGTGCGCCCGGCCGGCGACAGCGGCGGCAGCTCGCGCACACCGACGGCGGCGGTCAGCGCCTCGGCGCGCGCCGCGGCGAGCTGCAGCGCCGGATCGAGCGGCAGCGACAGCAGGCTGAAGGCGCTGCACACCCGCGCCATGCCCTGCGGCGTGGTGGCGACCAGGCGCGACAGCTCGGCCACCTCGGCGTCGAAGTCGCGCCAATCGCACACGTGCCGCTTCTCGTACGACAGGTGCGCCAGCGCCTGCAGATTTCCCGGGTCGAGCGCCAGCACCGTCTTCAGGCACTCGATGGCCTCGTTCTGCATCGCCATGTCGCGGAACGCGGTGGCCATCATCGCGTGCAGCTGCATCATCGTCGGCTCGATCGCCGCAGCCTGCATCAGCACGTCGATGGCCTCGGCCGGCCGGCGCAGCGCCTGCAGCATCGCACCGTGCTGCAGCATCGCGTCGGGCTCGCGCACGCCGCTGGCCTCGAGCTTCTCGAACGCCGCCACCGCCTCGCCGTAGCGGTGCAGGCCGGCGAGCGCCTCGCCTTGCAGGCGCAATGCCAGCGGCTGCACGGGGTCGATCGCCAGCGCCTTCTCGGCGGCGGCCAGCACGCGCGCGTGGTCGCCGGCATGCCGCCAGGCGTTGGCCAGATTGATCCAGTACAGCGCATCGCCCGGCGCGGCGCGCACGGCGCGGCGGAAGGCGCGCGCGGCGCCGACCCAGTCGCGCTCGCGCATCTGCGCCACGCCTTGCTCCCAGTGGCGGTGGCCGGGGCCGCCGGGCGCGGCAGCGCGCTGCGGCACCGCCACTGCGGCCAATGGCGGCGCATTCATGCGGCCACCTCCTGCGCCGGCCCGGCCGGCGCGGGGCCGGCCACCGGCGACGGGGCCGGAGCCGCGGCCTTGTGCGCAACGATGTTCAGGCTGATCGGCGTTCCCAGCACCACCGTCTCGCTGGTGTCGGCGAACAGGCCATGGCGGCCGATGCGCATCAGGTCGACGAAGCCCGCGCGCGTGAGGTACGCGGCGAGGAAGTCCTGATTCAGGCCGACGCGGTGCTGGTCGTGCGCGTGCGTCTGGCCGCCGAACATCATGCGCATCACCTGGAAGCGCTGATTCACGTCGAGCACGTGCCGCTGCAGCAGCAGGTGCGCGAGGATGTCGATGTCGGGCACCGACAGGCGCAGCACGCCGCCGGGCACGAGAACGCGGTGCCACTCGGCCAGCACGCGCGGCAGTTCCTCGGCGTAGTCGAAGTGCTCCAGCACGTGCGAGGCGTACAGCTCGGCAAAGGTGCCGTCGGCGAAGCGCGAGAGATCGAGCGCGTCGCCGACATGGTCGACATGCCCGCCTTCGCGCACGTCCAGCACCTCCCAGCCGGCGCGCGCCTGCGCGCCGCCGATGTGCAGCTTTCGGGTCCGGGTGGTCGTGGTCATCGTCGGCCAATGATCCGTTTCAAGGCCGCTTCGCAGCGGCCGAAATGGCGGCGTTCACCCCGCCAGATCGCCGCACCGCCGCGCCGCAAGGCCCGAACAGGGTGCCAAAAAAGGCGCTAAAGGCGCGATCGGCGGGGCCGAAAACGGGCTCAACGTGCGCACGGAAGTGGGCACGGGTCCGGAGCGGAACGGGCCGCGATGCATGTCTATCCGAAGGCAGCACCACGGCGACGGGTTGCCCGGGCGTGTCCCGAAGCGAAGGGCCGCGGCAGCGCGGACCCGACACGACGGGACGGCAGGTGAAAGGTGCGTGGTCCCTAAAGGAGAGAGGGGACCCCATGCCCCAAGCCGCTGAACTGCCTGTGGTCCATCACCCCTTTTGGAGTCTTCTCAAATGCCCCAGTCGATCAACACCAACCTCGTTTCGCTGAACGCCCAGCGCAACCTCAGCTCGAGCCAGAACTCGCTGGCGGTCTCGATGCAGCGCCTGAGCTCGGGCCTGCGCGTCAACAGCGCCAAGGACGACGCCGCCGGCCTCGCCATCGCCGAGCGCATGCAGACCAAGGTGCGCGGCATGAACGTCGCGATCCGCAACGCCAACGACGCCATCTCGATGTCGCAGACGGCCGAAGGCGCGCTCGGCAAGGTGGGCGACATGCTGCAGCGCATGCGCGAACTGGCAGTGCAGGCCGCCAACGGCACCAACACCTCGACCGACCGCACCAGCCTGAACGACGAGTACCTGCAGCTGTCGCGCGAAGCCGCGCGCACGCTCAGCGGCACGCAGTTCAACGGCCAGAGCATCCTCGCCACGACGACCAACTCGGTCTTCCAGGTCGGCGCCAACACCTCGGCGACGCTGGACCAGATCTCGGTGACGGCGTTCGACTGGACGAGCGTGGGCGCCATCACCACCGCCATCGGCGCCGCCGTGGGCACCGACCCGACGACGGCCGTCGCCGGCACCGACGGCAGCTTCGCGCTGGCCGCCATCACCGCCATCGACGCCGCCATCGACAGCGTCAACAGCCAGCGCGGCACCTTCGGTGCGGTGCAGAACCGCTTCGAGAACGTCGTCGCGACGCTGCAGACGCAGGTGGAGAACCAGACCGCGGCGCGGGCGCGCATCATGGATGCCGACTACGCCACCGAGACGGCCAACCTGTCGCGCGCCTCGATCCTGCAGCAGGCCGGCAACGCGATGGTGGCGCAGGCCAACCAGCTGCCGCAGCAGGTGCTGGCCCTGCTGCGCTGACCTGCGCTGACCGCGCTCACGCAGCTGAAGCGCTGCGCGCAGCGGCCGGGGCCCGCCCGCCCCGGCCTGACGATGCCCGAGAAGGGCCTGTCGCTCGCGCGGCAGGCCCTTCGCCGCTTCACGGCACCGATTTGCCTTCCCTTCGCGCCGCTTATCGACTGATCCCTTCCCCTTCAGCCTCTGCACACTGGCGGCACAGCGCTTCGGCCCAAGGAGTCATCCGTGCCCCAGACCATCAACACCAACCTCGTCTCGCTCAACGCGCAGCGCAACCTGAGCACCAGCCAGGCCTCGCTCGCCACGGCGATGCAGCGGCTGAGCTCGGGCCTGCGCGTCAACAGCGCCAAGGACGACGCCGCCGGCCTGGCGATCGCCGAGCGCATGAACACGCAGATGCGCGGCATGAACGTGGCGATGCGCAACGCCAACGACGGCATCTCGATGGCACAGGTGGGCGAAGGCGCACTCGGCAAGATCAGCGACATGCTGCAGCGCATGCGCGAACTGGCGGTGCAGGCGGCCAACGGCACCAACACTCCCACCGACCGCAACAGCCTGAACGACGAGTTCCTGGCCCTGGCGCGCGAAGCGCAGCGCACGCTGGGCGGCACGCAGTTCAACGGCCAGAACATCCTCGCCACGACGCTGACCTCGATGTTCCAGGTCGGCGCCAACACTTCGGCCACGCTCGACCAGATCACCGTCAGCGCCTTCGACTGGACGCAGTCGGCCACCATCACCACCGCGGTCGGCGCCGCGGTCGGCACCGACCCGACCACCGTCATCGCCGGCACCGACGGCAGCTTCGCGCTGGCCGCCATCGCCGCCATCGACCAGGCCATCGACGCGATCAACGCGCAGCGCGCCGCCTTCGGCGCGGTGCAGAACCGCTTCGAGAACGTGATCGCCAACCTGATGGTCGCCGCCGAGAACCAGTCGGCCGCGCGCAGCCGCATCATGGACGCCGACTACGCCGCCGAGACCGCGGCACTGAGCCGGGCGCAGATCCTGCAGCAGGCCGGCAACGCGATGGTGGCGCAGGCCAACCAGCTGCCGCAGCAGGTGCTGGCACTGCTGCAGCGCTGATTCGGGCGCCTTGCACCGGCTGTCCCCCGGACCCCGCTGCCGGCCCGGCTGCAACGCTGAGTCACAAAATTCACGCCCGACCGCCTCAAGCAGCGCTTCAGCCGGTCGATAAGGGGCTCCAAGGGGGCGGCATTCGCGGCAACTGAAGCGCTGCGGCCGCCCCTGAGGAGCCCCTTGGTCATCGGGCGCCGTTGCCTGCCGCTTGGCAGGTGAGCGGCGCCGCCCCGGGAGAAACGCATGGCCGCGCTCACGTCGCTCGGCATCGGCAGTGGCATCGACCTGAACACCATGCTCACGCAGCTGGTGGCGTTGGAGCGCAAGCCGCTCCAGCAGATGCAGGCGGAGGCCTCGAAGCTGCAGACCAAGGTCAGCGGCTTCGGCCAGATCCAGAGCCTCGTGTCGCGGCTGCAGGATGCGGCCAACAAGCTCAAGGGCAGCGGCGTGTGGACGCAGTCGGTGGCCAAGAGCGCCAACGAAGCCGTCGTCACCGCCGTGGGCGGCAGCTCGGCCGCCGCCGGCAGCTACTCGGTCAGCGTGACCGCGCTCGCCGCCGCGCAGACCATCACTTCGGGCGCTGCGTACCCCGACGCCAGCGCGCTCGTCGGTTCGGGCACGCTGACCATCGAGATCGGCAGCTGGAGCGCCGGCCAGGCCGCCTTCACCGCCAAGCCCGGCGCCACGGCCGTGCAGCTCGTCGTCACCGCCGCCGACACCGTGCAGTCGCTGCGCGACAAGGTCAATGCGCTGGGCGCCGGCATCAGCGCCAGCGTCGTCAACGACGCCAGCGGCGCGCGCCTGGCGCTGCGCTCTTCGGCCACCGGGGCGGCCAACGGCTTTCGCGTCACCAGCGGCGACGCGGCGCTGGCCGCGCTCACCTTCGACCCGCCGGGCGGCGGCGCCGGCATGCTGCTCGGCCAGGCCGGCAGCAACGCGGTGGCCACCGTCAACGGCATCGGCGTCACCTCGGCCAGCAACGAGCTGACCGATGTCGTCGACGGCCTGACGCTGCGCCTGCGCGGCAACAGCGCCACCGCGGTGGACGTCGACGTGAGCCCCGACCGCGATGGCATCACCACCGCGGTGAAGAATCTCGCCAGCGCGTACAGCGACCTGGCCACCTACATCCACGAGCAGACGAAGTACGACCCCACCTCCAAGGTCGGCGGCCCGCTGCAAGGCGACAGCGCCGTCGGCACGGTGCTGTCGCGCCTGCGCGGCGTGCTCAACGCCACCTCCGGCGCCTCGGCCACGTTCTCCCGTCTGTCGGACATGGGCCTGGAGCTGCAGCGCGACGGCACCCTCTCCGTCGACGGCACCCGGCTCGACAAGGCGCTGTCCAATCTGGACGCGATGAAGAAGGCGTTCACCAACACCGACGCGCTGGTGGCCGCCAACGAAGGCTTCGCGCGCCGCTTCTCGGCGCTGACCGGCGAGCTGCTCGCCGTCGACGGCAGCCTGACCACGCGCACCGAGGGCCTGCGCAAGCTGATCACGCAGAACAGCGAGAAGCAGACCCGCCTCGAGGAACGTGTCGGGCGCTTCCAGGAGCGCCTGACCCAGCAGTTCACGGCGATGGACTCCAACCTCGCCCGCTTGAACGCGCTCAACAGCTACGTCACGCAGCAGCTCGCTGCGCTGACCGGCGGCAGCAACAACTGACGCCACGCAGCCGGCGCGCCGCAGGCGCCCCGGCTGTCCTCGACTTGCGCACGGCGCCCGCTCGGGGCCTGCCTCAAGTGGCCTCGGCGGGGGCCGATAAGAAGTGCATCCAACGCGACGCAGCGAGCCCCAGGATGTACGCCGCCACCGCCCAGCCGTTCGCCTCTTTCGCCAACCCGGCGGCCCGCCAGGCCCTCGGTGGCCTGTACCAGCAGGTGCGGGTGGAGTCCAAGGTCGACGGCGCCTCGCCGCACGAGCTGGTGGCGATGCTCTTCGAAGGCTTCATGGAGGCCGTGGCGCAGGCGCGCGGCGCCCTGCGCGAGAAGCGCACCGAGATCAAGGGCGCCGCCATCGGCCGCGCCGTGCGCATCGTCGAGGAAGGCCTGCGCGCCGGGCTCGACCTGCGCGGCGGCGGCACGCTGGCGCGCGACCTGCACGAGCTGTACGGCTACCTGGCCATGCGCCTGACGCTGGCCAACCTGCGCAACGACGAAGCGGCGCTGGAGGAGTGCCAGCGCCTGATGCGCCCGTTGCACGAAGCGTGGCTGGCGATCGCCGAAGACGCCGCTGCCGCCGCGCCGGCCGCACGCCGCTGAAGGCGCGACGCGCAAGCCACGTCACCGGCCCTGCCCTGCCACACCCACGCCCGAGCCGCTCCCACCTTCCCGCCCACCCCATGCAAATGGACCCGCAATTGCTCACCTACTACGAAGCGATCGAGCGCGCCAGCGCCGACATGCTCAGCGCCGCGCGCGCGGGCAACTGGGACGAAGTGGTCAAGCTCGAGGGCGCCTGCGTGCTGCTGATCAGCCAGCTGAAGCAGGCGGCGCACGAGCCGCAGCAGCGCGGCCGCATCGAGTCCGACGCCGAGGCGGTGAATGCCGTCGATGCCGAGGCGCGTGCCGCCGCCACCGAGGCCGCGCGCACGAAGTCGCGAATCATGCAGCGCATCCTGGTCAACGACGCCGAGATCCGCCAGCTTGCCGAACCCTGGCTGCAAACCCTCGACGACGCCCTCGAAGGGCGCCGCCGCACCCTGCACTGAGAAGCCGCGGCCATGCGCAACGACCTGCAGCGCCCGAACGCCATCGCCGCTTCGACGCTCCGCGGCGACGACTACCGCGTCAGCGACCCCGCCGAGCGCGTGGCGCTGCTGATGCAGCTGCGCGACAGCGCCGTGCCGGTGCTGCT
>JAEUPF010000045.1 GCA_016790425.1 Rubrivivax sp.
CATCTCCTGGTAGATGCGCGCAAACGTGCTCTCGGGCATCACCGCCTTCACGTCCTTCAGGCGGCCGTCGGCACCGTACATCTTGCCGCCCGCGCGGATCATCGCGGGCATCGAGGCGTCGACGATCACGTCGCTCGGCGAGTGGAAGTTCGTGATGCCCTTGCTCGAGTCGACCATCGCCAGCTCGGGCCGGTGCTCGTGGCAGGCGTGCAGGTCGCGCATCACCTCGTCGCGCTGCGATTGCGGCAGCTTCTCGATCTTGTTCAGCAGGTCGACCATGCCGTTGTTGACGTTGACGCCCAGCTCGTCGAACAGCCTGGCGTGCTTCTCGAACGCCTCCTTGTAGAAGATGCGCACGCAGTGGCCGAAGACGATCGGGTGCGAGACCTTCATCATCGTGGCCTTGACGTGCAGCGAGAACATCACGCCGTACTTGCGCGCGTCCTCGATCTCGCGCTCGTAGAAGGCGAGCAGCGCCTTCTTGCTCATGAACATCGAGTCGATCACCTCGCCGGCCAGCAGCGACACCTTGGGCTTGAGCACGAGCGTCTTGCCGCTCTTGGTGACCAGCTCCATCTTCACGTCGCGCGCGCGGTCCAGCGTCATCGACTTCTCGCCGTGGTAGAAGTCGCCGGCGTGCATGTGCGACACGTGCGTGCGCGAGGCCTGCGCCCACTCGGCCATCGAATGCGGGTTCTTGCGCGCGTACTCCTTCACCGCCCGCGGCGCGCGGCGGTCGGAGTTGCCTTCGCGCAGCACCGGGTTCACCGCCGACCCCACGCACTTCGCATAGCGGGCGCGGATCGCCTTCTGCTCGTCGGTCTTCGCGTCCTCGGGGTAGTCGGGGATCTTGTAGCCCTTGCCCTGCAGCTCCTTGATCGCGGCCAGCAGCTGCGGCATCGAGGCGCTGATGTTGGGCAGCTTGATGATGTTGGCGTCCGGCGTCAGCGTCTTGCGGCCCAGCTCCGCGAGCGTGTCGGGCACGCGCTGCTCGGGCGTCAGGACCTCGGAGAAGTTGCCGAGGATGCGCCCGGCCACCGAGATGTCGGCCAGGTCGACCTGCACGCCCGCCGGCTTGGCGAAGGCGCGGATGACGGGAAGGAAGGCGGCAGTGGCCAGCGCGGGGGCTTCGTCGGTCAGCGTGTAGATGATGGTCGGTTCGGTGCTCATGGGGCCTCCAGGGGCGGCGGCTGCGGCGGGCGGAGCGGCACGCCGGCGGCTGCGGCCGCGATGGCGGGGAATGTAGCGGATGGGGCTAACAGGGGCTGACTGAAGCGGCGAACCGCAACGCGGTCGGCGGGCTCGGAGCGGGCGGTCCCCCTGGCCGCCGCGCGGCCCGGCCGACAGCGGCTAGATCGTTCGGCGCGCTCCCGTTGCCCTGCTGCCCATACTTGGAATATGGCTGGCCCCTATGAAGACCACGATCGAACTGCCGGACGAGCTGCTCGAGCGCGGAAAGGCGGTGGCGCGGCGCGAGAACTCCACGCTCAAGGCGCTCATCGAAGAAGGCCTGCGCCCGGCGCTTTCGCGCGCGCACGCGCACGCGCAAGCGTGCCGCGCCGTTCGCAGTGCAGCCCTTCCAGGGTGACGGCTTGTCGCCGGAGTTCGCCGCAGGCGGCTGGGAGAAGGTTCGCGACGCGATCTACCGCGATCGCGGTTGACACGAACCTGCTTGTCTACGCGCACCGGGCCGACTCGCCTTTCCACGGCCGGGCGCGAGCGGCACTCGAGTCACTGGCCGCCGGCGCTCGAGATTGGGCCGTCCCCTGGCCCTGCGCGCATGAGTTCTTCGCGATCGTCACGCATCCCCGCATCGACAAGACCGCCACGCCGCCCGAAATGGCGTTCGCCCAACTGCGCGCGATGCACGCGCTGGCCAACGTCGCATTCATCACGGAGGCCGACGACCACGTCGAGGTCCTGCGCGCCCGCTGAAAGATGACTTCGGTTTGAATGGGCTGATCGAGCACCGACGCCATTGGTTTCTCCAAACGCCGGCCGCTCGGCTGGTATCACGCGCCTTCCGCGTGCCCTGCTGCGGCCGCACGCATCGCCATCTCGCGCTCGATCGCTCGCAGCTGTGACGCGTGCACCGGTGCCGCCGCCCGCACGTCCTCGACAGGTATCGCGTCCAGTACTTCGATTCCGTGTTGCCGCAACACCTGCCGTCCGGCGCGGCTGCGCGCGAGGTTGTGCACCCGGCGGAGCATCGTCCCCAGTCGCTCGCCCTCGTCAGGGTTTCGCAAGACGCGGCGAATCGCCTCGCGTGCCACGTCGACGGCCCAGATCGCCTGCGTGACGACGTGCGGGCCCTTCGATTCCAGGAGGCCGACGACGTTCTGCACCCTGGACTCGAGCACATGCAGCGGGTGCATCACGCGGATGCGGTGCCCCGGTTTCCATTCGATCTCCACGCTCTCGCGCCAGACGGCGCGCGTGAACTCGCGAGACTTGCGCTGCCCGCTGACGGTGAAGAGCATGTGCAGCACGTCGATGTTGCGGAACTTTCCCGCCGAGCCGGTCGGAATGCGGATCTGCGCGACCAGGGAGGTGAGGGCGTTGGCGTCCGGTGTCAGCAGCGCCGCGCGCAGTCGCGTGGCAATGCCCTGCGCGCGCTCCAGCTCGCCGAGTGCGTCGCCATCGTTGGAGATGGCCGCCGCCGCCGCGGTGACGCCATAGCGGTCCATCCAGAACGCGAGGGCCTGGCCGCCCACCAGGACCATGTCGGTGCCCATGCCCTGCAGAAACGCGTCGAGCGTGGCCGCGTCCAGCGGCGCCTCGTCTTCCGGCAGCAGGGGCTGGGTGGCCGGCTCAGGTGACGGGTGCCGGCGGCGTTTCTTGTTCACGTCGGATGCCCGGCCGCAGGGGTGGGTCAACGCCGGTTCAATAGCGGTTCACAGCGGCGAATCGATCGCCTTGGCACGCTTGGCGCGGCCGCCTGAAAACCAGCTCATCGACTCGTTGCTCGCCCTGCCGGCCTGAATCGCGGCGATGTCTCGCGCCTGCTGGGTGCGCTTGGCAGCCCACAGGGCGTTCTCGCGCCGGTTGGGCGCTGCCTTGATGTCGCCGCGCAGCAATTCAACGAGCTCGCCAACCGACAGGCCGCTTTGCTCGAGGGCGGCGCCCAAGCGTGCCCAGTGCTCGAGCTGCTGGGCCGCTGAGCGCGAGAGAACCTCGCCGTGGCGCTGGGCCTGCTCGAACAGCTCGGCGGAGATGCGGATGGAGTTGCTGCTCATGATGCTGTGGCAGATTACCACGGCGGCGCTCTTCACGTTCCGCCCGCTGCTGCACCCTGAAGCGAGCCGGGTGTCGGCTCCGCCCGGGAAGACCGGCAAGGAACTCCCTCGGCCGCTCAGGAGAGGTCGTCGGGCGAAGTCGGCCAATCCAGTTCACCCCATTCGCCACCCACCCACGTTCAACGCAGGCCAACCCAAACCTTGCGGAGCCTGTTCCATGAAGAAGCGCGTCGCCGTCGCCGTGCCCCGTCCTGTCGTCCTCGCCTGCCTGATCTCCTTGGGGGCCGCCTCGGCGGCGCAGGCGCCAACGCCCGGCGCACCGGGCATCGGCGGTGCCGCCGAATCGCTGCCTGACGCCCATCACCAACCGGGCAGTGCACCAATCCTGCCGCCGCTCCCCGCCGAAACCGCTCCCTCTGCCTCGCCGCGCCTGGCGCTGCCGCACTCGATGCAGCTTCCGGCCCTCGTCGGCCGCTACTTCGAAGCCAACGTCGGCCGCCGCCTCTACATCCAGGTCGACAAGCCGCTGTACAAGCCGGGCGAGACCATCTGGTTCAAGGCCTGGGACCTCACGGCCAGCAGTCTGTCCGGCCCGCTGGCCGCTGCCGGTGGTGTGGCTGCTGAACCGAAGCCGGCGCTGGTCGAGCTGGTCTCGCCCAAGGGCGCGGTGGTGATGAAGAAGCGCATCCGCGCTACGACCGGAGGGGCCGCAGCGGCCGCATGGGCCGGCGCATCACGCCCCTTTGCAGCCTCACCATCGGGCGGCACCACCAACGACTTCGAGCTGCCCGCCGAAGCGCAGGGCGGCGAGTACACGCTGCGCGCCACCACCGCCGACGGGCAGCGCGCCGAGCGCGCCATCATCGTCTCGGCCTACGAGGCGCCGCGCCTGAAGAAGAAGCTCGAGTTCGTCAAGAAGGCCTATGGCGCCGGCGACCTCGTCAGCGCCACGGTCGAGGTCAAGCGGCCCACCGGCGAGCCGCTGGCGAACAAGGCGCTCGCGGCCGTGGTCACGGTGGACGGCGTGGAGCTGCCGCGCGTGAAGTTCACGAGCAACGCCGAAGGCAGCGCGGTCGTGAAGTTCGAGCTGCCGAAGACGATCGCCGCCGGGAACGGAGAGGGGCTGCTCACGATCCTGGTCGAGGACGGCGGCGTCACCGAGTCGATCTCCAAGTCGATCCCGATCCTGCAGAAGAAGCTCGCCCTCGCCTTCTTCCCCGAAGGCGGCCAGATGGTCGCGGGCTTGCCGACGCGCCTGTACTTCGAGGCGAAGACACCGCTCGGCAAGCCGGCCGATGTCGAAGGGCGCATCGTCGACGACCTCGGCAACACGGTGGCCACCTTCGGCAGCCACAAGAACGGCCTCGGCCGCCTGGAGTTCACGCCGGCCACCGGCCGCAGCTACCGCGCCGAGGTGATGCGGCCGGCCGGTGTCGACGAGCGTTATGCGCTGCCACTGGCCGAGGCGAGCGGCTGCGTGTTGCGCAGCTATGACGACCTCGACGGCGAGCTCACGGTGTTGCGCGTGGGCGTGCGCTGCAGCGAGAAGCAGATGGTGATCGTGAGCGCGATGCAGCGCGAGCGGTTGCTCGACACGGCGATGGTCGAGGCCGGGCCGGGCGCGCCGGCGGTGGTGCACCTGGCCGCGGGCCTCTACGGCAACAGTGCCGGGGCGCAGATGCAGCGCGCCGCCGGTGTCGCGCGCATAACGCTCTTCAACCAGCAGCTCGACCCGCTGGCCGAGCGCCTCGTCTTCCGCAACCGCCGCGCGCGGCTGCAGGTGAGCGCCGAGCTGGACAAGAAGCGCCACTCGCCGCGCGACGAGGTGGAGATGACGATCACGACTCGCGACCCCGCCACGGGCCGGCCGGTGCCGGCCGAGCTGGCGCTGTCGGTCGTCGACGACACGGTGGTCTCCTTCGCCGACGACAAGAGCGGCCACCTGCTCAGCAAGCTGCTGCTCGAGCCCGAGCTGCCGGGCAAGGTGGAAGAGCCGAACTTCTATCTTGACCTGACCGAGGCGAAGAGCGCGCTCGCGCTCGACCTGCTGATGGGCACGCGCGGCTACCGGCGCTTCGAGTGGGCGCAGGTGCTGCGGCCGCCGCTCGATGTGGCCGCGGTGGCCACCGCTGCGGCGCGCGGTGGCGGCATCGGTGCCGTCGATGAGATGCGCGCGCTGCGCATGATGCCGGCGCCGCCGATGGCGATGCCGGCGCAGGCGCCGATGGCGATGCCGGCGCAGGCGCCGATGGCGCGCGTGCAGGCCGTGCCGGCGGCGCAACCGGCGGTCCCCGCCGCGCGGCCCGCAGAGCGCGAGGGCGAGCGGCTCGCGGCCGACGCCGACTTCGCGCGCGCTGCGCAGCGCCAGCGGCGCGCCAACGTCGCGGGCGAGGAACCGATGGCCTGGGCGCCGGTGCGCGTGTTCCCGATCCCGGCGTTCAAGCCCGCCGGACACACCGGCCCGCGCGACGACTTTCGCGAGACGGTGCTGTGGGTTCCGGCGCTGAGGACGAACGGGCGCGGCAAGGCGCAGGTGAAGTTCACGCTCTCCGACGCGGTGACCTCGTTCCGCGTCTTCGCCGAAGGCGTGGGCGGCGGCATGGCGGGGCGCAGCGAAACGGTGTTCAAGTCGACGCTGCCGTTCTCGCTGGCGGCCAAGCTGCCGCTGGAGATCTCCGCCGGCGACAAGCCGCTGATCCCGATCACGCTCAGCAACGACAGCGAGCGCGCGCTCGACGTGAAGCTCGATGCGCGCTTCGGTGCGCTGTTGAAGACGGTGGGCGAGGGCGGTGGCGGCGGCAATGCCAGCGCCGCCGATCGTCTCGGCTCATTGGCCGCGGGCCAGCGCAGGAGCCTCTTCGTGCCGCTGGAAGTGACCGGCGTGCGCGGCACCTCCGAAGTACGCCTGTCGGCCGCGGCCGCGGGCTTGAGCGACGACGTGCTGCGCAGCATCGCGGTGGTGCCGCTCGGCTACCCGCAGTCGTTCGAGCGTTCGGGGCAGATCACCGGCCAGGGCGGCAAGCCGGGCCAGGTGAACCACGACGTCGATCTCTCGACGGCGCGCCCGGGCAGTGCGCAGGCGCGCATCACGGTCTACACGTCGACGCTGTCGACGACGATGGCCGGCTTGAGCGGCATGCTGCGCGAGCCGAGCGGCTGCTTCGAACAGACCTCGTCGACCAACTACCCGAACGTGATGATCATGCAGTACCTGAAGCAGCACGACGTGGCTGACCCGGCGCTGCTGGAGCGTTCGAGCAAGCTGATGGACAGCGGCTACAAGAAGCTGGCCGGTTACGAATCGCCGAAGCAGGGCTACGAGTGGTTCGGCGGCGACCCCGGCCACGAGGCGCTCACGGCCTATGGCCTGATGCAGTTCGCCGACATGAAGGACGTCTACGGCGCCGTCGACAGCGCGATGCTCGCGCGCACGGCCGCCTGGCTGAAGTCGCGCCGCGACGGGCAGGGCGGATACCTGCGCGACGCGAAGGCGCTCGACACCTTCGGCCGCGCCTCGGCCGACGTGACCGATGCCTACATCACGTGGGCGCTCGTCTCGGCCGGCGAGAAGGACCTGGCCAGGGAAGTGGCGAAGAGCCGCCGCATCGCCGAGTCGACGCCCGACGCCTACCTGCTGGCGCTGACCACGGCCACGCTGCTGCAGCACGGCGCGTCGGGTGATTCGTCATCGATGCAAGCCGGCCGTGCCGCCGCGGCGCGCCTGGCGAAGATGCAGGACGGCGCCGGCGCGTGGACGCAGGCCGACCACTCGATCACCAGGAGCGGCGGCTTGAACCTCTCGATCGAGACCACGTCGCTCGCGGTGATGGCGCTGCTGAAGGCCGAAGGCCACCTCGAGAACGCACGCAAGGGCGTCGCCTGGCTGCAGAACAACCGCGGCGGCTTCGGCCAGTGGGGCGCGACGCAGGCCACCGTGCTGGCGCTGAAGGCCGTGATGCGCTTCGACGAAGCGACGCGCGTCGCGCCGCGGGCCGGTGCGGTGACGCTGCTGGTCGACGGCGTGCCGGTCGCCGAGCAGGCCTTCGAAGCGGGCCGGCCTGCCTCCCATGGGCCGCTCGTCTTCACCGGCTTCGACGAGCGCCTGGTCCCCGGCAAGCACCGCATCACGCTGGCATCGAAGGACGGCGAGGCGCTGCCCTATTCGATCGCGGTCGAGTACCGCAGCGTCGAGCCGGCGAGTTCCGATAAGGCGGCCGTGCAGCTGGCCGCGACGCTGGCGAAGGCCGACGTGAAGATGGGCGAGACGGTGCGCATGGATGCCGTCGTCACCAACAAGACGCCGCGCGGCCTGCCGATGACGCTGGCGCGCCTGGGCCTGCCCGGCGGCCTGACGTTCCAGAACTGGCAATTGAAAGCGCTTCGCGAGCAAGGCCAGATCGCCTTCTTCGAAACCCGCGCCCGCGAGGTGATCGTCTACTTCCGCGACATGAAGCCGGGCGAGACGAAGAAGATCGCGCTCGACCTCGTCGCCACCGTACCCGGCAGCTACACCGGGCCGGCGTCTTCGGCGTACCTCTACTACAACGACACCGACAAGGCGTGGGCGGCGCCGTTGCCAGTGCGCATCGCCGCGCAGTGAGGGTCGCGCGTGCAGTCCGCGGGCCGGGGTGCGCAGCCGCACCGCTTCGGCGGCCCGCGCGCTCAAACGGCCGCCAGCGCTTCGATGTGCGCCACCACGGCGGCGTTCAGCAAGGCGCCGCGCGCGCGCAGCGCCTCGAGCAGCGCCCGCGCGGCGGCCGGCGTGTGCTCGTAGCCGGGCGCCAGCCGGGGCAGTTCGCCGGCCAGTGCGGGCTGCCGCTGTTCCAGGCGCCGCTCGGGGTTGAACGGGTCGCCGCCAGGCGGCCGCGTTCGCAGGGCGTCGAGTTCGGCCAGACGGTCGAGCGCCGCGCCTTGCACGAGCCGCATCGCCGAGAGCTTCTCGCCGCGCCGCCAGCGCGACAGCCCCACGAGCAGGGCCGCCAGCGCCTCGCCGACGATCCAGGTCTCGTCCGTGGAGGGGCGTGGCAGCGCGCGCTGCGGCATGGCGATCGACTCGTCCACCCCGTCGCGCCGCCACACGAGGCGGCCCGGCGCGAACGGAACAGGCGCCAGCTCGTCGCGCGTGAAGACGGCGAACTCGCAGAACACGCCGTCGTCCATCAGCGCCTTGTGGCCGTCCGCGGTGTTGCGCAAGTGCCAGGCGAGCGGCCGCGCCGCCGCCAGCCACGACAGGTCCTCGATGAAGCGGGTCTTCGCGCCCGGCTGCACGATGACGAAGAAGTCGAGGTCGGACCAGGCGTCGAGCCGCTCGGGCTCGCGGCCCGCGGAGCCCAGGGCGATGAGGGCCAGGGCATCGGCGCGCTCGGCGAGCGAGCGGCCGATCGCGTCCAGGCGCGAAAGCAGGCGCTGCGGTGTGTGTTGTTCCATCGTTCGTGCTTCCTTGTGCGGATGGGTCGGCAAGGGGACGCTTGTATCCGGAACGAAGGAGACAAGACCGCTTTCGCGCCAACGGCTGGGCGGGGCCAGCGGCAGTGGTACACTCGCGCGCTTTCCGTTGCGGTGTCGCTGCTGTGAAGCAGCCGACCACGCCGCCGAGATCACGCGCTGATCTCCATCCTTCGCCAGACGTTCTGATTGCTTCGGCGGTCCCCTTGTTCTGGCTGCCCCTGGCCCGCTCCGCTAGAGCCCTGCGGTCCAGTTGCCGGAAGAGAGTTCATCCGCTGCACGCGCGCTTCGGCGCACGCTTTTTTGCCTGTCAGACCGGCCGCCTTGCCAGCCATGGCGCGGCCACGAAGGACCCTAGATCCATACCTCATTGCAAGTCGGGAAGTACCTCGTTTCTCCCTTGACCCGCCGCATCGGCGGCCGCCGCTTCCTGGCCGCCGTCTCCATCCGCAGCGGCCGCGGCAGCATGACGCACGACCGCGTCGTGCGCTTCTCCCCCGTCTTCGACACCGACGAGCAGGCCACGCGCTTCGCCACCGAGCAGGCGCTGGCCTGGATCGGCCGGCCGGCGCGCGCCTGCGAGGCACCCCCCCATTCATCGACCGTGACCCAGGAGTGAAGCCATGGCCAAGGAAGAACTGATCGAGATGCAAGGCGTCGTCAACGAGATCCTGCCGGACTCGCGCTTCCGTGTGACGCTGGACAACGGCCACGAGCTCGTCGCCTACGCCGGCGGCAAGATGCGCAAGAACCACATCCGCGTGCTTGCCGGCGACAACGTGTCGCTGGAGCTCTCGCCCTACGACCTGACCAAGGGCCGCATCACCTTCCGCCACCTCGAGCGGCGCGGAACGGGCACGGCGACGGGCGCCCCGAGGGCGCCGCGCCGATGAGCACCAGCGCCATCCATTCCCATTCCACCCGAGCATTCAGCCTTCACATCCGAAGGCTGCTGACCCGCACCGGCGACAGCTGGGGCATTTTTTCTGCAACGCATCCAGCAAGGATTGAAAGCATCATGACGATCGAAACCGGCACCGTGAAGTGGTTCAACGAAGGCAAGGGCTTCGGCTTCATCACCCCCGACAGCGGCGGCAAGGACCTGTTCGCCCACTTCAAGGAAATCCAGGGCACGGGCTTCAAGACGCTGGCCGAGAACCAGCGCGTGGAGTTCGAGGTGACGCAAGGCCAGAAGGGCCCGCAAGCCTCGCGCATCAAGCCGCTCTGAGGCCCGTCATCCCGCGCGCGCGCCTCGGGGCGTGTTCGTGACCACGAGCGTACCCACCCGGTAGGTGCGCGAGTTCGCCTCGTCGAGGACTCCGGCGCCGGAGATCAGCGCGTGCCCAATGGCACGGTCGCCGCCCCTTGCCGGCCGATCAGTTCTCGTCGCGGCAGTGAAAAGCCACCCGCTGCGCCGACCCCGCGGCCGGCTGGCCGAGCGCGATCGACCCGTCGCCCACCAGCGTGAGGTCTTCGTGGTGGACGCGGATCTCCGGCTGGCCCTCGAAGCTGACGTAGGTGCCGTTGGCGCTGTGGTCGGAGAGCACGAAGTGCTCGTGCCGGCGCTCGATGGTGGCGTGCGCGCGCGAGACAAGCGCGCCGCGCAGCGTGAAGTCGGCTTCGAGGTCGCGCCCGAGCGTCGCCTTGCGCCGCTGCGGGCCCATCGTGACCTGTTTGCCTTCGAACGACAGGTCCAGGCGCGCCCGCGCCGCCGATGCGGCGGCCGGCCGCACGGCGATGGCGGTGCGCCCGTCGTCGCCGGCCTGCGCCATGATCTCCACCAGCTCGACCTCGGCCTCCTTGCCCTTCACCGGCACGGCGCACAACCGGCGCACGAGGGTCTTGTACAGCGGCGACAAGCGGCCCGCGGTCTCCTCGTCGGTGACGATCTGCCCCCGCGAGGCCAGGTCGCACAGCCGCGACGCCAGGTTGACGGTGTCGCCGAACACGTCGGCGTCGCGCTCGACCACCGGCCCGAAGTGGAAGCCCACCCGCACGCCCAGGCGCACGCCCTCGGGCGGGCCGAGCCGGCCGACCTCGGCCTGCATGGCGATCGCTGCCGCGGTGGCGGAGTCGACGTCGGGAAAGACCGCCATCACCGCGTCGCCGATCGTCTTCACGACGCGGCCCCGCGCGGCCGTGCTGGCGCGGCCCATCACCTCGAGGCAGCTCTCGACGAGCGCGAACGCCCGCTCGTCGCCGAGCACCTCGTACAAGGCCGTGCTTCCGGCAACGTCGGCGAACAGCACCGCGCATTCCATCGCTTCCCTCCTCGCGCAGCAGGCGCTTTCGATTCTGGAGGAGGCGGCTGGCGCCGCGACGCGCACGCCACAGCGGGCTTGATCTGGATCGTGTGATTCGCGCGCCCGGCGTGCCAAATTGAATGGGCTTGCGCAGGGGTGGGGGATCAGCGGTCATGTTCGAGTCGGCGAGCCTGAAGCACGAGGTTTCCAAGTCGGCCTTCGGGCGCGAAGAGGCCAAGCTGCGCCAAGCCCTCCTGGAAGCGCAGTACGAGCTGAAGCAGCAGGGCCGCTTCCCGGTGCTGATCCTCATCGCCGGCGTCGAGGGTGCCGGCAAGGGCGAGACGGTCAACCTGCTCAACGAGTGGATGGACCCGCGGCACATCCAGAACACCGCCTTCGGGCCGCCTTCGGACGAAGAGGCCGAGCGGCCGCCGCACTGGCGCTTCTGGCGCGCCCTGCCGCCCAAGGGGCGCATCGGCATCTTCTTCGGCGCCTGGCACACGATGCCGATCCTGCAGCGCGTGCTGGGCAAGCTCGACGAGGGCGCCTTCGCCGCCGCGATCGACGAGATCCAGCGCCTGGAGCAGATGCTGTGCGACGAGGGTGTGCTGCTGCTCAAGTACTGGTTTCACCTCTCGAAGGCGCAGCAGAAGAAGCGCCTGAAGGCGCTGGCCGCCGACCCGGCCACGAGCTGGCGCGTGACCGAGACCGACTGGGCCTACTTCAAGCAGTACGACCACTTCGTCGAGGTCTGCGACCCCTTCCTGCATCACACCTCGACGGCGCGCGCACCGTGGATCGTGGTGCCCGGCGCCGACGCGAACTTCCGCGCGCTCACCGTCGGCCGCCACCTGCTGGCAGCGCTGCGCGAACGGCTGGACGCGAAGGCGGCACCGCTGCCCGCCGACGCCACGCCGCCGTTGCCGGCGCCCGCCGACCGCGTGAACGTGCTGAGCACGCTGGACCTCGGCCAGCGCCTGGGCAAGGCGGCCTACGAGCGCCAGCTCGAGCATTGGCAGGGCCGGCTCAACCTGGCTTCGCGCGACCCGCGCTTTCGCAGCCTGTCGGTGGTGGCGGTGTTCGAAGGCAACGACGGTGCCGGCAAGGGCGGGGCGGTGCGCCGCGTCAGCGGCGCGCTGGACGCGCGCAGCTACGCGATCGTGCCGGTGGCTGCGCCCACCGAGGAAGAGCGCGCGCAGCCGTACCTGTGGCGCTTCTGGCGCCACCTGCCGCGGCGCGGCCGCTTCACCGTGTTCGACCGCTCCTGGTACGGCCGCGTGCTGGTCGAGCGCGTCGAGGGTCTCTGTGCCGAGGCCGACTGGATGCGCGCCTACGGCGAGATCAACGACTTCGAGGAGGCCTTGCGCCGGCACGGCATCGTGCTCGCGAAGTTCTGGCTCGCCATCTCCAAGGACGAGCAGTACCGCCGCTTCAAGGCGCGCGAGCAGGTGGCCTTCAAGCGCTTCAAGATCACCGCGGAGGACTGGCGCAACCGCGAGAAGTGGGACGACTACGAGGCGGCCGTGTGCGACATGGTCGATCGCACCTCGACCGCGCAGGCGCCGTGGACCCTGGTGGAGGCCAACGACAAGCACCACACCCGCATCAAGGTGCTGCGCACGCTGTGCGAGGCGGTGGAGGCGGCCCTCGCGCTCGCCGCCCATGCAGGCGGCGGCGGGCGCCGCAAGGAAAGCCGGCAGGGCAACGCCAAGGGCAAGGGCAAGGGCAAGGGCAAGGGCAAGGGAAAGGGCATGGGCAAGGGCAAGGGCAAGGGAAAGGGCGAGGTCAAAGGCAGCCGCGGCCGCAAGGCACGGCACGACGCCTGAGGCCGGTGGCCTGACCGCCGCGGACCCGCGCGATGGACTCCACGATCGATTGGCCCTGGCACGGCGAGATGCCGGGGGCGTTCGCCGCGGCGCTCTTGCTGGCGCTGCTGCTGGCCCACTTCCGCCCGGTCGACCGGGCCACCGTGTGGCGCACGCTCGCGCTGGCGACATTCGGCGCGCTGCTTGCGCTGGCGGCGCTGCTGGCCGTGCGCGCCGGGCGTGCGGGCCTGGGCACCGGGCTGGAGCGGGCGGCGGCGCTGCTGATCGGGGTCGGCCTGATCCGCCTGGCCGGCCTGGCGCTGTTCCGCCTCGCGCTGCCCGCACTGCGCCTGGAGCTGCCGCGCATCCTCGAGGACGTGGCAGTGGTCGCCGGCTATGCGCTGTGGCTGCTGGTGGCGCTGTCGCTGGTGGGCGTCGAGCTGTCCGGGCTGGTCGCGACCTCGGCCGTGATCACCGCCGTGCTCGCCTTCGCGATGCAGGACACGCTGGGCAATGTGCTCGGCGGCCTGGCGCTGCACCTGGACGACTCGCTGGCCATCGGCGATTGGCTGCGCGTGGACGACGTGAGCGGGCAGGTGGTGCAGATCCAGTGGCGCTTCACGGCGCTGCGAACGCGCAGCGGCGAGAAGGTCGTGATCCCCAACGCGCAGCTGATGAAGGCCAAGTTCTTCGTCATCGGCCGGCGCGACCGTGGCGGCGCCGGGCAGCGGCGCGCGATCGAGTTCGATGTCGATGTCGCGGTCAAGCCGGCGCGCGTGATCGCGGCGCTCGAGGAGGCGATGGCCGCCGCGGAAGTGGCCAACGTCGCGCGCGACGCGCCGGCCAGTTGCGTCGCGATGGGCTTCGGTCCCGGTTCGGTGCGCTACGCGCTGCGCTACTGGCTCATCGACCCGGCCATCGACGACCCCACCGACTCGGCGGTGCGCGAGCACGTGCTGGCCACGCTGCAGCGCCAGGGCTGGCGCCTGGCGGTGCCCGACCGCACCGTGCACCTGGTGCAGGAAGACCAGGCCTGGCGCGAGGCGGCGTGGCAGCGCGAACTGGCGCGGCGGCTGGCGGCGCTGTCACAGGTGCCGCTCTTCGCCGGCCTGGACGACGACGAGCGTCAGCGCATCGCCGGGCGCCTGGTGCCGGCCCCTTTCGCGCGCGGCGACGTGATGACGCGCCAGGGCGCCGCCGCCCACTGGCTGTACCTGATCGCCAGCGGCGACGCCGACGTGTACTGGGAGGCGCCCGACGGTGAGCGCCGCCTGCTGACGCGCCTTTGCGCCGGCAGCGTCTTCGGCGAGATGGGCTTGATGACGGGCGCGCCGCGCTCGGCCACCGTCGTGGCCGCCGGCGACGTGGAGTGCTATCGCCTCGACAAGGCCGGCTTCGAGGACGTGCTGCACGCCCGGCCGGCGCTGGCCGAGGCGATGGCGCACGTGCTGTCCGAGCGGCAGCAGCACAACGAGGCGCTGCGCGAGGAGTTGCGCCGCTCGCACGGCGATGCCGGCGCGCCGCCCCAGCACGCCGCCATCCTGCGCCGCATCCGCGAGTTCTTCGGGCTGGGCTGAACGTCAGCAAGGGCAAGCGCTGGCCGCCGGACCACCTGGCGACGATCCTCGCGGCGGCGCCGCCGCAGCAGGCCCGCGCCGCGGCCTGAAGGGCGTTCAGAACTTCGTGTAGCCGCCGTCGATGAGGAACTGCTCGCCCGTGGCGTAGGCCGAGGCCGGGCTGGCGAGGTAGACCGCGATGCCGCCGAAGTCGTCGGCCATGCCCCAGCGCCGCGCCGGGATGCGCGGCAGCACGGCGGCGGCGAACTTGTCGTTGTTGACGGCCTGCTCGGTCATGTCGGTGACGATCCATCCCGGCAGGATCGAGTTGACGCGGATCCTGTGCCGCGCCAGCTCGACGGCCAGCGCGCGCACGAACGAGGTCACCGCACCCTTGCTGGCGCCATAGTGGCTGTTGCGCGCCGCGCCTTCCACCGCCGCGGTGCTGGCGGTGGCCACCAGCGAGCCGCCCTGGCCGTGCGCGGCCATGTGGCGCGCCGCGGCGCGCAGGGTGAGGAAGACGCCTTCGACGTTGATGCGCTGCACGCGCCGGAACTCGTCCAGGCTCATGTCCATGAGCGGCGTGCCCTTGCCCGAGACGCCGGCGTTGGCGAAGCAGCTGTCGACGCGCCCGAGCGCGGCCACCGAATCGGCGAAGGCGCGCTCGACCTGCGCTTCGTCGCTCACGTCGCAGACGAACGAGCACACGCGCGCCGCGCCGCCGCCCTCGCCGCCGCCGCCGCATGCTGCGGCGAGCTCTTCGCGGGCGCGCTCGGTCTTCCCGGCGTTGGAGCCCCAGATCGCCACGCGCGCGCCGGCCGCCAGCAGCGCCCGCGCCATGCCCAGGCCGATGCCGCCGTTGCCGCCGGTGACGACGGCGCCGTGGCCGGTGAGGTCGAAGGGCGAGTACATGGCGCGCGTTCCTCCTCCAGCGGTGACGCGGCCATTGTCAGGCTTCGATGCGGGGCGCTGCGCGCGCGCAGGGGGGCGCGCGGGGCGGCGCGGACGGCACGCGCTGCGCGCGCGGGGCCGGGCCGGCCCGGCCCGGTCCGGGCGCAGAGGGCGCCCGCTCGTCGGCTCAGGCCCGCAGCACGCCGGCCGCCGCCTGCCGTTCGCGCACGGCTTCGCGCAGCATCTGCAGCACCTGCGGCCCGTGCACGAGGTTCGGGTTCACCTCGAGGGCGCGCTCGTAGGCGGCGAGGGCCTGTTCGACGTCGCCGCGCTTGAGGTAGATCTGCGCCATGCCGGCCAGGGCACCGAAGTGCAGCCGGTTGCGCTTGACCGCCTCGTCGCAGTCGCGCAGCGATTCGCCTTCGCGGCCGAGCAGGAACAGCACCGTGGCGCGCTTGTTCCAGCCTTCGGCGAAGGCCGGCTGCGCGTGCACGATCTCGTCGAAGCGCGCCAGCGCCACGTCGAGGTCGCCGGCAGCGAGGGCGCGCACGCCCTCGGCCATCTTCTGATCGGTGGCCTCGTCGCCGGAGCGGTTCCACACCGCCCACAGCGCCTGGCCGGCGGCGGTGCGCACCGGCTCGCTGGCGTCGCGCAAGGCGCCCACGAGGCGTTCGCCGTCGGCCATCGTGCCCACCTCGGCGAGCTTCTCGATGGCGGCGATGCGGTGCTCGGGCTCGGGCGCGGCCAGCAGCTGCAGCGCCGCTTCGCGCGTGGGCACCGTCGGTGCGGTGGCCCAGGCCGGCGCGAACGCGGGGGCGAACAGCGCGCAGGCGGCGGCCATCGCCGCGCGGGCGAGGGCGGCGCGCGCACGCCGGCGCATCGCCCACGCCGCCGCGATGAGGGGAAGGGCGGGTCTTCCTTTGTGTCGGGCAAGCATGACGTGGATCTCCGAAGACGTTGGAAAACGGGAGGGCAAAGACAAGGGCAGGCGTCGAAGGTTGGACTCGGTTGTGCGGTGGCAGCGCGGCCGCGCCGGCAGCGCGGCGGCAGCGGCGGCGCCAGCGCCAGCACGGCGGCGCGGCGGCGGCAGCGACAGCGGCCACAGCGGCGCGGCGGGCGCCCCACGCGCGCCGGGGTCATCGCGCCGGCGTGATAGCGTGCCGCCCTTCCTCTTTCCACCCCCCACGCAAGCAAGGAGCGACTGCCATGGCCACAGCCAAAGCCCAGGCCCGTTGGACCGGAACGCTGAAGGAAGGCGCCGGCACGATGTCGGGCGCTTCGGGGCATCTGAAGGCGCCGTTCACGTTCGCCACGCGCTTCGAAGGCGCCGCCGGCGGCACCAACCCCGAGGAACTGATCGGCGCGGCGCAGGCCGGCTGCTTCTCGATGTTCCTGGCTGCGCAGCTCACCAACGCCGGCCACCCGCCCACGAGCATCGACACCAGCGCCACCGTGCACCTGGGCGCCGGGCCGACGGTGACGAAGATCGAGCTCGAGACGGTGGCCGTGGTGCCCGGCGCGAGCAAGGCGCTGTTCGACGAGAAGGTGGAGTTCTCGAAGAAGAACTGCCCCATCTCCAAGGCGCTGGCGGCGGTGCCGGAACTGGCGGTCGCGGCAACGCTGAAGTGAGCGCGCCAGGCGCGCCAGGCGCGCCCCGCGTGCAACCCCCACCAGGAGCGCGAACGTGATCGTCGAGCGGCTGTGGACAGGCAACGCGTACCGCAATTTCAACTACCTCGTCGCCTGCCCCGAGACCGGCGAGGCGCTGGCGATCGATCCGCTCGACCACGGCCAGTGCCTGGCGGTGGCCCGGAAGAACGGCTGGCGCATCACGCAGCTGCTCAACACCCACGAGCACCATGACCACACCGGCGGCAACGCCGCCGTGGTGGCAGCCACCGGCGCCAAGGTCGTCGCGCACCACCGCGCCGGCGCGAAGATTGCCGGCGTCGACCGCGGCGTCAGGGCCGGCGACGTGATCCGCGTCGGCACGAGCGTCGAGCTGGAGTGCATGGACACCCCTGGGCATACGATGTGCCACATCTGCCTGCGCGCGCACGCGCGCGGCAGCGTCGCGCCGGCCCTGTTCTCCGGCGACACGCTGTTCAACGCCGGCGCCGGCAACTGCCACAACGGCGGCGATCCGGCCGAGCTGTACACGACGTTCGCCAGTCAGCTGGCGACGCTGCCGGGGGACACGCGCCTCTACGCCGGCCACGACTACATCGAGAACAACCTGAAGTTCACGCTCGCGCGCGAGCCCGGCAACGCCGCGGCGCAGGAGCTGCTGCCGCAGGTGAGCGGCCACGATCCCGCGGCCTCGCGCGTGATGACGCTGGCCGACGAGAAGCGCTACAACACCTTCTTCCGCCTCGGCAGCGAAGAAGTCATCGCCGGGCTGCGCGAGCGTTTCGCCGATCTGCCCGAGCGCCCCGACGCGAAGACGGTGTTCCTCAAGCTGCGCGAGCTGCGCAACAGCTGGTAGGCGGCGCACCCGGGCGCCACGGCGCGTGGCGCGCCGGTGTTGCGGGGCCGGCGCCGGCGCCGGCGCGCTTACTGCGAGGGCACCACGTCGGTGTGGATCAGCTCGGCGTAGGCCAGCATCGGCAGCGGCGGCGGCAGGTTCAGCCGCTTGGCCGCGGGCATGCGGATCTGGTAGGAGAAGCGCTTCAGCGTCTCCACCGGGATCTGCCCGGCGCTCACCTTGCCCACGAGGATCTGCTCGGCCTTGTGGGCGGTGAACTGGCCGACGTTGTAGTAGCGGCTGACGAGGCCCGACAGCGCGCCGGCCTGCATCAGCTGCTCGGTCGAGGCGAAGGTGGGCAGGCCGAGCGCCATCGCGGTGGGGATCACCACCCCTTCGGCGAGCGTGCCGAGGAAGCTGTCGGGCGAGAGGTACAGCCACTGCGCGCCGGCTTCCTTCAGCTCGCGCACGAGGTCGGCGGCGCCGTCGGCCACGGGCTTGCGCTGCGCGTCGAGGCGGAACGTCCGCTCGACCGTGTGGAAGCCCATCTCGCGGCCGAGGCGGCGGATCTCCTCCAGCACCACCACCGAGTTCTTCTCCGTGGGCGTGTACAGCACCCCGAGCGTCTGGAACGGCCGGTACTGCGCCATGGCGCGCATCTGCGCTTCGGTGGGGCCGACGTGCGTGACGCCGGTGACGTTGCGCCCGGGCGCCTTCATGTCGGGCACGATCTTGGCCAGCGTCGGCGCCGCCACCAGCGTGAAGACGACCGGGATGTCGGTGACGTGCTGTGCCGGGTCGACGCCGTCGTACGGCCCGACGAGCCCCAGCGTCACCGAGGTGCCCCAGGCGTAGACGAGGTCGGGCCGCGTGGCGCGGATCTCCTCGATGAACCCGGCCAGCCGCTTGGGCTCGCGGTTCATGTCGCGGTAGCTGATCTGCACCGGGATCTTGCGCGAGGCGAAGTACTCGCTGAACCCCTTCTCGACATCGGTCATGCCGCGGAAGGTGACGGCGTAGATGCGGAACGGCCGCTGCGGCGTGCCGCGCGCCGGCTCGGCGGCGCGCGCCGGCAGCAGCGTGGCCGGGCCGGCGGCGGCCGCGGTCAGGGCGAGCCATTGGCGTCGATTCAGGGGCGGGCTCATCGTGGGGGCTCCTTGCGCGCTGCGTCGAGCGGGCGCTTCGGGGTTCGGTTCGCAGGAAAGGGACGGCGGGGATGCATCAGGTCAACGGCTCGGCCCGCGCCAGTGCCGCCGGGGCCGGCTCGTGCGGTGTGCGCGTGGCGAACAGGAAGATCGCCCCGGCCACGGCGGCGAACGCGCCGATGACGCCGAAGGCCACCGGGAAGCTGAACTGCATCACCAGCGCCGCGGCGACGACCGGCCCGAGGGCGTTGCCGATGCGCTCCAGCAGCCGGTACACGCCGTAGACGACGCCGTCGCCGAGCTGCGCGATCTCCTCGGCACAGTGCTCGGCGACGAGCGCGCTCTGGGCCGAGATCGACAGCGCCTGCCCGAAGCCGATCAGCAGCACCGCCAGCAGCACCCACGACACGCCGCCGCCGGCGAGCACCACCGCGCCGCCGAGCCCCGAGACGACGAGGCCGCCGCCGACCAGCCAGTGCATGCGCTCGCGCGTCGAGGCCAGCGCCGCGGTGAGCGGCCCGAGCACCACCATCACCACCGCGTAGACCATCAGCAGGCGGCCGGCCATGCTCTGCGTGCTGCCGATCTTCACCAGGTGCAGCGGCAGCAGGTAGAAGCAGATGCCGGTGAGCACCATCTTGGCCGGCATCGCCGCCAGGCCGGTGACGGTCATGAAGCGGCGGTTGAACACCAGCGCGGCGAACTCGCGCCAGGTGGGCACGCGTGCCGGCGGCTCGTCGGCCTGGCGCGGCCGGTTGTCGGGAAGCTGGCGGATGACGAGGATCGACGCCGCCGCCAGCAGCGCCGCCACCAGCAGCGTCGGGCGCACGCCCACGTTGTCGGCGAGGATGCCGCCGATCGAGGGCCCGCACACCGTGGCGGCCATGATGGCGCCGACGAACAGCGCGAAGCTCCTGGCGCGCTGCTGCCGCGGCGCGTGGTCGAGCACGTAGCTCTGGGCGGCGACGAAGACCATCGCGTAGCCGATGGCGCACAGCGAGCGCCAGACGAGCAGGTCGAGCACCGAGTCGGCCATGGCGCTGGCGAGGAAGCCGCCGGCGGCGATCCAGGCCCCCAGCAGCATCGTCTGGCGGTGGCCCACGCGTTCGCAGCGCACGCCGAGGAACGGCTGCGCGACGGCCACGATCAGCATGAACAGCGCGATCGGCAGGCCGATCAGGATCTGGTTCGAGATGCCGGGCACCGGCACCAGCAGCTCGTTGACGTAGCCGGGCAGGAACGAGCGCGTCAGCTCCTCGGCGAGGATGAACATGAACAGCGGCGCCCTCACCTTGGCCAGCTCGCTCACGGCGCGCAGCTCGGGCGTGGCGGCGCGGCCGAAGCGGAAGCGCTGCACCAGGTCGGCGGCACCGCGGTGCGCCTGCGCCATGCCGGGATGGCGCTCGTGCGTGGGCACGCGGCGGCTCGCCTCGAGGTCGCGCGCCAGCGCCGCGTAGGCGTCGTTCAGGCGCGCCAGCACGGTGTCGAGCACCCGCAGGAGGCCGCCGAAGGCGTGAGCGCCGCCCGTGCGCACCGGCAGCACGAAGTTGCCCGAGGCACCGCGCTCGAACGTCTCGGCCACGTCGCGCAGCGAGGCGTCGATGCGCGCGCCGGCGATGAAGTGCATCAGCTCCAGCGTGAAGAACAGCGCCACGACGAGCACCACCAGCACGTCCAGCAGCATGTCCAGCACCATGTCGTCGACGAAGCGCAGGTCCACGCCCATGTGCAGCAGGCCCAGGCGCTGGTCGCCCTCGACGACCGGCAGCGAGACGATGAACAGCTTGCCCACGCGCTGCGTGTGCGTGGCGCCGGCGCCTTGCGTCAGCAGCGCCAGCGTCGCCGCGTCGGCGAAGTACGCCACGGCGCCGCCGGGCGTCGCCGTGCTCTCGTGCAGGATGGTGCCGCCGGTGTCGGTGAGCGCGAGGTAGGCGAGCTCGGGCATCTCCGACTTCACTTCCTTGAAGCGGTCGCTGACGCCGTACAGCTCCTTGTACGGCACGCCGTTCTCGACCGCCTTCAGCACCAGCGAGACGATCGAGCCGCCGACGCTGCCCATCTTGTTGGCCAGCTGCGGCGCCAGCGCGCGCTCGAACGTGCGGTGCGAGAGGAAGGCGTTGGCCAGCAGCGCCACCATCACCACCAGCGTCACCACGCCGGCCAGGCGCAGGTAGACGCTGCGCAGGTAGTTGTCGCTCATTCGGCGCTCTCCTTGGCGCTCGGCTCGGCGGCGTAGGCAGCGGCCCACGCGTCGGCCGCGGGCAGCGCCAGCGCCGGCGCCGGCGACGCGGGCGCCCGGGCGCTGGCGCTGGCGCGAGCGCGAGCGCGAGCGCGAGCGGGCCGCGGTGCGGCCACCGTTGGCGCGGCCGCGACGGGCGCGGCTGCCGCCGCCGGCACCGCGCGCGCCGCACCGCCGGGGTCGGTCTGCAGCAGCGAGCGCAGGCGGGCCACTTCGGCTTCGGCCAGCCGCGTGGTCTTCAGGAAGCGCAGCAGCGCCGGCCCGAACGGCCCGCGCGCGGCGATCGCCGTCGCGCGCACCGAGTCGCCGGCACGCAGCATGCCCTCGGCGCGGCCGATGTCGCTGCCAAGGCGCTTCATCACCGCCAGCAGCGCCAGCGAGGAAAGCCCGGCGGCGGCGAGGAAGACCGCCAGGCTCGCCAGCGCGATCTCGCGCCCCACGGCGCGCACGTCCTCGCGCACGCGATCGCTGGAAAAGCGCAGCGCCAGATAGCCGATCGTCAGGTCGAAGTTGTTCTGCACCGAGATGCCGGCGGCGGCTTCGTCGCCGTCGACGACGAGCCAGTCGGCGTCGCCGTTCTTGCGCACCGCCTCCAGCCACGCCTTGGGCACCGGGCGCGAGGCGCGCAGGCGGTCGGTGCTGTACAGCAGCTTGCCCTCGGTATCGAAGATGTCGATGCCCAGGATCAGGCTGTCGGTGGCCTGTTCGCGGTCGAGGATGCCCGGCAGCGTGGCGATGTCGGAGAACTGCAGCCCCAGCGCCAGCGACGACTGGATCGAGTTCTCCACCGAGCGGCCGGTGACGACCAGACGCTCGGTGACCAGGCGGTTGGAGGTGCTGCGGTACTTGAAGTAGTTCAGCAGCCCGGCCATGCCGACGGCGAAGCCGCACACCACGACGGCGACGCCGATCATCCTGCTCTTGGTCGAGTCCATGTTCTTGTGCCCTTCGCGCGAGCGCTGCGGTCCGCCGGAGAAGTGTTCGGCGCCGGCCACGCGGGTCGTCCGGGAGCTTTCGGCCGCCGGGGCCCGGACTTGAAGCCGATTCGAACCGCTTGCCGCCGCCGCCGATCGGCGAAGTAAGACCCCTTTCGCGGCTCAAGTCGCGGCCGTCGCACACCGATACCTGCCCTGAGGGCGCTGGCGCGGCCACCTGGCCGCAGGGATGGCTGCCGGCCCCTGGGACGACAACAGCAACAGAAGGTCCATGCAACTGCAGCAAGAAGTTCGACCACAGCGGCAGCAACGCCGGCGGCGGCCGCGAGGCCGGCCGTCCGCGCCCGCCGCGGGTTGTGCGCGCCGGGCGTGCGCTGGCCCGCCGCGCGGGGTGCCCGGCGGGGGGCCGCGATGAAGGCGCGCCTGAACGTCGTGCCCGCTGCCGCGCGCGATGCCAGCTTCGGCGACACCGTGCCCGCGCCCCTGGCCGGCGATGCCGCGGCTGCCGCGGCCGCGCCCGACGTCGCGTGGGAGCCGCCGCTGCCGGGCCGGCGCCGCTCGCTTGCCACCTGGAACGAATACATGGCGCTGGCCAGCCGCGTGGTCGGCCGCTTCCACGGCCACTTCCGGCTGCGCCACTTCGACTACGAGCACCCCACGCGGCTGCAGCCGGGCACGCCGCGGCGGCTGAAGCAGCCCTACGTCACGCCGGTGGCCTACACCGAATGGGGCCCGGCCACGGCGCCGGTGCTGCTGTGCTGCGGTGGCGTGGCCAACGTGGCCACGCGCTTTCACTACCTGGCTTCGGACCTGGCCGACGGCTGGCGCGTGGTGTGCATGGACTGGCTGGGCCGCGGCCGCTCGGGCTGGCTGGCCGCCGAGGAGGACTACTCGCCGGCCACCTACGCCGAACAGCTGCGGCAGATGATCGGCCACCTCGCCGGCGAGGCCGGCCCGTGCGTCGGCCAGCGCCCCGCGCGCCAGCAGCGCCCGCTGCGCATCAACGGCCACGGCCTCACCGTGCTCGGCTCATCGATGGGGGGCACCGCGGCGATCGAGTTGATTGCGCGCCACCCCGGTCTCGTCGAGCGGCTGATCCTCAACGACGTGGGCCCGCACATCCCGGCGCGCCGGCGCAAGCGCCGCGCCGAGGCGATCGCCCGCCACTACGTCTTCCGCAATCCGGCCGAACTGCTGCGCCGCGTCGGCGCCTCGAACAAGAACGACGGGCCGGTGAGCGACGACATCCGCTTCAACCTCTCCTTCCACCAGACGCGCTGGTCCGAGGAGGAAAGCGGCCGCGTCTACCGCCACGACGTGCGCGCCATGCAGGCCTACCGCCGCACGTCGGCCAGGAGCGTCGTGCAGTGGGAGCAGTGGCAGCGCGTGCACTGCCCGGTGCTGCTGATCCACGGCATGCAGTCCGATGCCTTGCTCGAGCCGACGCTTCGGCGCATGCGCCGCGGCAAGGGCGTGGCGGTGATGCACGTGCCCGACACCGGCCACACGCCGCTGCTGGCCGACCGCAACCAGGTGAGCTTCATCCGCCAGTGGCTCGCCGGCGAGGTGGAGGCCGGCAGCGAGTGGAGCGTGCTGCACGCACCGGCGCGCCAGGCCTACCCGGGCAGCCCGATCCCGTTCGCGCCGGTGAGCGCGCTGCGTTGAAGCCGGGCGCCGCGATGTCCGAACGCCTGGCCTTCGCAGCGCATGCCGGCGGCTGCGCCGACGACAGTCCGCCGCTTGCCGCGGTGCCGGCCGTGCCGGTGCGGCCGGCGCAGCACGCCACCGACCAGCGCCTGCCGCTGCGCTTCGTGCGCCACGGCGCCACCGCGCCCAACCTGGCCGGGCTGCGCTGCGGCGGCGACCTCGACGTGCCGCTCACCGCGCTGGGCCGCCAGCAGGCGCGCGCGGTGGCCGAGCGGATCGCGCGGCTCGATCCGCCGGTGCACCTCATCGTCACCAGCGACCTCCGGCGCAACCGCGAGACCGCCGACATCATCGCCAGCCGCCTGCCCGCCGGCGTGACGATGCTCGTTCAGCCGGCGTTCTCCGAGCGGCGCCTGGGCGAGTGGAACCTGAAGCCGGTCGTGCAGACCCAGCCGTGGTTCGAGGCCCGGCGCACGCCGCCGGGCGGCGAGTCGGACGACGAGTTCACGCAGCGCGTTGCCGAAGCGGTGCGCGCCATCAAGCGCCAGCTCGCCGAACGGCCGCTGCTGGTGGGCAGCAAGGGCGTGGGCCGCGTCCTCGGCGAACTGATCGGCCTGGCGCAGCGGCTGGAACTCGGCAACGCCGAGGTCTGGGAGTTCGATTTCGCCGAGCGGCCCTGCCTCGAAACCGCATGGGGAGCGCTATGAAGCGATCGTCGATGTCAGCTCCCGCAGCGCCGGCCGCCGCCCGGGCCACCGCCAGCCGCCAGCGCGCCGTGCCGGTGCTGGCCTTGCTGGCGGTCTCGCTGCTGGCCAGCGCGGCGTTGGTGCCGGCATTCCTGTGGCCGGGGCGTGCCGGCGTGGTGCTGGCGATCTTCGCCCTGGTCGTCGTCTGGCGTCGCGGCCGCCGCGCCGACGACAAGCGCATCGCTGCCGCCGTCGCCGCCGAGCATGCCGCCACGCACGTGCTGCCCGACAACGCGCTCGTCGCGCGGCTGGACACCACCGGCCGCTGCGTCGAGGCCAGCCGCGCCTTCGCCGACCTGCTGGCGCTCCAGCCCGGCGACCTGCGCGGCGCCACCGGTGCCGACCTGCTCGGGCCGCTGAACAGCGCCGCGCTGGCCGATGCCACCGCGCGCGCCGCCGCCGGCGAGCGTGTCGAGCTGCAATGCCAGTGGCTCGGTGCCGGGCAGGCGCCGCGCTGGCTGCAGCTCGTCGTGGGCCCGTGGCGCGACGTGCCCAAGCGCGCATGGGCCGCCGTCCCCGACACCGCCGCCGGCGCGTTCCCCGCTTCGGTGACCCGGCCGCTGCCGTTGCCGCCGCCGTCCGAGTCGGCCCAGGCCGCCGAGACCGGCCCGCTGCTCGGCTGCGAGATCGTCGTCGCCGACGTGAGCGCGCTGCGCCGCGCGGCCGAGGCGGCGCAGCGCGGCGAGCGGCGGCTGCGCGTCATCATGGACCAGATTCCGGTGACGATCTCCTACATCGACGCCGAGCTGCACTACCGCTACATCAACCGCGCCCAGGAGCAGTGGCTCGGCCGCCCCGCCGCCGAGGTGGTGGGGCGCGCCGTGCGCGAGCTCGTCGACGACCAGGTCTGGGCCGACATCGAGCCGCGCCTGGCCGACGCGCTGGCCGGCCGCCACGTGCCGCTGGAGCGCCACCGCATCGACCGCAACGGCAACCCGGTGTGGCACTCCGGCCGCCACGTGCCCGACATCAACGAGGAAGGCAAGGTCGTCGGCGTCTACACCGTCTTCTTCGACATCACGCAGCGCGCCGTGGCCGAGCGGCAGCTGCGCGAGCGCGAGGCCGAGCTGCGTGCGGCCAAGGAAGCGGCCGAGAACGCCAGCCGCGCCAAGAGCGAGTTCCTGGCCAACATGAGCCACGAGATCCGCACGCCGATGAACGGCGTGCTCGGGCTCACCGAGCTGTTGCTGGAGACGCCGCTCGATTCGCAGCAGCGTCCCTTCGTCGAGACGGTGCGCAGCTCGGGCGAATCGCTGCTGTCGATCATCAACGACATCCTCGACTTCTCGAAGATCGAGGCCGGCAAGCTCGAGACCGAGACGCTCGACTTCGACCTGTACCAGTCGGTGGAGGACGTGGTGCAGCTGCTGGCGCCGCGCGCCCACGCCAAGCACCTGGAGATCGGCTGCCGCATCGACGAGCGGCTGCCGCACGCGCTGCGCGGCGACCCCTACCGGCTGCGCCAGGTGCTGGCCAACCTGATCGGCAACGCGGTCAAGTTCACCGACAGCGGCGAGGTGCTGGTGGACGTGTCGCCGCAGGACGAGTGGACGCTGCGCTTTGCCGTGCACGACACCGGCATCGGCATCGATGGCGAGGCGCGCCAGCGCCTGTTCCGGGCCTTCGAGCAGGCCGATGGCTCGACGACGCGGCGCTTCGGCGGCACCGGCCTCGGGCTGGCCATCTCGCGCAGCCTGGTGGAACTGATGGGTGGCCGCATCGGCGTGGAGAGCACGCCCGGCGAAGGCTCGACCTTCTGGTTCACGCTGCCGCTGGTGCCCGCCACCGGCCTGCCCCCGGTGCCCAGCCCCGCCAACCTGGCCGGCAAGCGCGTCCTCGTCGTCGACGACAACGCCACCAACCGCGACATCCTCGAGCACCACGTGGGCGCCGCGGCGATGCGCTGCGCGCTGGCCAACAACGGCCGCGAGGCGCTGGCCGCGCTGCGCGAGGCGCACGCCCAGGGCGACGCCTTCGAGGTGGCGCTGGTGGACATGAAGATGCCGCTGATGGATGGCCTCGAACTGGCCGCCGCCGTGCGCGCCGACGCGGCGCTGGCCGCCACCCGCATCGTGCTGGTCACCTCGCTGCACTCCACCGACGAGGTGGCGCGGGCGCGCCAGGTGGGCGTCGGTGCGTACCTGTCCAAGCCGGTGCGGCGCCAGGAGCTGTACCGCGCGCTGGCGCAGTGCCTGAGCGACGGCGACGAAGCGGCCGCCGGCGATGCCGCGGCCCCCGCAGCGGGCGCGCCGCTGCCGCGCCTGCGGGCCCGTGTGCTGCTGGCCGAGGACAACGGCGTCAACCAGGTGGTCGCGCGCAACATGTTGAGGGCACTGGGCTGCGAGTTCCACATCGTGCCCAACGGCGCCGAGGCGGTGCAGGCGGTGCGCGAGAGCCGCTACGACCTCGTGCTGATGGACTGCCAGATGCCGGTGATGGACGGCTACGCCGCCACGCGTGCCATCCGCGAGCGGGAGGCCGAGGGCGGCGGCGCGCGGCTGCCGGTGATCGCGCTCACCGCCAACGCGCTGGTGGGCGACGCCGAAGCCTGCCTCGCTTCGGGCATGGACGCGCACCTGGCCAAGCCCTACACGCGCCAGCAGTTGGCGAGCCTGCTGGCGCGCTGGCTGCCGGCCGACAAGGTGGAGAAGGTGGCCGCGCAGGCCGCCCCGGCGCGCGCCACCGGCGCCGGCGCGGACGCCGCCCCGGCCAGCGCAGCGGCGGCCAAGGACGGCGCGCGCAACGCCGTGCTCGACCGCGCGGCGCTGGACAACATCCGCGCCGTCGACGAAGACGGCAGCGTGCTGGCCGAGGTGATCCAGATGTACCTCGACGAAGCGCCCGGTCATCGCCAGCGCCTGCACGACGCGGTGGCCGGCGGCGATCTGGCCGCAGCGGCGCAGGTCGCCCATGCGCTGAAGTCCGCCAGCTTCAACGTCGGCGCCAAGGCGCTGGGTGAACTCTGCCGGCGCATCGAGCGCCAGGGCAAGGACGGCAACAGCGCCGGCATCGCCGACCTCGTTGCCGCCGTCGACGCCATGCTCGAGCGCGTGACTCCGGCGCTGCGCGCCGAGATGAAGCAGCCCGCATGAACGCTGTCGCTGGGCCTTCCACCCCGGCCCCTGGCGCTCCGGCGGCCGGCACGGAACCCGGCGCGCCGCCCGGCCAGGCCGCCGCGGCCGGCCCGCGCAAGCCGCACGTGCTGGTCGTCGACGACGACGCCGGCGGCCGGCGCCTGACGCGCGCCACGCTCACGCGCTCGGGCTTCGCCGTCAGCGAGGCCGGCGACGGCGCCGCCGCGCTGCAGGCGATGCGCCGGGGCCTGCCCGACCTCGTGCTGCTGGACGTGAGCATGCCGGTGATGGACGGCTTCACCGCCTGCGCCGAGCTGCGCCGCCTGCCCGGCGGCGAGCGCATACCGGTGGTGATGATGACGGGGCTGGAGGACACCGCGTCGATCGAGCGCGCCTTCGAGGTGGGCGCCACCGACTTCATCACCAAGCCGATCAACTGGGCCGTGCTGCCGCACCGCGTGCGCTACATGATGCGGGCCAGCGCCGCCATCGACGAGCTGCAGCAGAGCATCCTGCGCCGCCAGGAAGCGGAAGAACAGATCCGGCGCCTGGCCTACTACGACCCGCTCACGGGGCTGCCCAACCGCCTGCTCTTCGTCGAGCAGCTCGAGCGCGCGCTGGCACAGGCCGAGCGGCACGGCCGCCGCCTGGCGATCATGTTCGTCGACCTGGACAACTTCAAGCGCGTCAACGACACCCTCGGCCACCGCGCCGGCGACGAGCTGCTGTGCAAGGCCAGCGCCCGCCTGGCCGGTGCGCTGCGCGCGCACGACGCGCTGGCGCGGCCCGAGCGCTCGCCGGCGTTGCCGGCGGCGGCGGCATCGGCTTCGGCAGTGGCGCCGGCGGTGCCCGCCGCGGCGAACATCGCCCGTCTGGGCGGCGACGAGTTCATCGTCATGCTCACCGATGTCGGCTCGCCCGACCACGTGGCCGGCGTCGCGCGGCGGCTGGTGCAGACGCTGGGCGAGCCGATCGTCGTGCAGGGCACGGAAGTCTTCGTCGGCGGCAGCGTCGGCGTCGCCTCGTACCCCGAGGACGGCAGCGACATCGACACCCTCCTGATGAACGCCGACACCGCGATGTACCGCGCCAAGAGCGCCGGCCGCGGCGGCTTCCAGCTCTACGACCGCTCGATGAACGCGCGCGCGCTCGACCGGCTGCACATGGAAACGCGCCTGCGCCGGGCGCTCGAGCGCGACGAGTTCGTGCTGCACTACCAGCCGCGCGTGGACGTGGTGAGCGGGCGCATCGTCGGCGCCGAGGCGCTGATCCGCTGGCAGCACCCCGAGCGCGGCCTGTTGCCGCCGGCGGAGTTCATCCCGCTCGTCGAGGACGCCGGCCTCGTGGTGCCGATCGGCGAATGGGCCATCCGCACCGTGTGCCGGCAAAGCGCCGCCTGGCTGGCCGCGGGGCTGAGCCCGGTGCCGGTGGCGGTGAACCTGTCGTCGACGCACTTCCGCGAGCGCGAGCTGCCGGCGCGCGTGGCGCGCGCGCTGGCCGAGCACGGCGTGCCGGCGAGCTGCCTGGAGATCGAGGTCACCGAGTCGCTGCTGATCGCCGACCCCGAATTGAGCGTGGGCATCGCGCAGGAACTGGCGACGATGGGCGTGGCGCTGTCGATCGACGACTTCGGCACCGGCTATTCGTCGATGGGCTACCTGAAGAAGCTGCCGATCGCGGCGCTGAAGATCGACCGCAGCTTCGTGCGCGACCTCGAGACCGACCCCGACGACGCGGCCATCGTCAGCGCCATCGTCGCGCTGGCGCACAGCCTGAAGCTCAAGGTCGTGGCCGAGGGCGTCGAGACGCCGGCGCAGCTCGCGTTCCTGCAGTCGGTGCAGTGCGACGAGTACCAGGGCTTCCTCACCAGCCGCGCCGTCAGCGTCGGCGAGTTCGAGCGCCTGCTGCGGCGGCGCGCGCAGATCGAGAGCGTGTTCGCGATGCCGGCGTTGCGCGGCGAGCGGCTCGAGATCGAGTGAGGTCGCGGTGAGCCTGACATGACCGCGCCGCCGCTGCTGCTGGCCGAGATCGAGGACGCGTTCACCGCGCCCGGCTGGCGCGTCAGCCGGCCCGATGACGAAGGGGCGCTGCACGCCGAAGTGCTGCGCGAGCTGTGCGACCGCGGCCTGCCGCTGCACCTGGGCGCCGCCGGCACGCGCGGCATCGCCGCGACGCTGCTGCTCGTCGACGGTTTGCAGGAGCAGATCGTTCTGGCCAGCCGCGAGGACGGCATTGCCGTGGCGCGCGCGCTGCAGGCGCGGCCGCTGTGGGCGGCGGCGCTGCTGCAGGGCCTGCGCGTGCAGTTCGCGCTCGCCGCGGCGACCGCGCGCGAAGGCAGCGGCGGCGCGCGCCACGAGCGCTTCGTCATCCAGGCGCGCTGGCCGCGCGAGATCCACCGCACCTCGCGCCGGCGCGAGGCGCGCGTCGCTGCTGCTGGCGCTGTCCTGGGCATGGGGGGCGAGCGCCGCGGGCCGGTGCTGCGCCTGATGCACGGCAACCTGCTGGCGAGCACGCGCAACCTGGCGGTGCTCGACCTGAGCGAACATGGCTGCGCCGTGACGCTGCCGGCCGGCATGGTGCCGCCGGCCGTGGGCAGCGTGCTCGAACAAGTGGAGCTCGAACTCGACGAGGCGCACATCGTCGTCGCCGACGCCGCCGTGCTGCACGTGGCCGCGCTCGGCCGCAGCGCGCACCGCATGGGCTGCCGCTGGCAGGCGCTGCCCGCGGCCGGCCGCCGCGTGCTGCGGCGCTGGCTGGCAGAGGCGGCGCGGCCGCTGCCGGTGGGCGAGGCGAGCGAAGCGGCGCAAGGCGGCGCAAAGCGGCGCAAGGCGGCGCAAGGCGGCGCAAGGCCCGGGCGGCGCGAAGCCGTGCCCTAACATCGCCGCCCATGTCGTTGGCCGGCTTCATGGGCATGCTGCTCGCGTTCATCGCCCGGCTCGTCACCGGCGCGCAGGGCCACTGGCGCGGCTGCCCGCCCAAGGCCGAGCAGCGCATCTACTTCGCCAACCACCAGAGCCACCTCGACTGGGTGCTGATCTGGGCGGCGCTGCCGCACGACCTGCGCGCCGCCACGCGGCCGATCGCGGCGCGCGACTACTGGACGAAGACGCCGTTCAAGCAGTGGCTGACCAGCCGCGTGTTCAACGCCGTCTACGTCGCACGGGCACGTTCCACAGGCGCCGACGCGCCGGGCTCCAAGGGTGCCGACGCGCCGGGTTCCAAGGCCGCCGACGCGCCGGGGGCCGCCGACGAGGACCCGCTCGAGCCGCTGGTCGAGGCGCTGCGTGCCGGCGACTCGCTCGTCATCTTCCCCGAAGGCACGCGCAGCAGCCGCGGCGAGCCGATGCCGTTCAAGAGCGGCCTCTATCACCTCGCCGAGCAGTTCCCGCAGGTGCCGCTGGTGCCGGCGTGGATCGACAACGTGCAGCGCGTGATGCCCAAGGGCGAGGTGGTGCCGGTGCCGATCCTGTGCACGGTGACCTTCGGCACGCCGATGCTGCTGGCACCGGGCGAGGACAAGCGCGCCTTCCTCGAACGCGCGCGCGCGGCAGTGGTCGCCGAGCGGCCGCGCGTGGCCTGAGCCCGCGCGCGCCGGCGCCCAGCGTTCCCTTCGCCTTCGATGCAGCCCCTGCGCAGCCTCGACGCCACCGCCCAGGTGGGCTTGCTCTTCGTCTCGCTGTTCGGCCTGCTGGTGCTGGCGAGCGTGGCCTTCGCGCTGCTGTCGATCAAGGCCGTGCCCGACGAGCGCGCGCGCGAGCGCCAGCGCGCCACCGCGCGCGACCTGCGGGCGCTGTGGCTGGGCTCGCTCGTCTTCTGGATCGCCTGGGTCTCGGGCCCGGTGGGCGCGACGCTCGCCTTCGCCGCCTTCTCGTTCCTGGCCCTGCGCGAGTTCATCACCCTCGTGCACACGCGGCGCGCCGACCACCGCAGCCTGATCCTCGCGTTCTTCGTGATCCTGCCGCTGCAGTACCTGATCGTGGCGCTGCGCCGCTTCGACCTCTTCAGCGTCTTCGTGCCGGTGTATGCCTTTCTCGCGCTGCCGGTGGCCGGCGCGCTGGCCGGCGACCCGGCGCGGTTCCTGGAACGCAACGCGAAGATGCAGTGGGGCATCATGGTGTGCGTGTTCGGCCTCTCGCATGCCCCCGCCCTGCTGCTGCTGGAGTTCCGCGGCTACGAGGAGCGCGGCGCCTTCCTCGTCTTCTTCCTCGTCGCCGTGGTGGCGGCGGCGCAATTGACGCAGGAAGTGGCCAGCCGCCACCTGCGCCGCCGTCCGCTGGCACGGCACATCGACCGCAACTTCTCGCTGCGCGCCTTCGCCCTGGGCGTGGCGGCGGCGGCGGCGCTGGGGGCGGCGCTGTTCTGGATCACGCCGGTCGATGCGCTGCGCGCCGCGGTGATGGCCGCGGTGGCCGGCGCCTGCGGCACGCTGGGGGAACTGGTGATGCGGGCGCTGAAGAAGGACGCCGGCGTGCGCTGGTGGGGCAACCGGCCCTCGGTGACCGGCGCCGTGGGCTTGCTCGACCGCGTGGCGCCGCTGTGCTTCGCCGCGCCGGTCTTCTTTCATTCGGTGCGGTGGTACTTCGTGTGATGCGCGTGCCGAAGCCGCTGCGCGATCGGATGCTCGGGTTCGCCGTTCGCGGTCCCGCGGCCCCCCTCCGGCGGCTTGGGGCGGCATCGGGCCGGCGGGGTGCCCGATCCGGCATCGGCGGTGGTGTGCGGCGAGAAGAACAAAGCCAGGCTGACCGGCGCCGCGGGCTTCTCTTCGAAGACCGACCCCGGTGCCACGCCAAGGACGCCGGGGGGGCGGCTCAGCGAGGTAAAGGGGGCATCCGGGCGCCCTGCGAGCGCAGCGAGCCGGGCGGCCGAAAGAGGACACGAGCGCAGCCGCCCCCCAGGCGGCCTTGGCGCGCCACGACCTTCCCGCGCCCGGCTTCGGCGCGTCTCGATCTCGGCGCACCGCGATCCCAGCGATTGCCGGCCGGCGCAACAAGGCGCAGGCTCGCCTGAGCGAGCGCGAAGACCATGCGCATCCTCGGCATCGACCCCGGCCTGCAACGAACCGGCTTCGGCGTCATCGAGGCGCAGGGCCAGCGCCTGGCCTATGTCGCCAGCGGCACCATCAGCACCGCCGACGCGCCGCGCGGCGAACTGCCGCGGCGGCTGAAGATCATCTTCGAGGGCGTGTGCGAGGTCGTCGAGCGCTATGCGCCCGACTGCGCCGCCACCGAGATCGTCTTCGTCAACGTCAATCCGCAGAGCACGCTGCTGCTCGGCCAGGCGCGCGGCGCGGCGCTGGCCGGCCTGGTGCGTGGCGACCTGCCGGTGGCCGAGTACACCGCGCTGCAGATGAAGAAGGCGGTCGTCGGCCACGGCCTGGCGAACAAGGCGCAGGTGCAGGAGATGGTGCGCCGGCTGCTCGCGTTGCCGGGGCTGCCCGGCAAGGACGCGGCCGATGCGCTGGGGCTGGCGATCGTGCACGCGCACGCGGCCGCCTCGCTGTCGACGCTGGCCGCGGCAACGCCGCTGGCCCGCCGGGCGCACGCGCAATACCGCAAGGGCCGCGTGTACTGAGGCGCGCGTGCATCATCGCCGCCGTTCGCTGGCCCCCCCAACCCGAGGAGACGACGATGAGCGATCCCGTCCAGCGCCGCTGGATCGAACTGGCCGCCGGCTACGGCGGCTACCTGGCACTGCCGCCGTCGGGCAAAGGCCCCGGATTGCTGGTGTTGCAGGAGATCTTCGGCGTCAACGAGCACATCCGCGCCGTGGCCGACCAGTACGCGCTCGACGGCTTCGTCGTGCTGGCGCCCGACCTCTTCTGGCGCCAGGCGCCGCGCGTCGAACTCGGCTACGCCGGCGAGGACATGACCCAAGCGCGCGCGCTGATGCAGGGCTACACCACCGAGCAGGCCATCGCCGACCTCGGCGTGGCTGCGCGCACGCTGCGCGGGAGGACCGAAGTGGGCGCGGCGAAGGCGGGCGCGTCCGGCGAGCCGCGCATCGGCGCGGTGGGCTACTGCATGGGCGGCCGCATGGCCTGGTTCGCCGCGGCCACGGCCGGCGTCGACGCGGCGGTGGCCTACTACGGCGGCGGCATCCACTTGAACCTTCAGCACGCGGCGAACGTGCGCTGCCCGATGCAGTTCCACTACGCCGGCCACGACGAACACATCCCGCCCGAGGCCGTGGCCGCGGTGCGCAACGCGCTGCCCGCCGAGCGCGCTGAAGTGCACCTGTATGCCGATGCGCACCACGGCTTCAACTGCTGGGCCCGCGGCAGCTACCACGCGCCCAGTGCGGCGCTGGCGCACGGGCGCGCGCTGGCGTTCCTGGCCCGGCACCTCTTCTGACACCTGACACCTGACACCTGACACCTGACACCTGACACCTGACACCTGACACCTGACACCTGACACGCGCGGGCGCCGCGCACCGCGGGCGGCGCCCGGGCCGCGCCCGCTGCGTCACAGGTCCGTGCGCAGCTTCCAGATCTCCGGGAACAGCACCACGTCGAGCATCTTGCGCAGGTAGCTCACGCCGCCGGTGCCGCCGGTGCCGCGCTTGAAGCCGATGACGCGCTCCACCGTGGT
>JAEUPF010000065.1 GCA_016790425.1 Rubrivivax sp.
GAACACCGCGTCGACGACGCCGACCTGTACTTCCAGACCACGCGCCACGAGGGCTGGAGCCTCGAGGAAGGCATCGTCAAGAGCGGCAGCTTCAGCATCGACCAGGGCGTGGGCGTGCGCGCCGTGGCCGGCGAGAAGACCGCCTTCGCCTACAGCGACGACCTCGGCGTCGAGTCGCTGATGGACGCGGCTCGCACCGTGCGCACCATTGCCGCGGCCGGGCAGAGCCGGCGCGTGAAGGTCGGGGGGAACGGTGGCGAGCGCAAGGTTGCCGCCAGCCGCACGCTCTACGCGCCCACCGATCCGATTGCCACGCTCGACAGCACGCAGAAGGTCGCGCTGCTGGAAAAGGTGGAGAAGCTGGCGCGCGCCAAGGACCCGCGCATCGTGCAGGTGATGGCCGGCGTCGCCGCCGAGTACGACGTGGTGCTGGTGGCGCGCGCCGACGGCACGCGCGCCGCCGACGTGCGCCCGCTCGTGCGCCTGTCGGTGACGGTGATCGCCGAACAGGGCGGTCGCCGCGAACTGGGCACCAGCGGCGGCGGCGGCCGCTTCGGCCTGGGCTACTTCAGCGACGCGATCGTCCAGCGCTATGTCGACGAAGCCGTCGGCGCCGCGCTCACCAACCTCGAAAGCCGCGCCGCGCCGGCCGGCGAGATGACGGTGGTGCTCGGCCCCGGCTGGCCCGGCGTGCTGCTGCACGAAGCCATCGGCCACGGCCTCGAGGGCGACTTCAACCGCAAGGGCAGCTCGGCCTTCAGCGGCCGCATCGGCGAGCGCGTCGCCGCCAAGGGCGTCACCGTGCTCGACGACGGCACGCTGGCCGACCGGCGCGGTTCGCTCAACATCGACGACGAAGGCCACGTCACCGAGCGCACCGTGCTCATCGACGACGGCATCCTCAAGGGCTATCTGCACGACAGCCTCAACGCCCGCCTGATGGGCGTGAAGTCCACCGGCAACGGCCGCCGCGAGAGCTACGCCCACGTGCCGATGCCGCGCATGACCAACACCTACATGCTGGCCGGCAGCAAGCCGCCGGCGGAGATCGTGGCCAGCATCAAGCGGGGCCTGTACGCCACCAACTTCGGCGGCGGCCAGGTCGACATCACCAGCGGCAAGTTCGTCTTCAGCGCCAGCCAGGCCTGGTGGGTGGAGAACGGCAAGCTGCTGTACCCGGTGAAGGGCGCCACGATCATCGGCAACGGCCCCGACGCGCTGACGCGGGTGAGCCTGATCGGCAACGACATGGCGCTGGACTCCGGCGTCGGCGTCTGCGGCAAGGAAGGCCAGAGCGTGCCGGTCGGCGTGGGGCAGCCGACCTTGCGCATCGACCGCCTCACCGTCGGCGGCACCGCGTGAAGCCGCGCCCGGCAGGCATCGCCGGCGCGCCCACCTTCGCCGACGTCGAAGCCGCCGCGGCGCGCCTGACCGGGCAGGTGCTCGACACGCCGTGCGTCGAGAGCCTGACGCTGGGCCAGATCGTCGGCGCGCGGGTCTTCCTGAAGTTCGAGAACCTGCAGTTCACCGCGTCGTTCAAGGAGCGCGGGGCGCTGAACAAGCTGGCCACGCTCGTCGAGAGCGGCCAGCCGATCAAGGGCGTCATCGCCGCCTCGGCCGGCAACCACGCGCAAGGCGTGGCGCACCATGCGCAGCGGCTGCAGCTGCGCGCCGTGATCGTGATGCCGCAGCACACGCCCACGGTGAAGGTGGAACGCACCCGCGGCTTCGGTGCCGAGGTGGTGTTGCACGGCGACACCTTCGACGCGGCGCGCGAGCGCGCGCTCGCCATCGCCGCCGAGCAGGGCCTGACCTTCGTGCACCCGTTCGACGACGCCGCAGTCATCGCCGGCCAGGGCACCATCGCGCTGGAGATGCTGCGCGCGCAGCCCGCGCTCGACACGCTGGTCGTCGCGGTCGGCGGCGGCGGTCTCATCAGCGGCATCGCCACCGTCGTGCGGCATCTGAAGCCCACCGTGCGCATCGTCGGCGTGCAGACGGTGCGCTTCCCGGCGATGGTCAACGCCGTCAAGGGCACGCAGCACCCGCAAGGCACGAGCACCATCGCCGAGGGCATCGCCGTCGGCCAGCCGGGCGCCATCACGCAGGCGATGGTGCGCGCGCTCGTCGACGACCTCGTGCTCGTCGACGAAGGCGACATCGAGCAGGCGCTGGTGATGCTGCTGGAGATCGAGAAGACCCTCGTCGAAGGGGCCGGCGCCGCCGGGCTGGCGGCGCTGCTGAAGGAGCCGCAGCGCTACGCCGGGCGCAACGTCGGCCTGGTGCTGTGCGGCGGCAACATCGACCCGCTGCTGCTGGCGGCGATCATCGAGCGCGGCATGGTGCGCGCCGGCCGCCTGGCGCGCATCCGCGTCGGCGCGCGCGACACGCCGGGCGTCCTGGCGCGCATCACCGCCATCGTCGCCGAGGCCGGCGCCAACATCGACGAGGTGCACCACCAGCGCGCCTTCTCGACGCTGTCGGCGCAGAACGTCGAGGTCGAACTCGTCGTGCAGACGCGCAACCGCGAGCACGTGGCCGCGCTCGTGGCGGCGTTGAAGGCGCAAGGCTTCGACGCCGGCACGTACTGAACCGGCCACCCGCCACCCGCCACCCGCCAGCCGGCCGCAGCCGCCACGAGCCGTGCTACATTCGCGCCCATGCGCTTCGCCGCTTCGTTCTACTTTGCGTACTTTTGGTTCTCGCCCCTTACGGCGGCTGGAGAGGCACAAGCGTCGAAGTAGAACCGAACGCAGCGCACCCAGAAGAACCGCCGGCAACCCCGGCGGTTTTTTCTTGGCCGCGCGAGAGTCACACCCCGAGCAACCCACCCCACGAGCAGCCGCCATGAACGCCAAGAGCACGAGCTATTCGGACGAGCTTCTGTCGCAAAGCGAGAGAACCAGCCAGACCGACGATCAACGCATCGAGGCCGTCATGCCGCTGCCGCCGCCCGAGCACCTCATCCGCTTCTTCCCGATCGCCGGCACGCCGCTGGAAGCGCAGATCGCCGCCACGCGCGGCAGCGTGCGCCGCATCATCAACCGCGAGGACGACCGGCTGCTCGTGGTCATCGGCCCCTGCTCGATCCACGACCCCGCCGCGGCGATCGAGTACGCGCGCCGGCTCAAGGCCGAGCGCGAGCGCCACGCCGGCGAGCTGGAAGTGGTGATGCGCGTGTACTTCGAGAAGCCGCGCACCACGGTCGGCTGGAAGGGCCTCATCAACGACCCCTACCTCGACGAGAGCTACCGCATCCAGGAGGGGCTGCGCATCGCGCGCCAGCTGCTCGTGGACATCAACCGCCTGGGCATGCCCGCCGGCAGCGAGTTCCTCGACGTGATCAGCCCGCAGTACCTGGGCGACCTCATCGCCTGGGGCGCCATCGGCGCGCGCACCACCGAGAGCCAGGTGCACCGCGAACTGGCCTCGGGCCTGTCGGCGCCGATCGGCTTCAAGAACGGCACCGACGGCAACATCAAGATCGCCATCGACGCCATCCAGGCCGCGGCGCGCCCGCACCACTTCCTCTCGGTGCACAAGAACGGCCAGGTGGCCATCGTCTCGACCAAGGGCAACAAGGACTGCCACATCATCCTGCGCGGCGGCCGCAAGCCCAACTACGACGCGCAGGCCGTCGCTGCGGCGTGCGAGGAGATCCGCGCCGCCAGGCTCGAATGCCGGCTGATGATCGACGCCAGCCACGCCAACAGCGAGAAGCAGCATCAGCGCCAGATCGACGTCGTGCGCGACGTCGGCGCGCAGCTCGCGGCGGGCACGCGCTGCATCTTCGGCGTCATGGTCGAGAGCCACCTGCACGCCGGGGCGCAGAAGTTCAGCCCCGGCAAGGACGACCCGGCCAGGCTCGAATACGGCAAGAGCATCACCGACGCCTGCATCGGCTGGGACGATTCGGTCGAAGTGCTGCGCGAGCTGGCGGCGGCGGTGAAGGCGAGAAGGCGGCACGCGCGCTGAAGCGACAGGGCCGGGCCCGCGAGGACCCGGCCGGGTGCCGGGCGTGCGCCGCGCCGGCCCGCCCCGCCGAAGCGGCCGCCGGGCGGCCATCGCGCGGGCCGCGCCTCGAGGCCATGAGCCTTCCGGCGATCCTTTCCTGCGTAGGCCATTCGAGGAGCAAGGAGCCGCCGCGGCCCTTGCGCCCCGCTCGGCTGCACCTTCGCTCAGGAAAGGAATCTGCCCATGTCATCCCCCCTTCCAAGCGGCCACGCCGCTGGCCCGTCGCGCCGCCGCCGTTCGCTGTTGCTCACCGCGCTTGCCGCGGCCGGCCTTGCCGCCTGCGCTGGGGGCCCCGGCGGCGGTGGTGGCGGTGGCGGGTACGACGTTTCCATCATCGACTCGATGCTGCCGGCGATCGGCAACGAGTCGAAGGCGGCGACGCTGCTGGCGACCAACAAGTCCGTCGGCGGACGCATGGTGCAGATGAAGTTCGTGCCCGGCGGCCAGAGCGACCAGATGCTGGTCGTGCAGGCGGGCGGCCCGGCCGACGACAACCGCGCCGCGCCGGTGGGCGATCTGTGGCAGCGCTCGACCGTCACCGGCTCGGCGCTCGGCTTCCGCGTCAATCTCTCGGCCAAGGTGACCGTGTCCTCGTCGGAGTTCAAGCCGCGCGTGCTGGTGCTGGAGCGCCTGGCCGAATCACCCGGCCCGCAGGTGAAGGCGGCCTACTACGTCGTCGGCGTCGGCGAGGCCAACGAGGTCGGCGGCGCCCAGGTCGCCAGCATCAGCTGGCGGCAGGAGAAGCGGGCGCGCGAAACGATCGGTGGCCCGCTCATCGCGGTGCTGAGCGAGGGCGGCAAGGCCGGCAGCTATTCGCTGAAGGTCGAGAACGCGAACTGAGGCGGCCGTGCGCGCCCTCTGGGCCAGCGCCGCACGTCGCGCCTTGCGCTGGGCGGCCGCCGCGGCGGCGCTCGGCCTCGCGAGCGGCTGCGAAACCATCGTCGAAGCCGTGCAGGGCAAGCCGATGCACGAGATCGCGGTCGGCCAGGCGGCAGTCGGCTCGCTCAACCGGCGGGTCGACTCGCAACTGCGCGTGCGCTCGACGACGACCCCCGGGCGCAGCTACCGCACCTGCTGGTCGGAGAGCAGCGGCCGCGGCAGCGGCACGGTGACCACGCGCCAAGTGTGCTCCAGCGGCCAGGAGATGAATCTGCGCAACGAGTACTCGCGCAGCGAAACCGTCAGCGGCACGACGAGCCTGTGGCGCATCGACACCGCCGCGCTGGCGCAGCCCACGCGGGTGCTGTTGCTCGTGCGCGGCCGCGGCTTCAGGCCGCTCGCCTCGCTGTTCGTCGACGTGGCCGACAACGCGCTCGAGTCGAGCCCTTCGATCGCGCTGCCGGCCAACGGCGAGCGCGACGACGAGGTCGCCGGCCTCGTCGACCTGGCGCCCGGCCGGCGCTACTTCATCGCCGTGCAGTCGGCGCAGGCGCTGGAGGCCGACTTCGTGGTCGCGGTGCGGGTGGTGACGCGGGAGCAGCGCTGAGGCGCGCAACATCGCTCAGCGCGCGCGCCAGCACCTCGTCGCGCTGCTGCCAGCGGCGGTATTGCGCCGGCGCGCCGCCGCCGGCCGCAGCGGCCCACTCGGCCAGCGCCTGGCGCGCCAGGGCCGCCGCTTCTTCCTTCTGGCCGAGGTCGCCGGCGGCGCGCGCCTGCTCGCCCAACGCCAGCGCCAGCGTCCAGCGGCGGGCCGCGTTGTCGTCGCTGCCGGCCATGAGCCGGCGCACCTCGCCGGCCAGATCGCGCGCGCGGCCGGCTTCGGCTCTCGGCAGGGCGCGCGCCAGCCACAACAGCGCCTCCGAGCGCATGCGCGCGAGGTAGAAGTCGCTGCCCGCGGCCATCTCGGCGGTGGCGGGCAAGGCGTCGAGCGTGGACTGCAGCAGCGGGCGCGCCGCCGCCGCGTCGCCGGCCATCGCGTGGATGCGGCCCGCCGCCAGGCGGCTCAGCACCGCGTCGCGCACGGCACTGCGGTTGGCGGCGTCGGCGGTGGCCGTCGTTTGCATCAGCGACAGCACCTCGTGCTGCACCAGCAACGCCTCGCGATGGCGCCCCAACTCCGACAACACCACCGCCTGGCTGGCGCGCACGCTGCCGCGCTGGTGCCTGAAGTGCGCGTTGTCCGGCACGAGGCGCGCCGCTTCGTCGCGCAGCACGATCATCGCTTCGGCGAGCGGCAGTGCCTCGCCGGCGCGCCCGGTCAGCACGAGCAGGCTCACCAGGTTCTGGTGCGCCCAGGCCGACTGGTGCATCCACTCCGCCGTGCCGGGCTGCTCGGCGACAAGCGTCTGCATCAGCTCCAGCGATCGGCGCAGGTGCGGCTCGGCCTCCTGCGTGCGTCCGAGGTTCGCGCCGATCGGCGAGCCGCCCAGCAGCTGGCCGAGCCGGCCCTCCACCGTCGCCAGGCGCGACAGGCCTTGCAGCCGGCCGGCCGCCGCTACGGCGGTTGCGCTGGCGGCGTCCCGCGCCGGGGCGCCGGCCGCATGCGCGGTCACGCCGCGATCGGTGAGCGCGCGCGCCTGCTGCAAGGCGCCGAGCGCCTGGGGCAAGCGCGCCGCGCGCAGCTCGAGGCTGGTGCGCGCCAGCCACATGTCGGCGGCGCCGAACAGGCCGGCGGGGTCGATGCCCGGGTCGTTCACGTAGTCCGGCTGCAGGTCGAGCGCGCGCTGCAGATGCTGCGCGGCCTCGTGCAGCCGTTCCTGGCTCGGCGAATGCTGCTCGCCCAGCAGCACCGCCACCCTGAAGTAGCCCTCGGCGACCTCGCGCGCCAGCGCCGGGTTCGCGCGCTCGCCGCCCTCGCCGCGCAGCCCGTCGAGAAAGCGCACCGCGTCGGCGAGCATCGCTTCGCGCACGGCGGTCGAGCCGGCCAGCGCCGCCACCCGGTCGTGGTGGCGGAAGATCAGGTCGCGGGCGAGCTGGCGCACCTGCGAAAAGCGGCGCTCGGCCGTGGCCCGCGCCCGCTCGGCCCGATCGGCCTGCCACAACGCGGTGGCGAGCGCCAGCAGCACGGTCAGGCTGCCGAGCAGCGCCGCCGCCGCGGCGACGGGCCGGCGCGCGACGAGCCGGCCGAGCACGTAGTGCCAAGTGGCCGGGCGAGCGCTGATCGGCTCGCCGGCCAGGTGCGCACGCAGGTCGGCGGCCAGCGCGTCGACGCTCGCGTAACGCTGGCCCGGCTCCTTGGCGAGCGCCTTCAGCGCGATCGTGTCGAGGTCGCCGCGCAGCTTGCGGCGCGCCAGCGGCCACGAAGCGGGCTCGGCCGGCGGCGGCGCAAGTTCGCTCGGCTTCGTCGGCCGTTCCTCGAGGACGCAGCGCGCCACCGCGGCCGGCGTGGTGGCGCCGCGCCCGGTGGGGCGTTGGCCGGTGAGCAGCACGTACAGCAGCACGCCCAGGCTGTAGATGTCGGTGGCGGTGGTGATCGGGTCGCCGCTCACCTGCTCAGGGCTCGCGTAGTGCGGCGTGAAGGGGCGCTCGCCGGCGAGGGTGAGGTCGGCGGTGGCGCCGTCGCTGCCCGTCTCCGGTGCCGGGTCCAGCGCCTTGGCGATGCCGAAGTCGAGCAGCTTCACCTGGCCTTCGTCGTCGACCATCACGTTGCCCGGCTTCAGATCGCGGTGCACGAGCAGGTTGCGGTGCGCGTGTGCCACCGCATCGGTGAGCTGCAGGAACAGGCGCAGCCGCTCGGCCAGCGGCAGGCCGGCGCAGGCCTCGTGGATTGGGCGGCCCGAGACACGCTCCATCACGAAATAGGGTAGCCCGTCGGCGCTGCGCCCGGCGTCGAGCAGGCGCGCGATGTGCGGGTGCGCGAGGCGCGCCAGCGAGCGCTGCTCCAACGCGAAGCGCGCCAGCACGCTGTCCGAATCCATGCCGCGCCGGAGCACCTTGATCGCCGCCTGGCCCTCGAAGGCGTGGTCGGCGCGCTCGGCCAGCCACACGTCGCCCATGCCGCCGCGCCCGAGCAGCGAGGTGATGCGCCACGGGCCCAGGCGCTGGCCCTGGCGCGACTCGACCACGGTGTCGTCGCCCGGCGGCGCCGGCGCAAGCCCCGCCGGCGTTGCCAGGGCGCCCACGCTCAGCCCGGCGCCGGCCTCGTGGTGCTCGAGCAGCGAGCGCACCTCGGCGGCCAGCCGGGGGTCGAGCTGCGCCTCGCCGAGCAAAGCCGCACGCAGTGGCGCAACCGCGGCCACTTCCTCGCCGTGGCGAGCACCATGATGCGGCGCATCCTCGTCAACCACGAACTGGCGCGCCGTGCGGCCAAGCGCGATGCCGAGCGGGTGCCGGTGACGCTTTCCGGCCTGGCCGAGGTCGGCGTTGCGCTCGACCGCGACATCGTCGCCGTGCACGAGTCGCTGCTCGCCTTCGAGACGATCGATGCCAGGGCGGCCAAGGTCGTCGAGCTGCGTTTTTTCGGCGGCCTCGAGAACGAAGAGGTGGCCGAGGCGCTGGAGGTCTCGCTGGCCACGGTCAAGCGCGACTGGGCCGCGGCGCGTGCCTGGCTGCACCGCGAGCTGAGCGTGCGCTGAGCCGGGCGACGCGCGCGGCCCCGGCAGCGGCCCGCCTACGCCGCCGGCACGAGCGGCACCAGCCAAGCGGTGAGCCGCTCGGCGACCAGCGCCGGCTGCTCGAGCGTGAGCATGTGCCCGCAACGCGGCAGCACCTCGAACCGCGCGCCTGGCACCGCTTCGGCGATCTCGCGCGCGACTTCGGGCGTCGTCAATGCGTCGGCCTCGCCGCACAGCACGAGCACTGGGCAGCGCCGGGGGTCGATGGCGGGGAGAAACGGCCGGCCGTCGTCGCGCGCCATCACGGCGCGGTTCTGCGCGATGAGCTGGGCGGCGCCGGCGCGCTGCACGATGGCGAGGTAGCGCGCCACCAGCGCCTCGTCGGCGCTGTTGTCGGGGTGGAAGGCGAACAGCACGTTGGCGCGCAGCACGTCGTCCATGCGGCCGGCGGCAAAGAGCTCGCATGCTTCGCTGCGCAGGGCGACGAGCTGCGGCGTGTCCGGCCTCGCCGTGGTGCCGAGCAAGGCCGCCGCCACCACGCGCCCGGGGCCCTGGCGCATGACCTGCTGCGCCACCATGCCGCCCATCGAGTGCCCCACCAGCACGAGCGGCCCGCTCGTCTCGGCCAGCAGCGCCGCAGCCATCTGCGGCAGCGTGGCGTGGCGGGCGTGCACGTCGGCGACGCGCGCCTGGTCGAGCAGCGGCGCGAGCGCCGGCGGCGCGATGCGGCGCATCTCGGCGCGGACGTCGGCCCACACCTCGGCGTCGTTGGCCAGGCCGGGCAGGAAGACGAGGGTGGGCTGCGGTGGCGCGCCCGCGGCAGCAGCCGCGGCGGCGCCGGGAAGGGTCGTGTCGGACATGGCGCGCATGATGCCCGCTGGCGGCGGCGCCTTGGCCGGGGCCCGCCTTCGGTGCGCGCCCGCGCCCCGCTATGCTCGCCGGCAATGACCGAACTGCTCTTCATCCGCCACGGCGAGACCGACTGGAACCGGCAACAGCGTTTCCAGGGCCAGATCGATGTGCCGCTGAACGCCGTGGGCGAGCAGCAGGCAGCGCGCGTGGCGGCGCGGTTGGCGGCCGACCCGCACGACGTGCTCGTCGCCAGCGACCTGCAGCGCGCGCGCGAAACGGCGCGGGCCGTCGGCGAACCGTGGCGGCAGGTGCCGCTGCTGCATCCGGGCTTTCGCGAGCAGCATTTCGGTGTCCTCGAAGGGCTGGACGTGCCGACGATCAAGGCGCAGTACGCCGACCTGTGGCAACGCTGGCTCGAGCACCGCGGCGACTTCGCGCTGCCCGGCGGCGGCGAGAGCCTGGCCCAGTTCCACGCCCGCGTGCTGGCGGCGGTGCGCGAGCTCGCCGCAGCGCATGCGGGCCGGCGCGTCGCCGTCGTCACGCACGGTGGCGTGCTCGACATGCTGTGGCGCACCGCGCACGGCCTGCCGATCGCCGGCCTGCGCACCTGCGAGATCCCCAACACGGGGCTCAATCGGCTGCATTGGAAAGGCGGCGCCGATGGCGGCACGCTGGTCATCGAGACCTGGGGCGACGCCGCCCACCTGGCCGACCTGCCGCCGCAGCCGCCCACGAATGCCGGCGAGCGCTGACGGGGTGCCCAGACGATGAACGCGAGCAACGAAACCTTCGGCCGCATCGCTGTGGTCGGTGCCGGCGCCGTGGGCAACTTCTTCGGCGCGATGCTGGCGCGCGCCGGCCACGCGGTCACGCTCATCGGCCGGCCGGCGCACGTGCAGGCCGTGCGCGAGCGCGGGCTGCAGCTGCACATGGCGCCCGCCGCCGGTGGCGGCGTCCAGACGGTGCGAGTGGACGCCAGCAGCGAGCTGGCCGCCGTCCGTGGCGCCGACCTCGTGCTCTTCTGCGTCAAGTCGCCCGACACCGAAGCGGTGGCACGCGAGCTGGCGCCGCTCCTGGCCGAAGGCGCGCTCGTGCTGAGCCTGCAGAACGGCGTCGACAACGCCGAGACGATCGCGCGCCATGTGCATGGCGGCGGCCGCGCGGTGGTGCCGGCGGTGGTGTACGTGGCCACCGCGATGCCCGCGCCCGGCGTCGTGCAGCACTTCGGCCGCGGCGACCTCGTCATCGGCCCGCTCACCGCGGCCGATGCCGCCGATGCACGCCACGCCGCGCGGCTGCAGGCGCTGGCCGGCTTCTTCGCCGCGGCCGGCGTGCCGGTGCGCGTCTCGGCGACGGTGCTCGACGAGCTCTGGAGCAAGCTGATGGTCAACTGCGCCTACAACGCCATCTCGGCGCTGGCGCAGTTGCCGTACGGCCGCATCGTCGAGCTGCCCGAGATCCGCGCCTTGCAGCGCGCTGTCGTCGAGGAGGTGGTGGCGGTGGCCGCGGCCGAAGGGCGCCGGCTGCCGCTGGCCGAGGCGCTGCAGGCGATGGAGCGCATCGCCCCGGCGATGCCGCAGCAGTTCTCGTCGACAGCGCAAGACCTGGCGCGCGGCAAGCCGAGCGAGATCGACCACCTGAACGGCTACGTCGCCCGGCGCGGCGCGGCGCTGGGCGTGTCCACCCCGGCCAACCAGGCGCTGCACGCGCTGGTCAAGCTGGGCGAGGCGGCACGGGCGCGCCCGGCCGGCGGCGCCGCGCCTTCGGCAGCGCCGCCCCAGGCGTAGCAACGATGCACGGTGGTGCGGGCGCGACGAAGGCGATGGCGTCAACGCTCGCCGCGACGCAGGCGCAGGTGCTGCCCGCCGAATTCGTGCAGGCCTTGCGCGAGTTGCACTTGCTGGCGCCCGGCGAAGTGCCCGCGGGTGTGCCGCTGGCCGGCGGCGTTTCTTCCGACATCTGGCGCATCGACACCGCCGGCGGCCCGCTTGCCGCCAAGCGCGCCTTGCCCCAGCTGCGCGTGGCCGCAGACTGGCGTGCGCCGATCGAACGCAACGCGTTCGAAGCGCGCTGGATGCGCGTGGCCGGCCAGGCGGTGCCCGGTTGCGCGCCGCGCGTGCTGGGCCAGCACGCGGCGCTGGGCGTCCTGGTGATGGAGTGGCTGCCGGTCGGCGGGGAAAGCGAAGCCGCCGCCGGCGGCGCCGGCTGGCGGCTGTGGAAGGACGAGCTGCGGCACGGGCGCGCCGACGCGGCGACGGCGCGGGCCGTGGGGCGCACGCTCGTGCGCATCCACGCGCATTCCGCAGCGCGTGCGGCCGAACTGGCGCCGCAGTTCGACACCGACCGCATCTTCTTCGAGATCCGCCTCGCACCCTATCTGCTCGCGACTGCGCAGAAGCACGCCGGCCTGGCACCGGCGCTGCGCGCGCTGGTCGAGCAGACGCGTTCGCACAAGCGCGCGCTGGTCCACGGGGACGTGAGCCCGAAGAACATCCTCGTGCAGCGCCGTGCGCCCACCACGCCCAGCGCGGCCACGACGGCCACAACGCCTGCCGCGCCCACCCCGCCCACCGCGGCTGCCATGCACGAGAGGCCATCGCGTGGCCCGGTGCTGCTCGACGCCGAGTGCGCCTGGTGGGGCGACCCGGCCTTCGATCTCGCGTTCTGCCTCAACCATCTGCTGTTGAAGGCACTGTGGGTGCCGGCGGCGCGCGCCGCCTTCGCGGCCTGCTTCGACGCGCTGGCAGCCGGGTATCTCGCCGGCGTCGATTGGGAAGACGCAACGCAACTCGAACGGCGCGCTGCCGCGCTGCTGCCCGGCCTGCTGCTGGCACGCGTCGACGGCAAGTCGCCGGTCGAATACCTCACCGAGCCGGCGCAACGCGACACCGTGCGCCGCGCCGCGCAGCCTCTGCTGCTGAACGCACGGCCGACGCTGGCCGAAGTGCAAGCGGCGTGGCAGCGGGAACTGGAGGAGGCGGATCGCCGATGAATGTCGCCAGCACGCTCATCGAGCGCCTCTTGGCCCGCCGCGTCTGGGACAGCCGCGGCCGCCCCACCGTCGAAGCCGAGGTGCACCTGCAAGGCGGCGCCATCGGTCGCGCCATCGTGCCGGCCGGCGCCAGCAAGGGCCGGCGCGAAGCGCTCGAACTGCGCGACGGCGGCGCCCGCTTCGGCGGCCTGGACGTGCGCTCGGCGATCGACCGGGTCTGCGGCGAGATCGCGGCCGCGCTGGCGGGCATGGATGCGGCCGACCAAGCCGCGATCGACGCGCGCCTCGTCGCGCTCGACGGCACGCCGAACAAGCAGCGCCTGGGCGCCAACGCGACGCTCGCGGTCTCGATGGCGGTGGCGCATGCAGCGGCGGCGGCGCAGGGGCGGCCGCTGTACGAGGTGTTGCTCGCCGAAGGCCACGCGGCGTCAGCGCCGGCGGGAGCGGCGCAGCGGCCGTCGCCGACACAGCCGCAGGCCCTGCTGCCGATGCCGCAGATCCAGATCTTCGGCGGCGGCGCGCACGCTGCGCGGCGCGTCGACATCCAGGACTTCATGGTCGTGTGCCCCGGCGCGCGCAGCTTCGCCGAGGCGCTCGAATGGACCGCGGAGGTGTACCGCGCCGCCGGCGAGACGCTGGCCGAACGCGGCGCGCGCCACGGCGTCGCCGATGAAGGCGGCCACTGGCCCGACTTCGCCAGCAACGAGGAAGCGCTCGCCGCGCTCGTGGCGGCCATCGAGCGGGCCGGCTTCGCCCCCGGCGCCGAAGTGGCGATCGCGCTCGACGTGGCGGCCAGCGAATTCGGCGCGCGCGGCCGCTACCGCCTCGGCCTCGACGGGCGCGAACTCGACAGCGACGGCCTCATCGAGCTGCTGCTGCGCTGGTGCGAGCGCTATCCCATCGCCAGCATCGAAGACCCGCTGGCCGAGGACGACCTCGAAGGCTTCGCCCGCTTCACGCGCGCGGTCGGCTCGCGCCTCCAGGTGGTCGGCGACGACCTGCTCGTCTCGGACGCCGCCCTCGTTGGTGCCGCTGCCGCGTGCGGCGCCGCCAACACCGTGCTGCTGAAACCCAACCAGCGCGGCACGCTCAGCGAGACGCTGGCCTGCTGGCAGGCGGCGCGCGCGCTCGGCTATGCCGGCATCGTCTCGGCGCGTTCGGGCGAGAGCGAGGACACGACGATCGTCGACCTCGCCATCGGCTGGGGCGTGGGGCAGCTCAAGGTCGGCTCGTTCGCGCGCAGCGAACGCATGGCGAAGTGGAACCAAGCGCTGCGCATCGAAGAGCGGCTGGGCGCGCGCGCTCGCTTCGCCGGGGCGGCGGTGTTCGGCCGCAGCACGCGGACGGCCGCCGGTTCACCGCCGCGCTGACGCGGCCGCGGCTGCACGCCGGGGCTCGCGACCCGCGGCCGCGCGCGGCGCTGGTCGCGGCGGGCCGGTCGCCGCGGCGTCGCTCGGCTCACCGCGCGGGAGGCGGAGGCACCTGCGCGCGGGCGCGCGCGATGCGCGCGCGCAGGTCGGCTTCGAGCTGCGCCATGCTCGTCGACTCCGGTGTCGTGTCGGGCACGCCCTGGAAGTACACGAGGAGCGCCGGGTCCGCGTCGGCCGCGCCGCTCGCGCCCGGTGCGTGAAAGCGAAGCTCGGTTCGCGGGTGGTCGGCGAAGTGGCTGCGCGGCACGTCGATCGTCAGCGCGCCGTCGGCGCCGCGCTGCACCGGCAGCGTGACCGTGCCGCCGCCGAAGGGGTCGCGTCCGGTCGCGGTGACGCGCGCGTGGCGCTGCGGGTCGGCTTCGATGCGGATGACGACCCGCGTGGTCGCTTCGTCGCGCCCGCGCAGCACCCCCCAGGCCAGCGCCAGGCTTGGCCCGGCCCAGGCGTCGTGGGCGCCGTGCACTTCGCGCGGGGCGGCCCCGGCTTGCCGCGGCGCGGCGCCGAGGCCGGCGACCATGGCAGCAGCGAGCGCCGCGGCGTGCAGCGCGGCCAGCGCGGCAGCGTGCAGCCAGCCACGCCGCTTCATCGCCCCTCCTCGCGCGGCAGCAGCAGCACCGCAGCCGGATCGACACCCAGCCCCACCGCCTGCCCTTCGGGCAGCGCGGCGCCGGGCCCGCCAGGGCGCACGGCCAGCATCGGCTGGCCTGCGCACAGCAGGTGCAGCTCGACCTTCTCGCCGAGGAACGTGCTGGCCGTCACCGTGGCCGGCCACGCGGCGGGGTCGTCGGCCGCCGCCACGCGCAGGGCCTCGGGGCGGATCATCAGCTGCACCTCGCGCCCCGCCGTCAGCCCGGCCGGCGCGGATGCGAGCGGCACGGCCAGCCGCCGGCCGAGCACCGACACCTCAGCGATGCCGCCGGCCACCGACTCGACGCGCGCCTCCAGCGCGTTGATGCGCCCGATGAAGCGTGCCACGAACGCCGTCGCCGGCCGCAGGTAGAGATCCTCGGCGCTGCCGACCTGCACCACGCGGCCCTGGTTCATCACGACGATGCGGTCGGACACCGCCATCGCCTCCTCCTGGTCGTGCGTGACATAGATCGTCGTGATGCCCAGCCGCCGCTGCAGCGAGCGGATCTCGTGCCGCATCTGCACGCGCAGCCGCGCGTCCAGGTTCGACAGCGGCTCGTCGAACAGCAGCACGCCGGGCTGGATGACGATGGCGCGCGCCAGCGCCACGCGCTGCTGCTCGCCCCCCGAGAGCTGGGCGCTGAACTGCGGCTCGTAGCCGGCCAGCCCCACCAGCGCCAGCACGTCGCCCACGGCGCGGCGGATCTCGTCGTCGCTGCGGCCGCGCACGCGCAGGCCGTAGGCGACGTTCTCGAAGATCGTCAGGTGCGGGAACAGCGCGTAGTTCTGGAACACGAAGCCGATGTCGCGCTCGTTGGCCGGCAGCGAGGTCACGTCGCGGCCGCCGAAACGCACGCGGCCCGCGTCGGGCGCCTCGAAGCCGGCCACCATGCGCAGCGTCGTCGTCTTGCCGCAGCCCGAGGGACCGAGCAGCGTGAGGAACTCGCCCGGCTGCACGTCGAGCGTCACGTCGCGCGCCGCCCAGACCTCGCCCTTGACGCGGTGCAGATAGCGCTTGGCGAGCCCTTCGACCGCCACGCCCTGGGTCGCCGATCTTGCCTGCGCCACTCAGCCTCCGAGGATGTTCGTCACCGACGCCGAGCCCGGCGCCTTCACCCAGCGCAGCGCGCGAGCGATGAGCCCGATGACGACGAAGACGATCACGCACACCAGCACCGAGAACGCCGCCGCGGGGCCGAGCGAGAGTTCGGTGATGTTCTCGAGGATCTTCACCGTGATCAGCGTCCACGACATCGAGACGAGGAAGATCGTCGCGCTGATCGCCGTCATCGAGCGGATGAACACCACGCCCAGCCCCGCGAAGAAGGCCGGCACGATCAGCGGCAGCGTGATGCGGCGAAACGTCGTGCCGCTGCCGGCGCCCAGGCTCGCCGAAGCTTCTTCCAGGCTCTTGTCGATCTGGGACAACAGCGCCACCGTGGCGCGGATGCCGGTGGGCCCGTAGCGGAAGACGTAGCAGGCGACGATCAGCAGCGCCGTGCCGGTGAGTTCGAGCGGCGCTTCGTTGAAGGCGATCAGGTAGGCGATGCCGACGATGGTGCCCGGCAGCGCGTAGTTGGCCATCGAGACCAGTTCCATCGAGCGCTGTCCGATGAAGCGCTTGCGCGCCACCAGGTAGCCCACCAGCACGCCGTACAGGCCGCCGAGCGGCATCGCCAGACCCGCGATGATGAGCGTGTCGCGCGTCGCCTTCAGGCCTTCGGTGAAGATCACGTGGTAGTGCTGCAGCGTCAGCGCGTGGTTCGCGCCCAGCGCCACCACCAGCGACGCGTACAGCAGCAGCGCGTAGAACCAGGCGATGGCCGCCGTGATCAGCACGCACAGCGCCACCAGCGCCGCGCGCATCGCGGGCGACACGCTGTCGAACGGCGTCTGTCCGGCGCCCTTGCCGGTGACGGTGACGTAGTGCCGGCGCGCCACCCAATGCCGCTGCAGCAGGAACACCGCCAGCGCCGGCACCAGCAGGATGAACGACAGCGCCGCGCCGCCGCGCAGGTCGAACAGACCCGTGATCTGCAGGTACGCCTGCGTCGGCAGCACCTGGAACTGGTTGCCCGCCAGGATCAGCGGCGTGGCGAAGTCGGCCAGCGACGCCGCGAACAGCAGCAGGAAGGCATTGGCCAGCCCCGGAATCGCCAGCGGCAGCGTGACCGTGCGAAAGACGCGCCAGCGCGTCGCGCCCAGCGACAGCGCCATGCCCTCGATGTTGCTGTCGATGCCGGCCAGGATCGGCTTGAGCGTCAGGTAGGCGATCGGGAAGTACGTCACCGCTTCCGACAGCATGGTGCTCGTCAGGCCGTAGACGGTGACGCCTTTCAAGCCGAGCAGGTCGTGCGTGATCAGCCCGCGCGGGCCGAACGAGAAGATGATGGCGATCGCCGTGGTGAACGGCGGCGACACCAGCGGCAGCAGCACGCTCACGTCGATGGCCCGCTGCAGCCAGGGCGGCAGCTGCGCGCGCGCCGCGGTGAAGGCGAAGACGAAGCCCATCGCGGTGCCGATCAGCCCCACCAGCGTCGCCAGCAGCAGGCTGTTGCCGAAGGCGCGCAGCTGGTGCTTGTCGACCAGCAGCGTCCACAGGCCCGCCACCGTGAACTGGCCTTGCTGGATGAACACCCGCCCGAGCATCATCGCCAGCGGGTAGACGACGAACAACGCCAGCAACAGCCACAGCACCAGCGCCGTGGCGGCGACGAGCGGGTCGCGCCGGGTGGCCGCCGGTGGCGACGAGGCTGCGACGGGAACCGGGAGGGCGGGGGCGGGCACGCCGCGCCGTGATCAGGGGGTCAGGGGTTCAGCACCTCGGCGATCCAGCGCTCGACGATGCGCTTGCGGTTGGCGCCGGCGTAGTCGGCGTCGATCGGGAAGATCTTCGCGTCCTTCAGGACTGCGGCGAGGCTTGCCTCGGGCTGCACGTCGGGGTGCGCGGGCAGGAAGTTGATCTTGTGCTTGGCGAAGAGGCCCTGCATCGCCGGCGACGTAGCCCAGTCGATCAGCTTCTTCGCCGTGGCCGGGTTCTTCGCGCCCTTGATCAGCGCGATCGCCTCGGCGGCGGTGCCGATGCCTTCCTTCGGGAAGCTGATCGACACGTCATAGCCCTTGGCCTTGGTGTCGAGCGCGTCGACGATGAAGAAGATGCCGCCGCCGGCCTGGCCCAGGCCCACCGGCAGCGTGCCGCCGCCACCGCTCTTGGTGTACAGCTGCACGTTGGGACGCAGCTTCTTCATGTAGTCGAAGGCCCGGGCCTCGTCGCGGCCGTTCACCTCGAGCACCGAGAAGATGCGCGTCACCGCGGTGCCCGAGGTGCGCGCGTCGGCCATCTGCAGCATGTTCTTGTAGGCCGGCGCCAGCAGGTCGGCCCAGCTCGCCGGCGGCTTCAGCTTGTTGTCGGCGAGGAACTTGTTGTTGGTCATGAAGACCAGCGGGTCGTCGGCGATCGCCACCCACTGCCCTTCGGCGTGGCGAAAGCGCGGCTGCAGCTTCGCGAACGACGGCGGCTTGTAGGGCTCGAACACGCCTTCGGCGATGCCGGCGGCGTGCGTCTCGACCGGGCCGCCGAACAGCACGTCGACCTTCGGGTTGCCCTTCTCGGCGATGACGCGCGCCAGCGCCTCGCCCGACGAGAAGCGCACGAAGTTGACCTTGATGCCGGTGGCGCGCTCGAACTCCTCGAACATCGGGCGCGCCCAGTTCTCGGGCCAGATCGAATAGACATTGACCGTCTCGGCCGCGCGCGCGGGCAGGCTCGCGAGCAACGCAGCGGGAAGCAGCGCGGCGAGCGCGGCGCCGGCCAGGAGGCGGCGGGTGGTGGCGAGGACAGGCATGGCGGACATGGCAGGAGTTGTTGGAGGGGGCCCGCAGGCGACGCGTTCACGTTACACCGCGCGCTTCGCACCGGGCAATGGGGCTAGTCCGGCTGCTTCGCCGTCGGCGCCGTCGTGCCACCGGCAACATTCGCCTCGCCGCCATGCACGATGCGCGCGTGCCGCTGGTAGGTCCAGTAGGCCCACGCCCAGTTGACCAGCACGATGAGCCGGTTGCGAAAGCCGATCAGGAAGAACACGTGCGCGGCGAGCCAGAACCACCATGCCACCAGGCCCGACAGGCGCAGCCCGCGCAGGTCCACCACGGCGGCCATGCGGCCGATGGTGGCGAGGTTGCCGTCGTCGCGGTAGCGGAACGGCGCTGGCGCAGGCCGCCCCGCCAGCCGCGCGCGCAGTACCCGCGCCACGTGGCGCCCCATCTGCTTGGCGGCCGGCGCGATGCCCGGCACCGGGCGCCCGTCGGCTTGCGCGACGGCGGCGAGGTCACCGGCGACGAAGACCTCGGCGTGGCCGGGCACGCTGAGGTCGGGCAGCACCTTCACGCGCCCGGCACGGTCCAGCTCGATCGCGCCGGCGGTTGTCGGCTCTGTTTCCGGCGCGCTCGCCGATGCGCTCACCTTGCCGGCAAGCATGCGGCCTAGCGGTGAAGCCGCCACGCCCGCGGCCCACAGGACCGTGCGGCACGCCTGGCGCTGCGTGCCGACTCCGCTGCCGAGGTGGTACCCCTCGCCGTCGATGGCGGCCACCGGCGTGCCGGTCACCACCTCGACGCCCAGTCGCTGCAGCTGCGCGCGCGCCTTCGCTTGCAGCGGGGGCGGGAAGCTCGCCAGCACCGCCGGCCCGGCTTCGATGAGGCGCACGCGCGCGCGCCGCGGGTCGATGTGGCGGAACTCGCGCTCGAGCGTGTGCTGTGCGATCTCGGCCAGCGTGCCGGCCAGCTCGACGCCGGTGGGTCCGGCGCCGACCACGGCGAAGTGCAGCCAGGCGTCGCGCGCGGCGCCATCGCCCGCCGCCGCCGCCGCCTCGGCGCGCTCGAAGGCGGTCAGCACGCGGCGGCGGATGGTCAGCGCGTCGTCCAGCGTCTTCAACCCCGGCGCATGGCCGGCCCAGTCGTCGTGGCCGAAGTAGGCGTGCGTGGCGCCGGCGGCGACGAGGAGGTAGTCGTAGGCGAGCGTGCCGGCGCCGCGATCGCCGCCACCGCCGCCGTCGCGCTGGCCGTCGGCGTCGTCGAGCGCGATCCGCCGCCGCGCGAGGTCGATGCCGGTCACTTCGGCCAGTCGCACCTCGACGTTGTCCTGGGCGCGCAGGATGTGGCGCAACGGCGCAGCGATGTCCGGTGCCGACAGGCCGGCGGTCGCCACCTGGTACAGCAGCGGCTGGAACAGGTGATGGTTGGCGCGGTCCACCAGCGTGATGGCCAACGGCGCCCGCGCCAGCGCGCGCACCGCCGCCAGCCCCGCGAAGCCGCCGCCGATCACCACCAGGTGCGGCCGCTTCAGGGAAGCCGGCGGGGCCGGCGGCGAGGGTGGTGGCGCCGCCTGCATGCGGTTCGAGGGGTTGCTCACGGCCGTGCCGTCCGATGGGGCCACGGGGCCACGGGGATTGTGGGCCGCGGGCACCGCGGCGACACGAGGCGCCACAATCGCCGCCCAACCGTGACGCTGCATCGATGACTGCCTCGGTCACTTCGCGCGATGCCCACTCCGGCAGCGCCAGCCGCACCAGCCGCTCGCTGCCGACGGCTGCACTCGGCCTGCAGCCGGCTTCGGCGCCGGGCCTGCCCGCCGATGCCAGGTCCTGCGCGTTGGGCCTGGACGCCGGCGGCACCGGCACGCGCTACGTGCTCGTCGGCGCGCAAGGCCAGGTGCTGGCCGAGGGAACCGGCACGCCGCTGTCGGGCGTGCAACTGCTCGACGAAGCCGGGCAGGCCGCCGCCGACGTGACGCTGGGCGGCATCGCGCGCGCGCTGCCGCAGTTGCCGCAGGCGGTGGTGGCCGGTGTCAGCGGCTACGACCATGCGCTGGCGCCTTCGCTGCTGCCGCGCCTGTCGCAGATCTTCGGCTGCGGCGCCGGCGCGGCCAAGGCGATGAGCGACATCGAACTGCTGTGCCGCGCCGCCTTCGCGCCCGGCGACGGCATCGTGCTGTACGCCGGCACCGGCTCGATCGCCGCCCTCCTGGATGCGATGGGCTACCTGCACCGCGCCGGGGGCCGCGGCGCGACGATCGATGACGCCGGCGGCGGCCACTGGATCGCGCGCGAGGCGCTCAAGCGTGTCTGGCGCGCCGAAGACGAGGAGCCCGGCTCGTGGCAGCGCTCGCCGCTGGCGCAGGCCCTCTTCGAGCAGGTGGGCGGCCACGAGTGGCACCACACGCGGCACTGGGTGTACGGCGGCCCGGGCGCCGGCGCCCGTGGCAAGCTCGGCGAACTGGCCACCGTGGTGGCCGCGGTCGCGGCCCGGGACGCCGCGGCGATGGCGCTGCTCGAGCAGGCCGGCCGCGAACTGGCCCGCCTGGCGCAGGCGCTGATGCGCCGCTACGGCCGCCACCCGCTGGCGTTGGCCGGGCGCGTGTTCCTGCTGCACCCGGCCGTGGAGCGCGGGCTCGCCGCAGCGCTGCCCGCGGGCACCGAGCTGCAGACGCTGCGCGATTCGCCGCACCTGCTGGCGGCGAAGCTGGCGCTCAGGCTGGTGCCGCAGGTGGCCGTGTCGCCGGGGAATGCGCCATGACGGCCGGCTACTCGGGCACGCCGCTGGCGAAGAAGCTCGGGTTGCAGGAAGGCCAGACGGTGTGTCTCGTGGACGCGCCGCCCCAGTGGCCGCAATGGCTGGCGCCGTTGCCGCCGGGGATCACGTTCGCGGCGCGCGCCGGCAAGACCGTCGATGTGATGCACGCGTTCTTCCTGCGGCGAAGCGCGCTGAACCGTTCGCTCGCGGCCTGGCGCAAGCAGCTCGCCGACGACGCCGTGCTGTGGATCTCGTGGCCGAAGAAGGCGGCCAAGGTCGAGACCGACATCACCGAGGACGTGGTCCGCGCCGAAGCGCTGCCGCTCGGGTTCGTCGACGTCAAGGTGTGCGCCGTGAGCGAGACCTGGTCGGGGCTGAAGCTGGTGGTACGCAAGGAGTTGCGCGGCAGTGCGCGCGTTGCCTGACGGGAAGGGTTGCCTGACGCGGCGGCGCGCCGCCGCGCTGCTCGGGGCGGCGCTCACCGCCCCCGCCGGCGCCGGCCTCGCGGCGGCGCAGCCGGCGCCCGCTCGTTCCGCCCCGCCTGCCCGCCTTGCATCGCGCGGCGCGCCGGCGGAAGACGTGCTCGCCGCGGGCGATGCGCCGCCGCCGGCCGAGCCGCGCCAGTTCCGCGCCGCGTGGGTGGCGACGGTGGCCAACATCGACTGGCCCAGCCGCCCCGGGCTCGGCGCGGCCGAGCAGCAGGCCGAGGCCCGCGCCATCCTCGAGCGCGCCCGCGCGCTGGGCCTCAACGCGCTCGTTCTGCAGATCCGGCCGGCCGGCGACGCGCTCTACGCCTCGAGGCTGGAGCCGTGGAGCGAGGTGCTGTCGGGGCAGCAGGGCCGGCCGCCGAAGCCGTGGTGGGACCCGCTCGCCTTCTGGGTGCGTGAAGCGCACCGGCGCGGGCTGCAACTGCACGCCTGGTTCAACCCCTTCCGCGCCCGCCACAGCTCGGCGAAGTCGCCGCTGGCCCGGCCGCACATCGCGCTGCGCTCGCCGGCTTCGGTGAAGGCCTATGGCGACCTCCTGTGGATGGATCCCGGCGACGCGGCCGCGCGCGCACACACGCTGGCCGTGATCGAAGACGTGCTTCGCCGCTACGACATCGACGGCGTGCACATCGACGACTACTTCTACCCCTACCCGCTGGCCGCGCCCGACGGCAGCGGCGATCTCGCGTTCCCCGACAGCGAGGCGTACCTGCGTTACCTCGGCGAAGGCGGCGCGCTGCCGCTGCCCGACTGGCGGCGCGCCTTCGTCGATTCGTTCGTGGCCGAGCTGCACCGGCGCGTGCGCCGCGTCAGGCCGCAGGTGCTGGTGGGCATCAGCCCGTTCGGCCTCGGCCGGCCCGAGCGGCGCGCCGCGGGCATCGCCGGCTTCAGCCAGTACGACAAGCTGTATGCCGACGTCGAGCGCTGGCTCGCCGAGGGCTGGCTCGACTACCTGGCGCCGCAGCTGTATTGGCCGGTGGACAGCGCCGGCCAGCCGTTCGTGCCGCTGCTGCGCCACTGGGCCGAGGCCAACGTGCAGCGGCGGCACCTGTGGCCGGGCCTGTACACCAGCGCGCCGTGGCCGGCACGCGAGGTGTTGCAGCAGGTGGCGCTGCTGCAAGGCACCAGCGCCACCAGCGAAGGCGGCAGCGCCGCTGCCGGCGGGCACATCCACTTCAGCATGGCGGCGCTGATGCAGGACCGCGACGGCATCGCCACGCAGCTGCAGCGCGGCCCGTACGCGAGTGCAGCGCTGGTTCCGCCGACGCCGTGGCTCGGGGAGCAGGCGCCGCCACCGCCGCGGCTGATGCGGCTGGGGTGGCCCGGGCGGCCCGGGCGGCCGGGGCGGCTGCCGCAAGGCGACGACGCCGTGCTCGTCGAGGCCGGCGGCGGGCGCGGCGAAGCAGCGGCGGCATCGCTGTCGGCCTGGGCCGTGTGGCGGCGCATCGAAGGCCGCTGGCAGTTCGCCGTCGTCCCTGCGACCGAGCGGCGCATCGCCCGCGAGCGCGCCGACGCGGTGGTGGTGTCGGCCGTCGACCGGCTCGGCAACACCAGCGCGCGCATGGCGTTGCGCTGGTAGGCCGGACCCAGCGCGCCGCCCCGAGGAGTGCCGGCCTTGTCCGATCCGACCGCTGCCCGGCCCGCCGCGACGCCGGCCACCGAGCGGCCGAGCGACGAGCACCCGGCGCTGGACACCTACGACAGCGCGGCGCTGGTGGCCGCGCTGGCCGCCGACCAGGCGCGCGCCGCGCTGGCCGTGCAGGGCGCGGCACCGGCGTTGGCCACCGCAGTGGAAGCCGCGCTGCCGCGCATCCGCGCGGGCGGCCGCCTCGTCTACGTCGGCGCCGGCAGCAGCGGGCGCCTGGGCGTGCTCGACAGCGTCGAGCTGTGGCCCACGTTCTCGTGGCCGCGCGAGAGAGCACGCGCGCTCATCGCCGGCGGCGAAGCGGCGATGTTCGCCGCCGTCGAAGGCGCCGAGGACGACGCGGCGCGCGGCGAGGCGGACATCGCTGCGCTCGCCCTCGATGCGCGCGATGTCGTGCTGGCGATCGCGGCCTCGGGCACGACGCCTTACGTGCTCGCCGCCGCGGCCACCGCGCGCCGTGCCGGCGCGCTGACGGTGGCCTTCGTCAACAACCCCGGCACGCCGGTGGCCGCGGCGTGCGAGATCGCCGTCGTGCTCGACACCGGGCCCGAGGTCATCTCCGGCAGCACGCGCCTGAAGGCCGGCACGGCGCAGAAGATCGCGCTCAACACCTTCAGCAGCAGCCTGATGGTGCGGCTGGCGAAGGTCCACGGCAACCTGATGGTCGACCTGCGCGCCAGCAACGCCAAGCTGCAGCGGCGGGCGCTGGCGCTGACGATGCGCGCCAGCGGCGCAGCCGAGGCCGATGCGGCCGCCGCGCTGGCTGCCAGTGGCGGCCGCGTCAAGGTGGCGATCGTGATGCTGAAGGCGCAGCTCGGCGCCGCCGAAGCCGGCCGGCGGCTCGAACGCGCCGAGGGCAGCGTGCGCGCCGCGCTCGGCGAATGAAGCGCGCCGCGACGGCCGAGGGCTGAGGGCCGAGGGCTGAGGGCCGAGGGCTGCGTGCCGAGGGCTGCGTGCCGAGGGCGGCCGGCGCGGCAGCGCCCGCGCAAAGGCCGCCGCCCGGGGCTGTGCCGCTAGTACTTCTTCGCCGCCATCGACAGCGGCTCGATCGAGAACGTGTAGCTCATCTTGTCCAGCGGCTTGTGGCAAGCCAGGCAGTCGGCCTGGTTGACGCCGCCGCGCAGCTTCATGTCGGGGTTGAAGACGGCGTAGTTCCAGTCGCCGTTGCGCAGCATGTCGGGGAAGTCGTTGCCCCAGCCGTGGTCGCTGCCCATCAGCGCGTAGGCCAGCAGCCGGTCGGCGACGAAGAAGCCGTCGCTGCCCATCACCGGCTTGCGCTCGGCGTCGAGCTTGGCGGCGTGCTGCTCCAGCAGCAGCACCGATCCCGGCGGCAGCGGCTTGCCGTCGCGCGCGGCGGCGAACGCCACCGGGTTGGCCCACAGGTAGCGCACCTGGTTGATGTCGGGCCGGTTCACCGTCTGGTACATGCGGAAGGTGGACTTGTAGCCCTCTGGGAAGGTGACGCGCGTCTTCACCAGGTGCGGCAGCGGCTCGGACTTCACCGCCAGGTTGGCCGGCGCGATGCTGTTGAAGTAGGCGGCGACGTCGGCGATGTCGCCCGGCGCCAGCTGCGCAGCGATGGCGTTCATCGCCGCGGCCTTGCGCGTGCCGGCCTTGAAGGCGCGCAACTGTCCTTCGATGTAGGCGGTGCGCTGGCCGGCGAGGTTGGGGATGTTGTCGGCGACGCTGACGCCGTTGGCGCCGTGGCAGGCGGCGCACACGGCTTGCGCGCGCGCCTTGCCGGCCTCGACGTTGGCCGTCATCGGCGCCGGCTGTTGCGCCGCGGCGCTGCCCGCCAGCAGGGCCCAGGCCGCCGCGGCGGCGGCGCAAGGCAAGGCGAATGGCCAGGCGAGTGGCCGGGCGAGTGCGTGCGCGCCGGCGCGCGCCGTTGCTGTTCTCATCGATGCGTCTCCTCGTTCGTGTGGTGCCGCCGCTGCGGCAGCGGCGGCATGGGGTGTACGAGCGAAGTTACGCAGGCATGCCGCGATGGATGCAATCCCGCGTGGGCGGCAGGGAGAAGGGAGAAGGGAGAAGAGTGAAGGGGTGAAGGGGGGCGGCCGCCGCGGCCGCTGCGACCGCCCTCGCTCAGTCGACCTTGGCGCCCGAAGCCTTCACGACGCCAGCCCACTTCTTCGTCTCGGCCTCGATGAGCCGCGCGAACTCGGCCGGGGTGTTGCCACTGGGGATGGCACCTTGCGCGACGAGGCGCTCCTTGATCGCGGGCACGGCCAGCGACCTGGCCACTTCGGCCTGCACGCGGTTGATGATGTCGGTGCTCGTGCCGGCGGGCACCAGCAGGCCGAACCATGAGCTGGCTTCGTAGCCCTTGAGCGCCGGGCCGCCCGCCTCGGCCACGGTGGGCGTGTCGGGCAGCGCCGCGGAGCGCACCGCGCTCGTCACCGCCAGCGCCTTCAGGCGGCCGCTCTTGATGTGCGGCAGCGCCGAGGGCAGGTTGTCGAACATCACGTCCATGCTGCCGCCCATCAGGTCGATCAGCGCCGGCCCGCTGCCGCGATAGGGGATGTGGACCATGAAGGTGCCGGTGAGCGTCTTGAACAGCTCGCCGGCGAGGTGGATCGAGGTGCCGTTGCCCGAGCTGGCCATGTTCAGGCGCCCGGGGTTGGCTTTCAGCGCGCGCACGAGGTCGGGGACGCTCGCGACCTTGTAGCGCTCGGCGCTCGCCGGGTTCATCACCAGCACGTTGGGGACGCCCGCCACCAGCGTCACCGGCGCGAAGTCCTTGAGGTGGTCGTAGGGCATCTTCGGGTACAGCGCCGCGTTGATGGCGTGCGTGCCGACGGTGCCCATCAGGAACGTGTAGCCGTCGTTGGGGGCCTTGGCCACTTCGGCCGCACCGGTGTTGCCGCCGGCGCCGGGCTTGTTGTCGACGACGAACGGCTGCCCGAAGGCCCGCTGCAGCTCCGGCGCGATGGCGCGCGCGAGGATGTCGGTGGTGCCGCTGGCGGCGAAGGGCACGACGATGCGTACCGGCTTGGAGGGCCAGGTGCCCTGGGCGCGCGCCTGCAGCGGCAGCAGCGCCGCGCCGGCCGCAGCCAGCACGTCGCGGCGAGTGAGGGAAGCGAAAGCCTCGCGGTCCGAAACGCTCATGAGACGCACACTCCATCGAAGGAAGAGCCCGGCCGCCGTTGGTGGCCGCGACGGGGCGCAGTGTGCCTCATGCCTGCCGGCCCGCCATCGGGCCAAGCCAACGCCGGCCGCGATCTCGCGGGCGCGCCAAGGGCCTGGCTCGTTGCAGGACAATCCGGCCCGCGATGGAGCGGCCCGCGATGGAGATCACCGACCTCAACGCCTACATGGCACACCTGGGCGCCGCCGCGCGCGCCGCTTCGCGCCGCATGGCTGCGGCGCCCACGGCCGCCAAGGATGCGGCGCTGCGCGCGCTGGCCCGCCGCCTGCGCGCCGGCGCCGCCGAGCTCGCCGCGGCCAACGCGCCCGACCTCGCCGCGGCCGCGGCCGCGGAACTCGCCGCGCCGCTGGTGGACCGGCTGCGCCTGACGCCGAAGATCATCGAAACGGTGGCCGAAGGCTGCGAGCAGATCGCCGCGATGCCCGACCCGGTGGGCGAGATCACCCACGTCAAGCGCCGCCCGAGCGGCATCAGCGTCGGCCAGATGCGCGTGCCGCTGGGCGTGTTCGGCATGGTGTACGAGAGCCGTCCCAACGTCACCATCGAGGCGGCATCGCTGGCCATCAAGAGCGGCAACGCCTGCATCCTGCGCGGCGGCTCCGAGGCGTTGCGCTCCAACCTGGCCCTGGCCCGGCTCGTTCAGGCGGCGCTCGTCGAGGCCGGGCTGCCGGCCGAGGCGGTGCAGCTGGTCGAGACGACCGACCGCGCTGCGGTGGGCCAGCTCATCACGATGCCCGACAGCGTGGACGTGATCATCCCGCGCGGCGGCAAGGGCCTCATCGAACGCATCGCCCGCGAAGCGCGGGTGCCGGTCATCAAGCACCTGGACGGCAACTGCCACGTCTACGTCGATGCCGAGGTCGACCTCGAGCTGGCGGTGCGCGTCACCGACAACGCCAAGACGCAGAAGGTCAGCCCCTGCAACGCCGCCGAGTCGCTGCTGGTGCATGGGCGCCAGGCGCCGGCGTTCCTGCCGCGCATCGGCGCCGTCTTCGCGGCCAAGGGCGTGCAGATGCGCGCCTGCCCGCGCGCCGCGCAGCTGCTCGCGGGGTTGCCCGATGTGGTGCCGGCCACCGAGGCCGACTGGGCCGAGGAGTACCTGGCGCCGGTCATCAGCATCAAGGTCGTCGAATCGCTCGACGAAGCCATCGCGCACATCGAGCGCTACGGCTCGCACCACACCGACGCCATCCTCACCGCGAACCACGGCAACGCGATGCGCTTCCTGCGCGAGGTGGATTCGGCCAGCGTGATGGTCAACGCCAGCACGCGCTTCGCCGACGGGTTCGAGTACGGCCTGGGCGCCGAGATCGGCATCTCCACCGACAAGTTCCACGCCCGCGGGCCGGTGGGCCTGGAAGGGCTCACGTCGTTGAAGTGGATCGTGCTCGGCCAGGGCGAGATCCGCAGCTGAGCTGAAGCGCCAGCCACCGCCGACGATGAGCGCAGCCGCCTGGATCGCGCTCGTTGTCGCCGCCGTGCTCGGCTTCTGGGTGCTGGGGGCCTACAACCGCCTCGTTTCGCTGCGCAACGCGGTCGCCGCGGCCTGGTCGCAGGCCGACGAAGCGCAGCGCCGGCGCGCCGACGGCGCCGCGGCCGTGGTGGCGGCGCTGCGCCAGCCGCTGGCCGGCGAGCAGGGCGCGCTCGACGCGCTGTGGGCGGCGCAGAGCGCCTCGGCGCGCGCCGCCGGGGCGATGTCGGCGCGCCCGCTGGCGGCGGCCAACGCCGCGGCGTGGGCCGAGGCCGAACGCAAGCTCGCTGCCGCTGCGGCGCGCGTGTTCGCGCTGGCCGATGGGCATGCGGGGGCGGCGGCCGCATCGACGTTTGTCGGAGCAGCCGGCGCGGTCGGCGGCGACGCCGATGCCGAAGGCGCCGCCGCGCTGCGCGGCGCACGCGCCGCGTGGACCGAGGGCGACGAGCGGTTGCGCTTCGCGCGCCAGCTCTACAACGCCGCCGCCGCTGCCTACGACGAGGCGATCGCGTTGTTCCCCACTTCGCTGCTGCGGCCGCTGTTCGGCTTTCGCGCTGCCGGCCGCTTGTGACGCGCTGATGCCGCGGCCACCGCCCGCGGCACCAGGCGCTCTGCCGGGGCGATCGGGTGCGTGCCGTCCAGCTCGGCGGCGATCTGCAGGCACACCGCGCGGCACAGCGTGGCGGCGCGCTCGCTGGCGATGCGGTAGTGGATCTGCGTGGCGTCGCGCCGCCGCGCCAGCACGCCGGCGCGGTACAGCGCCGCCAGGTGCTGGCTCATGTTCGGCTGCGTGGTGTCGATCTCGGCCAGCAGCTGCGACACGTTCTTCTCGTGCTCGCACAACGCGCTGATGATCTTCAGGCGCATCGGCGTGGCCAGCAGGCGGAACAACTCGGCGGCCGAGGCGAAGACGGCGTCGGATGCTTCGCAGCGTGTCGCGAGCCTCGTGTTGCGGGTGTCCATCGCGCGCCAGTGTGAAGGCAAAGCGAAGGCCATGCTCGCCTCCCGGCCCGCTGCCCTGCCCCCGGCCGTGCGGCTCGGGACGCTGCCGGCCCCGGGTTTCCACGCTCCCCGGCGCGTGGGAATCGAACCGTACATTCGCATGCAGTGATATTCGCGGCCGCCTTCGCCGGCCGCCGGGCGCCGTTGTCGCAGCGGCCCGCGCGCGGGCACACTGCGACCCCGCCTCCCACGGGAGCCCACGGGAAGCCATCCGATCCGAAGCCATCAGAAGGAGAAGAGTCGATGAGCCCAGTCCGCCGCGGCCCGCGCCGCGTTCCCCGCGCCGCCCACCTCGCTGCCGCGCTCCTCGCCGCGCCGCTGGCCCTCGTGCCGGCGCTGGCGCAGGCGCAGGACGCCAACCTCGGCCGCAATGTCGCGGCCACCTGCGCCAACTGCCACGGCACCAACGGCAACGCGCGCGGCGACATGAAGCCCCTGGCGGGCATGCCGGCCGAGAAGCTGCTGGCGATGCTGGCCGACTTCAAGAACGGCAACCAGCCCGCGACCATCATGCACCAGATCGCCAAGGGCTACACCGACGAGCAGGCCAAGGCGGTGGCCGCCTACTTCGCGGCGCAGAAGCCCGCAGCCAAGTGAAGCGAAGAGGAGCGAGAACATCATGACCCAGGACTCCCGCAATGCCCTTTCGCGCGGCCTGAGCCGCCGGCGCGTGCTGCGTGCCGGCGTCGGGGCCGGCCTCGCCGCCGGCACGCTCGGCCTCGGTGCCTGCGCCAGCATGGGCGGCCCGCCCATCGGCCGCGTCGTCGTCGTCGGGGGTGGCTACGGCGGCGCCACGGCGGCGCGCTACCTGCGCCTGTGGGGCGGCAACGTCGACGTCACCCTCATCGAGCGCAACGACACCTTCGTCTCCTGCCCCATCAGCAACCTCGTGCTCGGCGGCCACAAGCAGATCGCCGACGTGACGCGCGGCTACGACGGCCTCAAGGCCGCCGGCGTCAAGGTCGTCAAGGCCGAGGTCACCGCGGTCGATGTCGCCGGCAAGAAGGTGCGCACGTCGGCCGGCGAGTTCGCCTACGACCGCCTCGTGCTGTCGCCGGGCATCGACTTCATGACCGAAGGCGTCGGCGGCCTGCAGGCGGCGCTGGACAGCGGCCGCATCCTGCACTCGTGGAAGGCGGGCCCGCAGACGGTGGCGCTGCGCCGCCAGCTCGAGGCGATGCCCGACGGCGGCGTGTTCGCGATGTGCATCCCGCTGGCGCCGTACCGCTGCCCGCCCGGGCCCTACGAGCGTGCCTGCATGGTGGCCAGCTACCTGAAGGCCGCGAAGCCGCGCTCGAAGGTGCTGGTGCTCGACGCCAACCCCGACATCACCTCGAAGGCCGGGCTCTTCCGCAAGGCCTGGGCCGACCACTACGCCGGCATCATCGAGTACAAGGCCAACGCCGTGCTGCGCGAAGTGGCCGGCACGACGGCCAAGCTCGAGTTCGAGGACGTGAAGGCCGACGTGCTGAACGTGATCCCGGCGCAGCGCGCCGGCGACATCGCCAAGAGCGCCGGCATCGTCAATGCCAACAACCGCTGGGTCGGCGTCAACTGGCTGACGATGGAGTCCACCGCCGCCGCCGGCGTGCACGTGCTCGGCGATGCCACGCTGTCGGCGCCGGCGATGCCCAAGAGCGGGCACATGGCCAACCAGCACGCCAAGGTGGCGGCGGCGGCGATCATCGCGCAGCTCAAGGGCGACGCGGTGAACCCGGCGCCGGTGGTGATGAACACCTGCTACAGCTTCGTCACCGCGCGCGACGTGGTGCACGTGGCGAGCGTGCACCAGTACGACGCCAAGGACGCCACCTTCAAGGCGGTGCCCGGTTCCGGCGGCCTGAGCGCGGCGGCCAACCAGGTGGAAGGGCGCTACGCGCTCTCGTGGGCCGACAACATCTGGGCGGACTCGCTGGCGATCTGAGGCGGACAGCAGTCAACCAGGGAAGTCGCCGGGGGGTCGCCGCGGAAGTTGCCGCGGAAGTTGCGCTTCGGGCCGGCCGAGGACGCCGGGCGGCCGACCCGGCTCGTGTCCTCCTCTTGGCTTCGCTTCGCTCGCCCACGATTCCCCCTTTACCTCGCCGGGTCGGCCGCCCGGCGTCCTCGGCCTGCGGTTGGCCGCCCTCGGTTGGCTGCCCTGCGGTTGGCTGCCTGCGGTTGGCTGCCTGCGGTCGGCTGCCTGCGGTCGGCTGCCTGCGGT
>JAEUPF010000081.1 GCA_016790425.1 Rubrivivax sp.
GGAGGAGTGCCAGCGCCTGATGCGCCCGTTGCACGAAGCGTGGCTGGCGAGCGCCGAAGACGCCGCTGCCGCCGCGCCGGCCGCACGCCGCTGAAGGCGCGACGCGCAAGCCACGTCACCGGCCCTGCCCTGCCACACCCACGCCCGAGCCGCTACCACCATACCGCCCCCCCCAAGCAAATGGAACCCCAAATGCTAACCTAAAAAGAAGCGCTCGGGCGCGCCACCGCCGACATGCTCAGCGCCGCGCGCGCGGGCAACTGGGACGAAGTGGTCAAGCTGGAGGGCGCCTGCGTGCTGCTGATCAGCCAGCTCAAGCAGGCGGCGCAGGATCCGGGCGGCCGCGACAAGCGCGCCGAAGCGGTGAACGCCGTCGACAGCGAGGCGCGCGCCGCTGCTGCCGAGGCGGCGCGCAGCAAGTCGCGCATCATGCAGCGCATCCTCGTCAACGACGCCGAGATCCGCCAGCTCGCCGAACCGTGGCTGCAAACGCTCGACGACGCCCTCGAAGGGCGCCGCCGCACGCTGCACTGAGGAGCACCTTCCCATGCGGACCGACCTGCACCGTCCGAACGCCGCCGGCGACGCCGCGACGCGCGGCGAGGACTACCGCGTCAGCGACGCCGCCGAGCGCCTGGCGCTGCTGAAACAGCTGCGCGACAGCGCCGTGCCGGTGCTGCTGCACGCCGCCGACGGCTCCTCGCTGCGCACGACGCTGTGGGTGGTCGACGCGGCGCAGTCGCGCCTGGCCTTCGCCGTGGCGGCGGCCGAACTGCCTTCGCCGCAGCTCACGCCGCTGCTCGAAGCCGAGGAGGTGACCGCGGTCGCCTACCCCGGCAGCGTCAAGCTGCAGTTCGATCTGCACGGCCTCGTGCTCGTGCGCGGCGCAGCCAGCGCGGTCCTGCAATGCGGCATGCCCGACGAGCTGCTGCGCTTCCAGCGGCGCGAGAGCTTCCGCGTCTGCCCGCCGGTGCACTCGCCGGTGGCGTACCTGCGCCACCCGGCGATCCCCGACATGTCGCTGGCGTTGCGCGTGCTCGACCTGAGCCTGGGCGGCTGCGCGCTGCGTCTGCCCGACGACGTGCCGGCGCTGCAACCGGGCACGCGCATCGGCGGCGTCACGATCGAGCTGGACCCCGAGACGCGGCTGCGCGTCGAGCTGACGCTGCAGCACCTCACGCACCTGGGCCACGGCAGCGTCACCCGCGTCGGTTGCGAATGGCAGCTGCTGCGCGTCGAGGACGAGCGCGCGCTGCAGCGCTGGATCGACCAGGCGCAGGTGCGGCACCGCATGGGCCAGCGCGCCGCTGCGCAGCGCCCCGCCGCCGCGCCGGCGCGCGGCTGAGGCGGCCCGCAGGCGATGCGCGCTCGCGGCTTCACGCTCGTCGAGGTGCTGGTGGTGTGCGCCGTCGGCGTGCTGCTGGCGACAATCGCCTGGCCTTCCTATCGCGGCCAGCTGCAGCGCGCGGCACGCGCCGAGGCCATCGAAGCGCTGCAGCGCCTGCAGCTGGCGCAGGAGCGCCACCGCGAGGCCTTCGGCGTCTACGCCACCGAGCTGAAGTCGGTGGGCTTCGCGCCGGCAACCCACGGCGGCCGCTACGTGCTCGCGCTCGTGCCCGAGGGTGTCGAGTCGTACCGGGCGCTCGCGGTGGCGCGCGCCGACGGCCCGCAGGCGGGCGACGCCTGCCCCGAGCTCAGCGTCGAAGTCCGCCAGGGCTTCGCCACGCTGGGCCCGGACGGCCGCTGCTGGAACCGCTGAGCGATGAAGCGGCCTGCCTCCGATCGTGCGCAGCGCGGCTTGACGCTGCTCGAGCTGGCCGTCGTGCTGGCCGTGCTGGCGGTGCTCAGCGCGCTGGCACTGCCGAACATGGCCGCGCGCCTGCGCGCCGAGCGGCTGCAGGCGGCCGCCGAGATGCTGGCAGCCGACATCGCCGACGCGCGCCACGAAGCGGCGCGGCGCGGCCAGACCCTGCACATCGAAGGGCACGTCGAAGGGCGTATCGAAGGTCGTGCCGGCGAAAGCAGCGGCGCAGCCTGGTGCTGGACGGTGGCCACCGCGCCGGGTTGCCCTTGCGGCAGCGAAGCGACGACGCCGGCTTCGGCGGCGGCCTCGCCCACGAGCCCCGCGGCCTGCCGGCTCAAGCGCGTTGCGGCCGGCGACCACCCCGGCGTCGCCCTCGTGCAAGCGCAGCCGGTGCAGGTGCAGGCCGACGGCCAGGCGAACCCGGTGCTCGCGGCGGTCCTGGCGGCGGGAGACCGGCAGCTGCAGGTGCAGGTCTCGCGCTTCGGCCGCGCTCGCGTGTGCGACCCGGCCGGAACCTCGGCTCGCCTGCCTAGGTGCTGAGGCCGCCGCGGCGCGGCCGGGGGCGCGCCGTCGCGCAGCTCAGAGGAAGCGGATCTCGCGGTTGACGGCCGCGGCCGTCTTCAACAGCGCAGGCACGAGCCGCGCCAGCACGTCGTCGAGCTGCCAGCGCGGCGAAGGCACGGCGATGTTGATCGCGCCCAGCGGCTGGCCATGCGTGTCCAGCAGCGGCGCGGCCACCGAGATGTCGCCGACGAACGCTTCCTGGTCGTTCAGCGCGTAGCCGTCGTCGCGCGCGCGCTCCAGCAGCGCGCGCAGCCGGGCCAGGTCGGTCACCGTGCGCGCGGTCATCGCGCTGCGGCGCGCGGCCTTCAGGCGTGCCTGCGCCTCGGCCGGGTCCAGCCGCGACAGGATCGCGCGCCCTGCGGCCGTGCAGAAGGCCGGCAGGCGCGAGCCCACGTGCAGGTCGACGCTGACCGCATGCACGCTGGCGAAGCGGGCCACGTAGACGATCTCGTCGCCTTCCAGCTCCATCAGGTTCACCGTCTCGCCGGTGCGCCGGTTCAGCGCCTCGAGGTGCGGCTGTGCCCGCTCGCGCAACCGGTTGGTGGCCAGCACCGTGTGGCCGAACTCCAGCATGCGGCCCGACAGGCGCAGGGCCCGGGTCGCCGGATCCTGCCGCAGGTACCCCAGCACCCGCAGCGTGTGGGTGATGCGCTGCACGCCGCTGCGGTCGATGCCCGACAGCAGCGCCAGCTCGGTGAGCCCGACCGCGCGGCCGGCGGTGTTGAGCGCCTCCAGCACCTGGAAGCACTTGGCCAGCGATGCGATGAACAGCCGGCTGTCGCCCTCGGCGGCAGAAGCGGTGCGCCTGGCGGGCGGCGCCGGCGCCGGCGCCGGACGCGGCCTCACCGCGCGCCCGCCAGCGGCCCGTACAGGTCGGGGCGGCGGTCGCGCCACCAGGGGAACTTCTTGCGCGCCGCGGCAACCGAGTCGAGCTCGGCCTGCGCAGTCAGCAGCTGCGGCTCGCTGTGGCTGGCCTCTGCGACGACCATGCCGCGCGGATCCACCACCATGCTGCGCCCCAGGTGATGGCGCGGGCCTTCGACGCCGACGCGGTTGCAGGCCAGCACGTAGACGCCGTTCTCGTAGGCGCGCGCGCGCAACGGAACTTCCCAGATCGAGGCGCGCTGCACCGGGTCGGCGTAGGTCGAGAAGGCGATCGGCATCACGATCATCTCGGCTCCGGCCAGCGCCAGCGCGCGTGAAGCCTCCGGGTACAGGCGGTCGTTGCAGATCTGGATGCCGATGCGCGTGCCGCACACGGCGAAGGTGTCCAACGCGGCGCCGGGGGCGAAGTAGAACTTCTCGTAGCTGCCGGTGCCGCCGGGCCCCTCGGCCGGGAAGTAGGCCGGGATGTGCGTCTTGCGGTAGCGGCCCACCTCGCGGCCCGTCTCGTCGTACACGAAGGCGCTGTTGAAGTAGCCGTCGCGGGCCCGCTCCGCGAACGGCAGCACCAGCGCGATGCCGTGGCCGCGCGCCCGCTCGCGCAGCCGCAGCAGCACCTCGTGGTCCTCGGGCAGGAACCAGCGGTCGAAGTCTTCCACCAGTCGGTTGGCGAAGAAGGGCGTGAGGAAGAGCTCGCAGAAGGTGAGCAGCTGCACGCCCTGGCGGCCGGCCTCGTCGAGCAGGGCGTGCGCCGCCTCGCTGATGGAGCGCAGGTCGCCGTCGTGCACGCTGCCGGTCTGGGCCGCGGCCACGGTGATCGTTCGGGGCACGGGGATCTCCCGGGAAGTATTGCATCGCGATATTCCCATATTGCTTTCCGATACGCCAGCCGCATACAGTGCGCGCTTTCCCGATCCCGCCGCGGTCAACGCCGCCGCCAACGCCGCCATCAACGCCGCTGCCAGCTGCGGTCAACGCCGGCGTCGACGCTGCCGCGGTCCGCCTGGAGAAACGCCCATGCAACGCCGCACGTTCCTGCTCGGCAGCGCCGCCACGCTGGCGCCGGCCGCCGCCGCCTTCGCGCAAGGTGCCTGGCCCGCGCGAGCGGTGCGCATCGTCGTCGGCTATCCGCCCGGGGGCAGCACCGACGTCGCCGGGCGGCTGCTCGCCGAGCAGCTGGCTCGCCGGTTGGGCCAGCAAGTGGTGGTCGACAACCGCGCCGGCGCTGGCGGCACGGTGGGAGCGGCGTCGGTCGCGCGCGCCGAGCCCGACGGCTACACCCTGCTGCTGGCCGCCTCGCCCGAGGTGTCGATCGCGCCGATCACGATGAAGGCCATGCCGTACGACCCCGTGCGCGACCTGCTGCCGATCACGCTGGTGGGCCAGGTGCCCTACCTCCTGGTCGTGAACCCCTCGGTGCCGGCCACCACGCTGGCGGAGTTCATCGCCTACGCCAAGGCCAACCCGGGCAAGCTGAACTACGCCTCGTTCGGCAACAACACCTCCAACCACCTCGCCGGCGAGCTGTTCAAGTCGCTCACCGGCATCCACGCGGTGCACATCCCGTACAAGGGCAGCGGTCCGTCGATCACCGACCTGATCGGCGGCCAGGTGAACTACACCTTCGACACCCCGCCGGCGGTGCTGGAGCACGTGCGCGCCGGCCGCCTGCGCGCGCTGGCGGTGGCCACGCGCGAGCGGCTGCCCGGTGCGCCGCAGGTGCCCACCTTCGCCGAAGCCGGCCTCGGCGCCTTCACCGGCGGCACCTGGTTCGGGCTGTTCGCCCCGGCCCGCACGCCGGCCGCCGTCGTGGAACGCGTCCACGCCGAGGCCGTGGCGGCGCTGAAATCGCCCGAGCTGGCCCGCGCCTTCACCGACCGCGGCATCGTGCCTTCGCCGCAGACGCCCGAGGACTTCGGGCGCTTCGTGCAGGGCGAAGTGAACCGGTGGAAGGACCTCGCCGGCAAGGTGGGCATCGTCGCCGAATGACGCATGGCGCGCCAGAACCGATGAGAACCCTGCTCACCGATGCCACGCTGATCGACTGCGTCGAGCCCCGGCCGCAGCCCGGATGCGCGGTGCTGCTGGAAGGCGGCCGCATCAAGGCGATCTTCCGCGGCGGCGAACTGCCGGCGGTGGGCGACGCCGCGGTCGTGCCACTGGAAGGCGCCTACCTGTTGCCGGGCCTGTGGGACGCGCACATCCATCCCGACTACTTCCCCTCGCTCGCGGACATGTCGCTGCCCGAGCAGGTCACGCTGTTCGGCAACCGGCTCCAGGCGGCCTTGCTCGACTCGGGCATCGTCGGCCTGCGCTCGGCTGGCGCGCACCACTTCATGGACGTGGCGTGGAAGCGCGCCTTCGACTCGGGCCAGCACCTGGGGCCGCGCCTGTTCGCCTGCGGCCACTTCCTCACCACCACCGGCGGCCACTTCCTCACCTCGGGCCACGCGCTCGAGGTCGACGGCCCCTACGGCTGGGTGAAGGCCATCCGCGAGCAGATCAAGAACGGCGTCGACCACATCAAGCTGAACCTCTCCGGCGGCATCATGGGCCCGCCCTGGGATCTGCACCGCCACAGCTTCCTGCTCGAGGAGGAGCTGCGGGCCGCCTTCGACATCTGCAAGCTGCGCGAGTTCAAGGTGATGGCGCACGCCACCAACCCGGCGGCGGTCAAGGCCGCCATCCGGCTGGGCGCGCACAGCGTCGAGCACGGCTACATCCTGGACGACGAGTGCATCGAGCTGTTCCTCGAGCACGGCACCTGGTACGTGCCGACGCTGTCGATCAGCCACCTCACGCCCAGCCAGGCCAGCAACGACTGGGAGCAGCGCTGGGTGAAGAACCGCAACCTGGCGCACGCGCTGTGCTGCCGCGCCGACGCGGCCGCCGGCGTGCACCAGGCCGGCTTCGCCAAGGCGCTGAAGGCCGGCGTGAAGATGGCGCTGGGCTCCGACATCCGGCCGCTGAAGGACGCCGCGCTGCTGGAGCTCGGCCTGTGGGTGCGCGACGGCGCCACGCCCTGGCAGGCGCTGCTGGCGGCCACCCGCGACGGCGCAGCCGTCTGCGGCATGGGCGACGAACTGGGCACGGTGGAGGTGGGCAAGATCGCCGACCTGATCGTGCTGGCGGCCAACCCGCTGGAGGACATCCACAACGTGCGGCGCCTGCGGCTCGTCGTGAAGGACGGCCGCATCGTCTCCGACAAGCGGCCGCCGGCGCGCTGAAGCCCGACATGGCCGCTGCCCATCCGAGCGTGGTCGTGATCGGTGCCGGCATCGTCGGCACCAGCATCGCGCTGGCGCTGCGCAGGCGCGGCGCCGAAGTCACCCTGGTGGACCGCGAGGCGCCCGGCCACGGCTGCAGCTTCGGCAACTCCGGCGCGGTGAGCGCGGCGTCGGTGGCGCCGCTGGCGATGCCGGGCGTGCTTTCCTCGGTGCCGGGCATGCTGCTCGACAGCGAGAGCCCGCTGTACCTGCCGCCGCGCTACTGGCTGCGCGCCCTGCCGTGGCTGTTGCGCTTCGCCGCCTCGGCACGGCCGGCCCGCGTGGCGGCCGCCGCGGCCCGGCTGGCACGCCTGCACGCCGGCGCGCTTCAGGCGCACGAGGCGATGACGCGCGAGCTCGGCGTGCCCGAGCTCTTCCTGAAGCGCGGCCACCTGCACCTGTACCCCGATGCGGCGGCGCTGGCGAAGGACGGCGGCGGCTGGCGCCTGCGCGAGGCCTACGGATTCCAGGCGCAGCGGCTGGACCGCGACGGCATCGCGGCGCTGGAGCCGAACGTGTCGGCGCGCTACACGGTGGGCATGTTCCTGGCCGACCAGGCGACCATCCTCAATCCCCTGCGCTACGTGCAGGCGATGGCGGCCGCCTACGCGCGTGCGGGCGGCCGCGTCCTGCGCAGCCACGTGGCGCGGCTGGCGCCGGTGTCGGGCCAGTGGCGGCTGCAGGCCGCCGGCGATGCCGACGGCATGACCTTCGAGCACGCCGTGGTGGCCGCCGGCGCCTGGTCCCGCCAGCTGCTGGCGCCGCTGGGCGTGCGGCTGGCGCTGGAAAGCCAGCGCGGGTACCACGTGCAGTTCCAGGGCGCGCGCGAAGTCGTCTCGCGCACCGTCGTGCTGGCCGACCGCAAGGTGTTCGTCACGCCGATGGAGGAGGGCCTGCGCGTGGGCGGCACCGTGGAGATCGGCGGGCTCGAGGCGCCGCCCGATGAACGCCGCGCCGCGGTGCTGGCGCGCATCGCGCGGCAGAACTTCCGCCACCTCGACGGCATCGCCACCACCACCTGGATGGGGCACCGCCCCTGCATGCCCGACTCGGTGCCGGTGGTGGGCCCGGCGCCCGGCCGCCCCGGCCTGTGGGTCGCCACCGGCCACGGCCATCTCGGCCTGACCGATTCCCTCGGCACCGCGCAGCAGATCGCGCGCGAGTTGCTCGGCGCACCGGCCGCCGCGCCTGCGGGCGTGCAGCACGCGAGCGCCTGACCCCACCGTTGTCGTCTTGTCGAAGGAGTCGTCACGTGCCCCTGCTTCCGACCCGCCGCGCTGCTGCCGCTGCCGCCGCTGCCGTGGCCTTGACCGTGGCCGCTGGCGGCGCGCTGGCGCAGTCCTGGCCCACCCGGCCCGTGCGCCTGGTGGTGCCGTTCCCGCCCGGCGGCTCCACCGACGTCGTGGCCCGCCTGATCGGCGAGAAGATCGCGCAGTCGCTGGGCCAGCCGGTGCTGGTGGACAACCGGGCCGGCGCCGGCGGCACCGCCGGTTCGGACGTGGTGGCCAAGGCGGCCCCCGACGGCTACACCGTCCTCATGGGCACGAGCAGCACGCACGCCATCGCCCCCGGCCTGTACCCCAAGCTGCCCTACGACCCGGTGCGCGACTTCACGCCCGTCATCCTGCTGGGCACCGCCACCATCCTGATGGTCGTGCACCCCTCCGTGCCGGCGAAGAACGTCGGCGAGTTCCTGGCCTACGCCCGGTCGCGGCCCGGGCAGGTGATGTACGGCTCCACCGGCAACGGCAGCGTCTCGCACCTGACGGCCGAGTATTTCCGTTCCCTGGCCGGCCTGGAGATCCAGCACGTTCCCTACAAGGGCGACACCCCGATGACGCTGGACCTGGTGGCCGGCCGCGTGCACCTGGCCTTCGGCACCGCGGTGGCTTTCCTGCCGCACGTCCAGGCGGGCAAGCTCAACGCGCTGGCGGTGACCGACGCCAGGCCCTCGCCCGTGGCGCCGCAGTTGCCCACCGTGGCGGCTTCGGGGCTGGCCGGCTTCGAGGCGCTGCAGTGGTTCGGGCTGTTCGCCCCGGCCGGCACGCCGGGCGAGGTGGTCACGCGCCTGAACGCCGAAGTGAGCAAGGCGCTGCAGATGCCCGACGTGCAGGAAAGGCTCAAGGGCCTCGGAATGCAGATCGCCGGCGGCGGGCCGGCTCCGTTCGGCGCCTTCTTGCAGGCCGAGTCGGCGAAGTGGGGGAAGATCATCAGGGACTCGGGCGCCAAGGTGGATTGAGGCGCCGCGCCGGCCGGCCGCCGGGCGCCGCTGCGCTCACACCTGCATGTTCATCACTTCCGTGTAGGCCGAGAGCAGCCGGTTGCGCACCTGAAGCGCAGCCTGGAAGCCGATGTTGGCCTTCTGCATCGCGAGCATCGTCTCCTCGACGCTGACGGCGGGGTTGTCCAGCGTCAGTTCGCGCTGCAGGCGCTGCGCTTCGAGCTGCGACTGGCTCACGCCTTGCAGCGCCTGCGCCATCGCCGTCTTGAAGCCGCCGCCGCCGCTGGCGGCCGCATCGACGCGCGGCATGCCGTTGGGCTGCAGCCCGGCGCGCGCCAGCGCTGCCTGGAAGTCGAACGGCTTCATGCGGACATCGGTGACCATGGCGGCTTCCCATGCGCTTTTCACGGTGACCTCACTGTAGGACCCCAGGCCCCGCCCGAGGGGCAGGAAGAGGGAGGGCTTTGCGCGCCTTCTCCAGCCAACGCGGCAGCGAGCGCGGCCGAACAATGCGCCGCAGTTTCCCGAAGAACGCGGGCCCTCCCAGGCGCCCGCAGCAGCCCGCCGCAACCCTTCGCATGGACAGCAGCACCGCCGTCGCGACCGTCCCCAATGCCAACCTGGCCACGCCGGGCAGCACCGCCATCGCCGCCGCGCCGAGCGGCTTCGTCGAGCGCTGGCGCGCCCTGCCCGCGCGCACGCAGTGGATGGCGATGGCCGGCCTGGCGGCGCTGGTCGCGGTGCTCGTGCTGCTCACCGGCAACGCGCGCGAGGCCGACTGGCGCGTGCTGTTCCCCAATCTCTCGGAGAAGGACGGCGGCCAGGTCATCGAGCGCCTGGCGCAGATGAACGTGCCCTACCGCTTCAGCGAAGGCGGCGGCGCGCTGATGGTGCCGGCTGCGCGCGTGCACGAGTTGCGCATGAAGCTCTCGGCCGCCGGGCTGCCCAGCGGCGGCTCGGGCGCCGGGGGTGCCGGCGCCGGCCCCGGCTACGAGCTGCTGGACAAGTCGCCGTTCGGGCAGACGCAGGGCCAGGAGCGCATGAACGTGCAGCGCGCCATCGAAGGCGAGCTGACGCGCACGATCCAAAGCCTGGCCTCGGTGCAGTCGGCGCGGGTGCACCTGGCCATCCCGCACCAGAACGGCTTCTTCCGCGAGCAGCAAAAGCCCAGCGCCAGCGTCGTGCTCACGCTGCACCCGGGACGCACGCTCGAACGCAGCCAGATCGCCGGCATCGTGCACCTCGTTTCTTCCAGCGTGCCGGAGCTGAACCCCAAGGCGGTGAGCGTCATCGACGGCAGCGGCGCGCTGCTGTCGGGGCAGCCGGCCAGCGAAGGCGAAGGCGCCGAAGGCCTCGACGGCTCGCAGCTGCAGTACCGCCGCGACATCGAAGCGGGCCACCTGCGCCGCATCCTGGCGCTGCTGGAGCCCGTGGTGGGCCGCGACAACGTGCGCGCCAGCGTCACCGCCGACATCGACTTCTCGCAGGTGATGCAGACGGCCGAGGCGTACCGCCCCAACCAGGGTGCCGACGCGCGCATCGCCATCCGCGAGCAGCGCACGCAGGAGAGCACGCAGCCGGGCAGTGCCACGCCCGCCGGCGTGCCCGGCGCCACCAGCAACCAGCCGCCGGTGAACGCCACGGCGCCGATCACCGGCGCTTCGGCGCCGCTGCAGGCCGCCGGCGGCGGCGCCGGCGCCGGCAGCAGCGCCAGCCGCGAAGGCGCCACCCGCTACGAGCTCGACAAGACCGTCACCGTCACGCGCGCCGCGGTCGGCCAGGTCAAGCGCCTCTCCGCGGCCGTCGTCGTCAACCACCGCGCGGTCACCGACGCCAAGGGCAAGACGACCTCGGTGGCGCTGACCGAGAAGGAGCTCGAGCAGCTCACCGCGCTCGTGCAGCAGGGGATCGGCTTTTCCAGCGAGCGCGGCGACCAGGTGAAGGTGATCAACGCGCCGTTCCGCGCCGAGCCCGCGCCTGCGGCCGAGAACACGCCGCTGTGGCAGCAGCCGTGGCTGGTCGACCTGCTCAAGAGCACCGCGGCGCCGGTGGCGCTGTCGCTGCTGGGGCTGATCATCGTCTTCGCGCTCATCAAGCCGGCCCTGAAGGCGATGTTCGCGCCGCCGGCACCGCCGCCCGGCGCGCAGCTCAACGAAGTGGTCGGCGGCGGCGACGGGCCGACGCTGGACGGCAACCCGCTGGCGCCGCCGCTGCTCGAAGGCACGGCGTCGCAGCAGCGGCTGGAAGCGGCGCGCCGCCTGGCCAAGGACAACCCGGCGGCGGTGGCCAACATCGTGCGCGGCTGGGTCAACGGCGAGGCCTGACGGAACAAGGACCATGGCCGCCCTCGACGACGAAGGCCTGGAGAACGCCGCCATCCTGCTCATGAGCCTGGGCGAGGAGGAGGCGGCCGAGATCTTCAAGCACCTGTCGCCCAAGGAAGTGCAGCGCCTGGGCGAGACGATCGCCAGGATGCGCGCCGTGCCGCGCGAGCGCGTCGAGACGGTGTTCGAGAAGTTCGAGACCGTCGCCGCCAGCGAGCACATGCTGGTCGCCGACACCAACGAGTACGTCAAGAGCGTGCTGCGCAAGGCGCTCGGCGAGGACAAGGCCAACCTGCTGATCGACCGCATCCTGCAAGGCAGCGACGTCACCGGCATCGAGAGCCTGAAGTGGATGGATCCCGGCTCGGTGGCCGAGCTGCTGCGCAACGAGCACCCGCAGATCGTCGCCGCCATCCTCGTGCACCTCGAATACGACCAGGCCGCCGACATCCTCAAGCTGTTCGGCGAGCGCCAGCGCAACGAGGTGATGATCCGCATCGCCACGCTCGACGGCATCCAGCCCACGGCGCTGAAGGACCTCAACGAGGTGATGAGCCGCGTGCTCGCCGGCGGCGACCGCACCAAGAAGGCCAACCTCGGCGGCGTCAAGGCCACCGCCGAGATCCTGAACATGCTCGGCAGCTCGGTCGAGACCAGCGTGCTCGACTTCGTGCGCGAGGCCGACAACGACCTGGCGCAGAAGATCATGGACAACATGTTCACCTTCGACGACGTCGAGAAGGTCGATGACAAGGGCATCCAGGCGCTGCTGAAGGAAGTGCAGAGCGAGTCGCTGGTCATCGCGCTCAAGGGCGCCACGCCGGCGATGCGCGAGAAGGTGTTCAAGAACATGTCCAGCCGCGCCGCCGAGACGCTCAAGGAAGACCTCGAGTCGCGCGGGCCGGTTCGGCTTTCCGAGGTGGAAGCCGAGCAGAAGGAGATGCTCAAGATCATCCGCCGCCTCGTCGACGAAGGGCAGATCGTGCTCGCCGGCGGCGGCGACGAGCAGTTCGTATGACCGGTCCCGGTTCCTCCAAGCCGCCGCTGCGCAACGGCCACGCGGCACCCTCGCCCGCCGCCAAGCCCGCCAACGCCTACACGCGCTTCATCCCGCGCGAGGAGCTGGGCGAGGTGGCGAGCTGGCGGCCGGGCAGCTTCGGCAACAACGGCGGCGCGCCCCACGGCACCGGCGCCTCGGCGGCCGAGCGCGCCACCGCTGCGGCCGCGCCCGCGCCCGAGCCCACGGCGGCGGAATGGCACGCCCGTGTGCAGGCCGCGCGGCAAGGGGGCTACCAGGACGGCTACCGCGACGGCCTGGCAGCTCTGGAGAACTTCAAGCAGCAGTTCGCCGCACAGGCGACGGCGCAGGTGGGCACGCTGCTGGACGCCTTCGACCGCCAGCTCACGGCGATGGACGAGCAGCTGGCCGACACCCTGGCGCGCACCGCCTTGCAGCTGGCGCGCGAAGTGGTGCGCAACGAACTCGTCACCCGCCCGGCGCTGGTGGCGCGCGTGGCCCACGAAGCGCTCGGCGCCGTGATGCTCTCGGCCAAGCACATCACCGTGTCGGCGCATCCGCAGGATCTGCCGCTCATCGCCGCCGGCGCCGAGGAGACGCTGGCGGCGCGCGGCGCGCGGCTGATCGCCGACACCGCCATCGAGCGCGGCGGCGTGCGCATCGACAGCGATGTCGGCCGTGTCGACGCCGGCATCGCGCGGCGCTGGGAGCAGGCCGCTGCCGGCATCGCCGCCGACGTGGCCTGGGTACCGCCGGCCGGTGCCGCGGCCGCGGCGCCATCCGACGACGAGCCCGCCGTGCCAGGGCCGGCCGCATGAACGCTGCACGCAGGCCGGCCTCGTGAAACCGCTCGGCGACCGCCTCGGCCAGCGCGAACAGCGCTGGTCGCGCTGGATGCAGGCGCTGCCCGAGCTGGCCGCGCTGCCCCAGCCGCTGGCCGGCGAGGGCGTGCTGCTGCGCGTCACCGGCCTCGTGCTCGAAGCCGCCGGGGTGCGCGCGCCGGTGGGCGCGGTGTGCGAGGTGCACGGCGGCACGGTTGCGAGCCACGGCGCCGGCAGCGTGCCGCCGGTGCTGGCCGAAGTCGTCGGCTTCAACGGCGACCGCGCCTTCCTGATGCCCACCGGCGAGGTGCACGGCCTGGCCAGCGGCGCGCGCGTCGTGCCGCGCGCCGCGCCGCAGGTGCCGCCGCGCCTGGCCAGCACCGCCTCGGCGCACCCGTGGCGGCGCAGCGAGGACCGCGGGCTGCACCTGCCGATGGGCGAAGGGCTGCTCGGCCGCGTCGTCGATTCGCAGGGCCGGCCGCTCGACCGCCTGGGCGAACTGACGCGCGTGCTGCCCGAGCCGATGGTGCGCCGCCCGATCAACGCGATGGACCGCGACCCGGTGCGCACGCCGCTCGATACCGGTGTGCGCGCCATCAACGCGCTGCTCACCGTCGGCCGCGGCCAGCGCCTGGGCCTGTTCGCCGGCACCGGCGTGGGCAAGTCGGTGCTGCTGGGCATGATGGCCCGCTACACCGCCGCCGATGTCATCGTCGTCGGCCTGATCGGCGAACGCGGCCGCGAGGTCAAGGAGTTCATCGAGGACATCCTCGAAGCCGAGGGCTTGGCCCGCAGCGTCGTCGTCGCCGCGCCGGCCGACGCGCCGCCGCTGGTGCGGCTGCAAGGCGCGCACTACGCCACCGCCATTGCCGAGCACTTCCGCGACCGCGGCAAGCATGTGCTCTTGCTGATGGACAGCCTGACGCGCTACGCGATGGCGCAGCGCGAGATCGCGCTGGCCATCGGCGAGCCGCCGGCCACGCGCGGCTACCCGCCGAGCTGCTTCGCCAAGCTGCCGCAGCTCGTCGAGCGCAGCGGCAACGGCATGGGCGGCGCCTCCGGCCAGGGCTCGATCACCGCCTTCTACACCGTGCTCACCGAGGGCGACGACCCGCAGGACCCGATCGCCGACGCGGCGCGCGGCATCCTCGACGGCCACATCGTGCTGTCGCGCGAGCTGGCCGAGAGCGGCCACTTCCCGGCCCTCGACGTCGAGCGCTCGATCTCGCGCGTGATGACGGCGGTGGCGCCGCGGCCGCAGCAGCAGGCAGCGCGCCGCATGCGGCAGCTGCTGGCCAAGCTGACGAAGGCGCGCGACCTGCTGCAGATCGGCGCCTACCAGGCCGGGCACGACAGCGAGCTCGACATCGCGGTGCGCCTGGCGCCGCAGCTGGGCGCCTTCCTGCAGCAGGACATGCACGAGCGGGCGCCGCTGGCCGAGTGCCGCGCGCAACTGCAGTCGCTGGTGGCTTGAACGCGCCGCCGCGCCGGCCCGCCCTCTCTCCACCTTTTCCCAGTTAGCCCGGAACCCGAACGCCGATGTCCGCCACGCTTCCCCTGCTGCTCGAACAAGCCGAGAACGAGCGCGACGCGGCGCTGGCGCGCATGCTGCAGGCCGACGATGCGGCGCGCCAGGCGCGCGCCCAGGCCGACCAGCTGCACGCCTATCGCGAGGACTACCGCCGCCGCGCTCCGGCCCTGAACGGCAAGAGCGCCAGCATCGAACTCGTGCGCTGCCACCAGGGCTTCATGCAGCGGCTGGACCAGGCCATCGAGCAGCAGCGCGGCCAGCTCGCGGCGCTGGAGCAGCAGGTGGCGGCGCTGCGCGCGGCGCTGCAGGAGCGCGAGGTGCGCGTGGCGGCGGTGAAGAAGCTCATCGAGCGGCGCACGCACGAACAGCAGCGCGCGGCACTGCGCAGCGAGCAGCGCGCCACCGACGAGGCGGCACTGCGCCTGAGCCACGGCGGCGCCCCCTTCGCCTTCGCGCGCAAGCACTGAGCGCATCGCCCCGGCACGGCACGGCACGGCACGGCGACAACTGCACACCCAGGATTCGCACCATGAACCCGAACCTCATCTCCGCGTCGCTGCTGACGAGCCTTGCACCGCTGATGACGCCCCCCGGCAGCGGCGCTGCGGGCTCCGGCACGGGTGGCGACACCGGTGCCCTGCCGTTCTCGCGCGCGCTGAACGAAGCGCGGCTGGCGTCGAGCGACGGCGCCCGCGCGGCGCCGGCACCGGCACCGCCACCGGCACCGGCACCCGCGCCCGCCGAGCAACCGCGGCCGGCCGAAGGCGCGCAGAGCAGCGAACGCGGCGAACGTGGCGAACGCACGGGGCACGCCGAAGGCAACGAGCGCAGCGCCGAAGCTGCCGGCACCGGCGAGCACGGTCGCGAGGGCACGGCGGGGGCCAACGGATCGAACGGCGCCGCGCGCGCCGCTGCGGCTGCGAACGACGCGACACGGCGCGCCGAGGCAGCACGGCGCCAGGCTGCGCACGATGGTCGCGCCGGCCGCCGCGAAGGCGCCGCGGCAGCGGCCGCCGAGGATGCCGAAGCGGCCCCGCAGGGCGTTGCGCGCGGCGCTGCCCGCGGCACGGCCAAGGCCGGGGGCCGGGCAACGACGAAGGCCGAACGCGACAAGGCCGCCGAGGAAGCCGGCACCGCGTCAGGCGCCGCCGCCGCCACAGGCGCCGGCGCCGGCCCGACCGCAGACGGCACCGCGCGCGTGGAGGGCGCAGGCGCTGCAGGCGGTGCAGGCGACGCAGGCGGCGCAGGCGGTGCAGGCGGCGCAGGCGACCTTCGCGGCACCGGCGCGGCGCCGGACGTGGCCGCGGCCGGCGAACGCGCCGACGGGTCGGCCCTCGCTGCCACCGCGGCCGAAGGACGCGGCGCCCTGCGTCGCGCCGGGCGCACCGGCAGCGAAGGCCTTGCCGCCGATGACGCCAGCACCGGGAGTGGCCGCGCGCATGGGGCCGCCGCCGGCGGCCGCAACAGCGCCGCGGCGCTCGGCACCGCGGCCGCCGAGCTGCGCGCCAACGCCGCCGAGCTGGCCTCGGCCGCTGCGTTTGCGGCGGGCACCGCCGGGGCGGCCGGCGCACCCGGTTCAAGCGGCGCGCCCGGCGAGGCCGGCGCGCCCGGCGTCCCCGGCGTGCCCGGTGCAGCGGGCCTCTTCGGCGCCATCGTCGCCGGCTTGCCCGGCGCCGGCGGCGGCGTCGCCACCGGCGCGGCCTCCAGCGCCGAAGCCGGCCCCCTGCGCGAGGCCACGCTTGGCGCGGCGCCGGGCAGCGAAGGCTTCGGACGCGAGCTCGGCGCGCAGGTGAGCGTGCTCGTGCGCGAAGGCGTGCAGCAGGCCAGGCTGCACCTGAACCCGCAGGAGCTCGGGCCGGTGCTCGTGCGCATCCAGCTCGAAGGCCAGGCGGCGCAGGTGCACATGGCCGCCGAGCTGCCCGCCACGCGGCAGGCGCTCGAACAGGCGCTGCCGACGCTGGCCAGCCAGCTGGCCGACGGTGGCATCACCCTGGCCGGTGGCGGCGTGTTCGAGCGGCCGCCGCAGGACTTCGGCGGCAGCCCGGCGGGCCGGCACGCCGGCCACGGCGAGGGCGGCGCGGGCGCGGGTGACGGTGGCGGCCGCGTGGACCGGGCGAGCCTCGCCGGCGGCACCCACGCTGCCGACGTGGCGACCGCGGCCGCCGGCGCCGGCCGCTGGTCGCGCCAGCGGGGCATCGTCGACCTCGTGGCCTGAAGCGGGCCGACCGCGCGGACACCACCGCGGCCGGTGCCGCGGTACCGGCGCCGAGACGGCAGCTTTCGCCGCGCTTATCGGGCCATCGCAGCGCTCCAGCGGCGCGCAGAATTTTCCTGATCCGTGGGCAATGCGCGCGGTCCGGGCGTCCAGGCACGCCGGAACGCCGCTCCTGCCGCCGGCCTGATCGGAAGACCGCTCGAGACCGCTGACCATGGCCAACCCCGCTGCTGCCGCTGCCGCCGTTCCTGCCGAAGCCTCCGCGGCGCCCGGCAAGAGCAAGAAGACGCTGATCCTCGTCATCGCTGCCGTGCTGGTGCTGGCCCTCGCCGGCGCCGGCGCCTTCTTCCTGCTGAAGAAGAAGCCGGCCGAGGGCGACGGCGAAGACGAAGCGGCCGAGACCTCCGAAGCCGCCAAGCCCGCCAGGCACAGCGCGGCCAAGCACGACCCGAAGGCGGTGCCGACCTTCGTGCCGCTGGAGCCGTTCATCGTCAACCTCGCGGACAAGGAAGCCGAGCGCTACGCGCAGATCGGCATGACGCTGGAGATCGCCGACGCCAAGCTCGGCGACCAGATCAAGGCCTACATGCCGGCCATCCGCCACGCGGTGCTGATGGTGCTGGCCGACAAGACCGCCGCGCAGCTGATCGACCGCGAAGGCAAGCTCAGGCTGGCGCGCGAAGTGCAGCGCGAGACCTCGCGCGTGCTCGGCGCCGAAGTCGAAGACGACGAGCCCGCGCACGACGGCGAGGGCGCCGCCGCAGCCGCCGCCGGCAAGGCCGACCCGAAGAAGGGCGGCAGGAAGAAGAAGAAGGCCGCGCCCGAGCTGCCCATCCGCGCCGTGCACTTCTCCAGCTTCATCGTGCAGTGAACCAGCAGATCCTCAGCCAGGACGAAGTCGATGCCCTGCTGCAGGGCATCACCGGCGAGAGCCAGAAGCTCGAGCAGGAAGAACAGCCTTCGGGCGGCATCCGCGAATACAACCTGGCCAGCCAGGAGCGCATCGTCCGTGGTCGCATGCCGACCATGGAGATCATCAACGAGCGCTTCGCCCGCAACATCCGCATCGGCATCTTCAACCTCATCCGCAAGAGCCCCGAGGTGGCCATCGGCGGCATCAAGGTGCAGAAGTTCAGCGCCTTCCTGCGCGAGATCGTCGTGCCGACGAACTTCAACATCGTGCAGATCAAGCCGCTGCGCGGCGCCGGGCTCATCGTCTGCGACCCGAGCCTGGTGTTCGCGGTGATCGACTCGCTGTTCGGCGGCGTGGGCAAGTTCCACACGCGCATCGAGGGGCGTGACTTCAGCCCCACCGAGCTGCGCATCATCCACCGCCTGGTCGAGACCATCATCACCGAGTACCGCCGCGCCTGGGGCGGCATCTACCCCGTCGACCTGGAGTACCAGCGCTCGGAGATGCAGCCGCAGTTCGCCAACATCGCCACGCCCAGCGAGATCGTCGTCTCCACCGCGTTCACGCTCGAGATCGGCGAGGTCTCCGGATCGGTCCATTTCTGCCTGCCCTACAGCACGCTGGAACCGATCCGCGACGTGCTGTACTCGTCGATGCAGGGCGACTCGGCCGAACCCGACAAGCGCTGGATCCGCCTGCTGGAGCACCAGATCCAGAGCGCCGAGGTCGAGCTGGTGGCCGAACTGGCCAAGGCGCCGGCCACCGTCGAGCAGCTCCTGTCGTTCAAGCCGGGCGACTTCATCGAGCTCGACCTCGAACCCGTGATCCAGGCCACCGTCGACGGCGTGCCGGTGTTCGAGTGCCACTACGGCACCTCGAACAACCGCTACGCGCTGAAGGTGGACCGCCTGGTGACGCATTCCAACCTGAGCTGGCTCGCGGAGTCGCAACATGGCAGCTGATGCAGCCGCCGCCGCCGGCGGCACCCAAGGCATGACCGAAGAAGAGAAGATGGCCGCCGAGTGGGCGGCGGCGCTGGCCGAGAGCAAGGCCGGCGGCGAAGGCAGCACTGCGGTGGCCAGCGAAGTCGCCGTGGAAAGCGTGGCCCCGGCCAGCTTCACCAACTTCGGGCCCCCTTCGGGCGCCGGCGCGCAGGCCAGCGGCAACGACCTCAACATGATCCTCGACATCCCGGTGCAGCTCACCGTGGAGCTGGGGCGCACGCGGGTGCCGATCAAGCACATCCTGCAGCTGGCGCAAGGCTCGGTGGTCGAGCTGGAGACGCTGGCCGGCGAGCCGATGGACGTGCTCGTCAACGGCTTCCTCATCGCCCAGGGCGAGGTCGTCGTCGTCAACGAGAAGTTCGGCATCCGCCTCACCGACATCGTGACGCCCAGCGAGCGCATGCGCCGGCTGTCGCGCACCTGAACCCGAACGCGCGACGGACAACGAACGACATGGGAATGAACTGGACCGCGCTCGCGTGGTTCGCGGCCATCGTGGCTTCGATTCCGCTGCTGCTGTGGCTCTTCAAGCGCTCGCAGATGCTGGGCGGCCACGCCGCCGCCAGCGGCACCCCGCGCGCCGTGGCCGTGCTGCCGCTGTCGGCTTCGCAGAAGCTGGTGACGGTGGAGGTGGGCCGCGGCGAAGAGAAGCTGTGGCTGGTGCTCGGCGTGACGCCCTCGAACATCGCCACGCTGCACACGATGACGGCGCTGCCGCCGGTGCCGCCGACGATTCCGGGCGCCGTCGACGACCCGGTGCCGCCGCACGGGCCCGCTTCGGCGACGTTCGCCCAATTGCTCGGCCGCCTGCGCGGCCAAGGCGGTGACCCCCATGGCCGCTGAACGACGCCTGGCGGCGCTGGCCGAGGCCCGCCGCGAAAGCGCGGCGGCGCGCACGGTGCTGCTGCTGGTGGCGGTGGCGGCGCTCGCCTTCGCGGTGCCGGCCTTCGCGCAACCGGCCGCCAGCGGGCCCGCCGCAGCGGGCAGCCTGCCGCTGGTCATCGGCCAGGGCCCCGGCGGCACCAGCTACTCGGTGCCGGTGCAGACGCTGCTGTTCTTCACCGCGCTGTCGTTCATCCCGGCGCTGCTGCTGCTGATGACGGCCTTCACGCGCATCGTCATCGTGCTGTCGCTGGTGCGCCAGGCGCTGGGCACGCAGGCGGCGCCGCCGAACCAGGTGATCGTCGGCCTGAGCCTGTTCCTCACCTTCTTCGTGATGAGCCCGACCATCGACAAGATCTACGCGCAGGCCTGGACGCCCTACGCGGCCGGCACGCTGCCGGCCGAACAGGCGCTGGCCGAAGGCGCCAAGCCGCTGCGCGAGTTCATGCTCAAGCAGACGCGCCAGAGCGACGTGGCGCTGTTCGCCCGGCTGGCCAAGCTGCCTGCCGACGTGAAGGCAGAGAGCGTGCCGTTCACGGTGCTGGTGCCTGCCTTCGTCACCAGCGAGCTGAAAAGCGCCTTCCAGATCGGCTTCATGATCTTCATCCCGTTCCTCATCATCGACATGATCGTCGCCAGCGTGCTGATGAGCCTGGGGATGATGATGCTGAGCCCGGTGCTGGTGGCGTTGCCGTTCAAGCTGATGCTGTTCGTGCTGGCCGACGGCTGGAACCTGCTGCTCGGCTCGCTCGCCGCCTCGTTCGCCACGTAGCGGCGAACCGCCTTCTCCCCGCCTTCCGTCTTCCTTCGTCCTCGTTGTTCTTCATGGATGCGCAACAAGTCCTCACCGCCGGCCAGCAGGGCCTGACGATGCTGCTGATCGTCTCGGCCCCGGTGCTCGGCGTCGTGCTCGTCGTCGGGCTGCTCGTCAGCATCTTCCAGGCGGCGACGCAGATCAACGAAGCGACGCTGTCGTTCGTGCCGAAGGTCGTCGCCGCGGTCGCCGTGCTGGCGATTGCCGGGCCGTGGATGCTGACCACGCTGGTGGAGTACATCCAGCGCACGCTGATGGCGCTGCCTTCGGCGGTAGGCTGAGCGCAGCGCCCGCCACCGAGCCGGCCGCACGCGCGGCATGATGCCCAAGCTGCCGTGATCACCTTCACCGAAGCGCAGCTCCTCGCCTGGCTGACGCCGCTCCTGTGGCCGTTCCTGCGCGCGCTGGCCTTGTTCAGCGCGCTGCCGGTGCTCGGCCAGCGCAACGTGCCGATCCGCGTGCGCGTCGCGCTGGCCGGCTTCATCGCCTTGGCCGCGCAGGCCACGCTGCCGGCGATGCCGCCGGTGCCGCTGGACTCGCTGCCGCAGCTGCTGCCGCTGGTGGCGCAGCAGCTCGTCATCGGCCTGGCGCTCGGCTTCTCGGTGCGGCTCGTCTTCGCCGCCGTCGAGTTCGCCGGCGAACTGGTGGGCTTGCAGATGGGCCTGAACTTCGCCGGCTTCTTCGACCCCATCAGCGCCGGCACCGCGACGCCGAGTTCGCGCTTCTTCGGCACCACGATCGCGTGGCTGTTCATCGTCATCAACGGCCACCTCATCGTCATCGCGGCGCTGGCGCAGAGCTTCGACGCCTTCCCGGTCGGCCCCGAGCCGTTCGCCTTCCTGCGCCAGGTGCAGCCGCACCGCTGGGGCGCCGAGATCTTCAGCACCGGGCTGTGGATCGCTCTGCCGCTGATCACGATGCTGCTGTTCGTGAACCTCGTGCTCGGGGCCGTCTCGCGCGTGGCGCCGCAGATCAACATCTTCGCCGTCGGCTTCCCGGTCACGCTGGGCGTGGGCCTGCTCGGCCTGGTGCTGACGCTGCCGGCGCTGCAGACGCCGTTCACGATGGCGCTGGAGCGCGCGCTGAGCGCGTTCCGCTAGCGCAGGCGCGAGGCGAAGCTCGCGCCGGGCTCAGGCCGCTCGCGTCAGCCTGACCAGGTTCAGGGCCTTTGCGGCGAAGTAGCCGCTGAGCAAGCCATAGACAGCCGAAAGGCCGATGACGAACGACGTCGCCGAAAGGACGGCGGCGTTCAAGGCATTCATCACTGCGTAGACGTACTTCGCGAAGAAGATGGCCATGATCACGGCGAGCGGAACCCAGCTGCCAGGAACGAAGTACGTCTTCGCGTTCGCGTCGTACCTGACTCTCTCGTCGCGAAAGAGGGCATGCCCGACGAGCGCCGCCAGGGCCAGCGCAATGGCCCAGGAAGCCAGAGGCAGCGGCGCGAGACCGAAGCTGGTTTGAATCCCGGCCAGCGACAGCGCGATCATGCCGGCGGGAAGGAGCAGCGCAGGAACCCTCGGCACGGTTCGGGTCCGCGTTTGCATGAGGCCGAACGCGAGCAGTCCGAGGAACAGCGCGAACACCCAGGCCGGTGTGCGGGCGAGGATTTGAGCGATCAACGGGTTCTCCAGTCTCCAACCGTGGCTTGTACTACCCGACGGCCGTGCTCAACGGCATGTACCACGGCGGACCTGTCGTTGCCAAGCCTGGAGAACCAGGGCGCAGCGTTCTTTGCGGGCCCATGGCGCTGAGTATCGGCGTCGGGCATGCGCGGGGTCGCATGAAGCCGGCTCGCAGCGGACCCGGCCGCCGCGCATCGCAAGCGCGATGAGCGGACTGCCGCATCGCATGCGCTACGCTCGCGGCCGATGACCCCTTCGCGGCAACAGCGGGCACCGGACCTTCCTCCCCTGCGCAGCGCGTTGCTCGCCGGCGCCACCGGCCTCGTCGGCCGGGCGCTGGCCGCCCAGTGGCCAGGGCCGCAGCCGCTGCACCTGCTGGTGCGCCGCGAAGTGGCCGCGCCCGGGCCGGCGCAGCGCCTGCACGTCGTCGACTTCACCGCGCTGCCGCCGCTGCCACGCGCCGAGTGGGCGTTCTGCTGCCTGGGCACGACGATCAAGGTGGCCGGTTCGCAACCGGCTTTCCGCGCCGTCGACTTCGACGCCGTGCTCGCCTTCGCGCGCGCTGCGGTGGCGGCCGGTGTCACGCATTTCGCGGTCGTCTCGGCGCTGGGCGCCGACGCGCGCTCGTCGAACTTCTACAGCCGCACCAAGGGCGAGATGGAAGCGGCGCTGCAAGGGGTGGGCTTTCGCTGCCTCGTCGTCGCGCGCCCTTCCCTGCTGTCCGGCGACCGCGCCAGCCTGGCGCAGCCCGCCCGCGCCGGCGAAGTGCTGGCGCTGGCGCTGACGCGGCCGATCGCCCGCTTCATCCCCAAGGCGTGGCGGCCGATCGACGCGTCGACGCTCGCGCGCTCGCTGATCCGCGGCCTGGCGCAGGCCAGGCCGGGCGTCACGGTGCTCGACTCCGCGGCCTTGCAGGACCTCGGCGCACGATGACGGCCGCACGACCGTCCTCGGATCGCCCTCCGGGCGGGCTCTCACCGGCCTCTCCACCGGCCTCTCCGCCGGCCTCTCCGCCGGCCTTTCCACCGGCCTCTCCACCGGCCGCTCAGCGGCCTCCGAACGAATGAAGCTCACCTTCCTAGGTGCCGTCGACGGCGTCACCGGCTCGCGCCACCTCGTGGACACCGGCGAGCGGCGCATCCTGCTGGACTGCGGCCTGTTCCAGGGCTTCAAGCAGCAGCGCGAGCGCAACTGGGCCCTGCCGGCGGCGCTGGGAGACCTCGATGCCGTTGTGCTGAGCCACGCGCACCTGGACCACAGCGGCTACCTGCCGGCGCTGGTGAAGCACCGTTTCCGCGGGCCCATCCATGCCAGCCCCGCCACCTGCGAGCTGGCCGCGGTGCTGCTGCAAGACAGCGCGCACTTGCAGGAGGAAGACGCGCGGCGCGCCAACCGCTACGGCTACTCCAAGCACGCCAAGGCGCTGCCGCTGTACACCAAGGCCGATGCGCGGCGCGCCATCGCGCAGTTCGTGCCGTTGCTGCCCGGGCGCGAGGTGAAGATCGCCGGCGCCCGCGTTCGCCTCACGCCTTCGGGGCACCTGCTGGGCGCGTGCTCGGTGCGGATCGAGCACGCCGGCACGCGGCTGGTCTTCTCCGGCGACGTGGGCCGGCCGAACGACTTGCTGATGCCGCCGCCGCAGCCACCCGAAGGCGCCGACGTGCTGCTCGTCGAATCCACCTACGGCAACCGCGACCACTGCGTCGAGGACACCGCCGGCCTGCTGGCGCGCATCGTGCGCGAAACCGCGGCGCGTGGCGGCAGCGTCGTCCTGCCGGCCTTCGCGGTGGGCCGCGCGCAGGCGCTGCTGCTGGTGCTGCAGCGGCTTCGCGACAGCGGCGCCATCGCGCGCGAGCTGCCGATCTTCCTCGACAGCCCGATGGCCACCGAAGCGACAGCGCTGTACCGCAAGCACCGCCGCCTGCTGCGCGTGGGCGAACGCGAGATGGCGGGCCTGATGGACGGCGTGCGCATCGTCGCCGACGCGGCCGCGTCGATGCGGCTGTCGGCTTCGCGCGTCCCGCGCATCATCATCTCGGCCAGCGGCATGGCCACCGGCGGCCGCGTGCTGCACCACCTGAAGGCGCTGGCGCCCGACGAGCGGCACGCGATCGTCTTCGCCGGCTTCCAGGTGGCCGGCAGCCGCGGCGCGCGCCTGGTGGCCGGCGAGCGCGAGGTGAAGATCCACGGCGAGTTCGTCCCCGTGCGCGCCGCGGTGCACCACCTGCAAGGCTTCTCGGGCCACGCCGGGCGCGACGAGCTGCTCGACTGGTTGCGCGGCATGCCCGGCGCACCGGAACAGACCTTCGTCGTGCACGGCGACCCCGAGGCATCGGACGCCATGCGCCAGGCGATCGAGCGCGCGTTCGGCTGGGGTGCGGTGCGCGTGCCGCAGTACGGCGAGACGGTGGCGGTGTAGCGGCGCCGCAGCGGCGCTGCAGCGGCGCAGGAGGAGCGCAGCAGGGGCGCTGTCGCCGCGCGTCAGGCGCAGCGCCGCGCCGCACGCCGGCGTCGGCTTGCTAGCGGAACTCGCGCTCGCGCATCCACTTCGTCGCCACCCACTTCTCGCCGGCCGTCACCGGCGCGCCGCCGTGCAGCGTCTTGGTGCTGGCATGCGCCTTGTCGTACGAGAAGAAGACGGCGTTGCCCTTCACCGGCGCCACCGCGAGGCCGGCCTCGGGGAAGGTGGTGGCGCCGCCGCCTTCGGGCGTGTTCAGGTACATCACCACGGTGCCCACGCGCTGGCCGCCGCGCTCGAGCACGCGCGCCGTGCCCGGGTGCACGGGGTCGAAGTAGTCGTGGTGCGGCTTGTACTCGGCGCCCGGGCGGTAGCGCAGCACCTGCAGGCCTTCGCCGTTGACGAGCGGCCAGCGCACCAGCGCCGCCAGGCGGCGTTCGATCTTGTCGATGAGCGGCGTCTCGCCGCGCTCGAAGAACATGCCGTCGCTGGTGCGCGCGGCATTCACTTCGCTGCCGCCGGTGGCGTTGTCCACCGTCTCGCTGCGCAACAGGCGCGGGCCGGCGAGCGCCATCATCGCGTCGCACTCGGCTTCGCTGAGCAGGCCGCCGAAGACCATCACGCGCGGCTCGGCCATCGTCATCAGCACGCGCACCGCGTGGCCTTCGACCTCGATCACCGGGCTGCTCTTCTCGTCGTGGTCGGGGTTGGGCACCGGCACCGCCGGCGGCAGCGCGGCGGCGCGCGACTTGCGCGGGCCCAGCTCGTCCAGGCGCGCGCGTAGCGTCTCTTCCATCGCGTCCAGCGCCACCTCTTCGTCCCAGCCGGCTGTCTGCATCGCCTTCAGCACGTCGTCGGGGCGGCAGCCGGCCTCGGCCTGCTCGACGATCCAGCGCCGCAGTTCGTCGGTGACGACCTGGTTGGCCGCCGTCTTCGTGGTTTCGGTCCCGTTGCTCATGGCAGCGATTTTCGCTCACGAGGCGGGTGCGCAGATGCAACCGTCGGCATCGGCCGTGGCCCCGTTTTCCGGGCCGCGGCAGCGGCGGCGGCGGGTGAAGCAACGGCGCCGCTCAGGCCGGCGCGGCCACCGCCAACGGCCTCGCGTGCCAGACGAGGATGCCCAGCACCAGCGGCACCGCCACTGCCGTCACCACGGGCTGCGCGAACACGAGCGCGATGCCCAGCACGTTCAGCGCCCAGAACGCGCCGCGCCCGATCGGCCGCCCGCAGTAGCCGCTGTAGGCCGCGCCGAGGCCGAGCACGGCCACCGCGGTGCCGACGAAGGCAACGACGAACGCGCTCCAGGTGAAGTCGACGAACAACAGCGCCGGCGTGAAGCAGAACGCGAAGGGCACCAGCGCCTTGCCCATCGACAGGCGGAACGCCGTGTTGCCGGTGCCCATCGGCTCGCTGCGCGCGATGCCCGCAGCGGCGAAGGCGGCCAGCGCCACCGGCGGCGTCACGTCGGCGAGCACGCCGTAGTAGAAGACGAAGAAGTGCGTGGCCAGTTGCGGCACGCCCAGCTGCGCCAGCGCCGGCGCGACGATGGCCGCCAGGATGATGTAGGTGGGCGTCGTCGGCAGCCCGGTGCCCATGATGATGCAGGCGAT
>JAEUPF010000104.1 GCA_016790425.1 Rubrivivax sp.
GTGCGCCGAGACGGGCGCGCCGCGCGCGAGCAGCTCCTCCACGAGCACGAAGCGCGCGAAGGCGTCGCGGCCGCCGCCACCGTACTCGGCCGGCAGCGCGAGGCCGATCCAGCCACGGCGGCCGAGCTCGCGGCTGAAGTCGGCATCGAAGCCCAGCCACGAGCGCGCGCGGCGGTCGGCCGGCATGCCGGCCAGCGCCTCGTCGAGGAAGGCGCGCACCGGCGCGCGCAGCGCCTCGGCCTCGGGCGGCAGCCGCGTCAGCTCGAGCGCGCCGATCATCGCCGGACGCCAGCGCCGCAACTACCTCGCCGCCAGGCCGGCCTTGAAGGCGTTCAGCACCTCGGTGCCGCCCTTGCCGCGGCGGTCGAGGTTCTGCGCCCACTCGGTGGCGACTTCCGCCGCGGCGGCCTCCAGCGCGTCCTGGTCGGCCTTGGACAGCGGCGTCAGCTTCACGCCCACCGCCTTGGTCTTGTCGATGTCGCCGGCCTCGTCCTTCTCGACCTGCCGGCACACGCTGCGGGTCAGCTCCTCGCCCATCGCCATCAGGTCCTTCTGCAGCACCGGCGGCAGCGACTGGAAGCGCTTCTCGCTGATCACCCAGTTGGCGACGAACGAACCGAAGTTCGAACCGATGGTGCCGGTCTTGGAGAGCTTGTCGATCTCGTACGGCGCCAGGCTGTTGAAGGGGAACAGCACGCCGTCGATGGTGCCGCGCGACAGCGACTCGTAGACCTCGGGCGTGGGCATCAGCACCGGCACCGCCTTGAGCTTCTTCAGCAGCAGCTCCTTGGCCGAGCCCGAGGCGCGGATCTTCATGCCCTCGATCTCCTTCAGGCTCGCGAAGGGCTTGCGCGTGATCACCTGGTACGGTGGCAGCACGATCGTGAAGAGCAGGCGCACGCCGTTGGGCGCGAACTCCTTCTTGTCGAGCAGGCCGCCGGGCTTGGCCAGGTTGAAGTAGGCAAGCGTCGCCTGGCACGAGCCCTGGAACGGCAGCGGCAGTTCGGAGACCACCGAGGTGGGCATCTTGTCGGACACGAACCCCGGCGCGACGTAGGCGATGTCGATCAGGCCCGATTGCGTGAGCGACAGGAAGTCCTTGGCCTTGCCCATCTGCTCGGCCGGGTAGTACTCGAACTCCAGGCCCTTGGCCGCCGGGTGGGCCTTCAGCCGCTCCACCATCGGCATCGTGAAGTACTTCGGCAGGTAGTGGCCGACGGGGAACGAGTCGGCGATCTTGATCTTCGTCTGGGCCTGCGCCGCGCCGGCGCCGCACAGCAGCGCCACCGAAGCGGCCGCGACGAAGGAAGCGCGCGAGAGGGGCGTGAGTTTCATGGGGTCTCCTGGAGCAAGCGCAGTGGGTCGATGGGCTCGGGGGGGTGGCTCAGGGCGCCATCTTCGACGGCAGCCAGAGGATGATCTGCGGAAAAGCCACCAGCACCCCGACGAGCAACAGGTGGCTGAACACATGCGGCCAGACGCCGCCGAAGATCTCGGCGAGCGGCCGCTTGGCGTAGCGCGCGACGACGAAGACGTTCAGCCCCACCGGCGGCGTCACCAGGCCGACCTCGGCCATCAGGATGACGACGACGCCGAACCACACCGGGTCGAAGCCGAGCGCCTTGATCACCGGCAGCACGATCGGCACGGTGAGGATCAGGATCGCCACCTGGTCCATCAGGCAGCCGAGGATCAGGTAGCCGGATAGGATGAGGGCCAGCACGACCCAGCGCGACACGTCCAGCGAGCCGATCCACGCCACCAGCGCCTGCGTGCTCTGCGTGAGGGTGAAGAAGTAGCCGAAGACCTTGGCGCAGACGATGATCATGATGATCATGCAGCTGGCGTGCGCCGCGTGCACGAGCGCCTTCGACAAGGCGGCGCGAGTGACCTTGCGCTCCCACAGCGCGATCAGGAAGGCGCCGAAGGCACCCAGCCCCGAGGCCTCGGTGGGCGTGGCGATGCCCGAGTAGATGACGCCGGTGACGGCCATGAACAGGAACACCATCGGCCCGACGACGCGCAGCGCCGCCAGCTTCTGGCGCATCGTGTAGGCCTGGCCGCGCGGCGCCGAGCCCGGGTCGATCGTCACCAGCGCCCACACGGTGCCCATGATGACGAGCGTCACCAGGATGCCGGGGATCACGCCGCCGATCAGCAGCGCGCTGATGCTCACGTCGGCGATGATCCCGTAGAGCACGAGCGCGATCGACGGCGGAATCAGCATCGCCAGCGTGCCCGAGATCGCCACCACGCCGCCGGCAAGCTTCGGTTCATAGCCTTGCTTGAGCATCGCCGGCATCGTCGTCGACGACAGCGTGGCCGCCGAGGCGGTGCTCGACCCCGAGATGGCGCCGAACCCCGCGCCGGCGAGCGCGGTGGCCATGCCCAGGCCCCCGGGCACGCGGCCGACCCAGGTGGCGGCGGCCTTGAACAGGTTGTCGGCGACGCCGCTCATGATGACGAACTCGGCCATCAGGATGAACAGCGGCACCGAGATCAGCTCGTACGACGAAGCCGTGGACAGCGGCGCCGTCGACAGCACGCCCTGCACCGCATCGAGGCCGCCGACGAGGTACAGCCCCAGCGCGCCGGTGAAGGCCAGCGTGAACGCCACCGGCATGCCGATGGCCAGCAGGCCGAACAGCAACGCGACGACGAGCGCTGCGGTCATTCGGCCCCCTCGTGCGTGCCGGAGATCGGCGGCAGTTCCTTGTACCGCCGCCCCGTCGCCAGCGTGCCGATGTAGCCCGCCGCGTGCAGCGCCAACCGCAGCGTCAGCATGCCGAAGCCGATCGGAAAGACGATGCTCACGGTCCACGACGGCACCGCCAGGCCGCTGCTCGCCTCGGCGGCGGTGCGCATCTCGGCGAGCGTCTTGCCGGCCGCCAGCCAGGTGGCATAGGCGAACACCGGCACCGCCAGCACCATCGAGACCGACTCGAAGACATAGCGCGCGGTGCGCCCGACGTAGTTGTGCAGGATGTCCACGGCCACGTGCGAGTGCGCCTTCAGCGTGTGCGAGACGGCGAGGAAGAACAGCCCCGGCATCAGGTAGTTGTTGATGACCTCGTACGACCAGGCGATCGGCGAGTTGAACAGGTAGCGCCGGCCGACATCGGCGACCACCAGGCACATCAGCAGGAACAGCATCGCGCAGCCGATGCTCACCAGCACGCCGTCGATGGCATCGATCCAGCGCCGCAGGCGGCGGTACGACGACGGCGGCGGCGGCGGCGGGGTGGGCGTCGGGTTCGCGGCCTGCATGGCGTTTTCCATCACCGGCGGTTCAACCGGCCTGAACCAGCACCCCGGCCGGCACGCCCCAGGCGCGCGCCCATTCGAGCGCATCGCCCGCCTGGCCCGGTGGCAACGGCGTGCCCGGCGGCGTGGCGCCGAAGCGCGGCGCCGGCGCCGGCTGCGCCACGCCGTCGACGGTGACGAAACTGCCGCGCGCGACGTGGTGCGCGTGGCCGGGCGCCTCGCGCAGCGCCAGCACCGGCGCGAAGCACGCGTCGCTGCCTTCGAGGGCGCGGCTCCACTCGTCGCGCGTACGCCCGGCGAAGACGGCCGCCAGCCGCGCGCGCAGTTCGGGCCAGCGGCGGCGGTCGTCGAAGGCGGGCAGCCCTTCGACGTCAGCACCGGCCTCGCGCAGGCGCGCCACCAGCACGGCGCGGAACTTCGGCTCGATGGCGGCGACCGAGACGTAGCCGCCGCAGGCGCAGCGGTACACGTCGTAGAACGGCGCGCCGGTGTCGAGCAGGTTGGTGCCGCGCGGGCCGTCGTGCAGGCCGGCCGCCTGCAGCCCGAAGAAGGGTGCCATCAGCGCACCGACGCCGTCGATCATCGCCGCGTCCACGACCTGGCCGCCGCCGCTGCTGCCCCCGTTCGCGCGAGCGTGCAGCAGCGCCGCCAGCATCCCCATCACCAGCAGCATCGAGCCGCCGGCGTAGTCGCCCAGCAGGTTCAGCGGCGGCGTCGGCGGCTGCCCGGCGCGGCCGATGGCGTGCAGCGCACCGGTGAGCGCGATGTAGTTGAGGTCGTGGCCGGCCGCCTGGGCGAGCGGGCCTTGCTGGCCGAAGCCGGTGACGCGGCCGTAGACGAGCCGCGGGTTGTCGCGCAGGCAGACCTCGGGGCCGAGGCCGAGGCGCTCCATCGTGCCGGGACGGAAGCCCTCGATCAGCGCGTCGGCGCGGCGCACGAGCGCGAGCGCGGCGCGCCGGCCCGCTTCGGTCTTCAGGTCCAGCTTCAGCGTGCGCTTGCCGCGCAGCGTGAGGTCGAACCGCGGCGGCCGCTCGATCCCGAGGCCGCTCGGCTCGGTTCGGTCCAGGCGGATGACCTCGGCGCCCAGGTCGGCCAGCAGCATGCCGGCCAGCGGACCGGGCCCGATGCCGGCGAACTCGACGACGCGCACGCCGGCCAGCGGCCCGGCGCCGCCGTGGCCGCTGCTGTGCTCGCTGCGTTCGGCCGGCGCGCCGGCCCCAGCGCCTTCGCGCAGCGGCTGCGCACTCATGCCGCCTCCCGCGCCACGCCGGCCGCAAGCAGGCGGGCGATCTCCGCTTCCGCCAGCCCCGCTTCGCGCAGCACTTCGACCGTGTGCTCGCCGAGGTTCGGTGCCAGGCGCGCCTCGCCGGGCGGATGCACTTGCCAGCGCGGCGCCGGGCGCATCGAGCGGATGGCGCCTTCGGTGGGATGCTGCACCGACTGGAAGAAGCCGGTGGCCGTGAGGTGCGGGTCGGTGAGGATGCTCTGCAGGTCGTGCATCGGCATGAACGGCACGTCGGCCGCCTCGAGCAACGGCGCCCACTCGGCCGTGGTGCGCTGCTCGAAGACGCTGGCGAGCCAGCCGTAGACGTGATCGATGTGGCGCGAGCGCACGCTGAAGGTGGCGAAGCGCGGGTCCTCGTGCAGCAGCGACTCGCGGCCGATCCCCTTCAGGAAACCCTCCCACTGCTTGTCGTTGTAGACCAGCGCGCAGATGTAGCCGTCCTTCGTGCGGTACGGCCGGCGCTCGGGCGAGAGCTGCCGCGGGTAGCCGCCCTCGTCCAGCGGCGGCTCGAAGGTGAGGCCGCCGAGATGGTCGCCCAGCACGAAGGCCACCATCGTCTCGAACATCGGGATGTCGACGCGGTCACCGCGGCCGGTGCGCTCGCGAGCGAGCAGGCTGGCGAGGATGGCACCCACCGCGGCCTGCCCGACGATGCGGTCGGCCACCGCGGTGGGCACGTAGCGCGGCGCGCCGCCCGAGGCGCGGGCGATCAAGTGCGGCAGCGTCGCGGCGCCCTGGATCAGATCGTCGTAGGCCGGGCGCGCGGCATACGGGCCGTCCTGGCCGAAGCCGAACAGGCCCGCGTAGACCAGGCGCGGGTTGATCGCGCTGACGACCTCGTAGTCCAGGCCGAGCCGCGCCATCGCCTGCGGCCGCACGTTGGTCATCAGCACGTCGGCAGCGACGAGCAGGCGCTTGAGCGCCTGCACGCCATCGGGCTGCTTCAGGTCCAGCACGGCGCTGCGCTTGTTGCGGTTGGCGTTCAGGAAGATCGGGCCCATGCCCTCGTGCCGGGCCGGTCCGATCTGGCGCACCAGGTCGCCGGCCGGCGCCTCGATCTTGATCACGTCGGCGCCCATGTCGCCCAGCGCCTGCGAGGCGAACGGCCCCATCAGCACCGACGTCATGTCGATGATGCGGATGCCGTGCAGAGGTCCCATGCGGACCACACTATTCATGGATGTGGACAAGTCATCCATAGGTAAAAACACCTTTCGACGCCGCGCCGCCGCCGTGTCAGGCTTGGCACCGGAAAAGACAGCGGGGCGCGCGGGGGCGCCTGCCGGTCCCTGTGTTCACCCGTACGCATACCAACGCCATGCCGAAGCCAAGCGACAGCGCCGCCACCCCGGGCCGGGCCCTCGCGGTGCTCGCGCTGTGCTTCTTCTTCAACTTCCTCGCGCGCGGGGTCGGCGACACGTTCCTCGTCTTCCTGCTGCCGCTGCAGCAGGAGTTCGGCTGGCAACGCGCGCAGATGACGAGCATCTACTCGGTGCTGATGCTGGTGGCGGGGCTGGCGTCGCCGGCGGCCGGCTGGGTGTTCGAGCGCCACGGCCCGCGCGTGCTGTACGCGGGTGGCATCGGGCTGCTGGCCGCAGGGATGCTGATCGCCAGCCAGGCCGAAGCGCTGTGGCAGCTCTACCTCGGCCTCGGTGTCCTCGGCGGCCTGGGCAGCGGTGCCGTCGGCATGGTGCCGGCGGCGGCGCTGCTGACATGGTGGTTCCCTTCCCGGCTGTCGACAGCCATCGGCGTGGCGTATGCGGCGTTCGGCTTCGGCTCGCTGGTGATGGTGCCGCTGTCGCAGGCGCTCATCGATTGGCAGGGCTGGCGCGTCACCTACCTCGCGCTGGGGGCGGGCCTCGTCGGCGTGGGCGTGCTGGCGCTGGTGCTGCCCTGGCGCGCCATCATGGCGCGCCGCCCGGCGCGTCGCGCGGGCGCAACCGCTGAAGGCGCCGCCGCCAGCCCGCTGCGCGCGGCGATGGCCCAGCCGCGCTTCTGGCTGCTGGTGCAGGTGATGTTCTTCACCGCGCTCGGCATGTACCTGGTGCTGCCGCAGTCGGTGGCCTACCTGATCGACATCGGCTTCACGCCGCTGCAGTCGGCCACCGCGGTGGGCACGGCCAGCATGCTGTCGATCGCCGGCGTCTCGGGTTCGGGCTGGGTCTCCGACCGCTTCTCGCACCGCCGCGCAGCCACGGTGAGCTTCATCGGCACGGCGCTCGGCCTGGGCATGCTGCTGGCGCTGACCTACCGCAGCAGCGAATGGCTGCTGACGGGCTACGTGCTGCTGTTCGGCATCTGCCAGGGCGCGCGCGGGCCGGTGGTGGCCAGCCTGAGCGCCAGGCTGTTCGCGGGCCACGGCCAGTCGACCGTCTACGGCGCGATCTACGCCCTGATGTCCCTGGGAACGGCGCTCGGCGCGCTGCTGTCCGGCGCGCTGCACGACTGGACCGGCGGCTACCGCGTCGGGTTCGCCTTCGCGCTGGTGTGCATCGCCCTGGCTGCCGCGCCGTTCTGGCTGTCGCAGGGGCAACTGGTGGTTCCTGCGGCCTCCCCTTCACTCCTGCGACAAGGCCCGACATCGTGAACGTCAAGCAAGCGGCCAACGTCCTCGAACTGCTCGAGTACTTCGCCGAGCATCGCCAGCCGGCCAGCCTGGCGGAGATCGCGCGGCACTTCGAATGGCCCCGGTCGAGCACGTTCAACCTGCTCGGCACGCTGGCCGCGCGCGGCTTCCTGTACGAGCCGATGGCGCGCGGCAGCTACTACCCTTCGCCGCTGTGGGGGGGGCTCGTGCGCCAGATCGAAAGCGCCGACCCGGTGCCGCTGCAACTGCACCAGCTGCTGGAAACGCTGCAGCGCAAGACCGGCGAGACCGCGGTGCTGGCTGCGGCCAGCGGCGCCCACGCAGTGTTCGTCGACTCGGTGGAGTCGCCGAACGCGGTGCGCTACGCGGCCCGGCCCGGCAAGATGGTGCCGCTGCACGTCACCGCCACCGGCCGCGCGCTGCTGTCGCAGATGAGCCCGGCCGACCGCACGAAGGTGCTCAAGCGCGCCGCCTTCGAGCGCTACACGCCGACAACGCTGATGAGCGTGGCGGCGGTCGAGCGCGAGATCCGGCGCTCGCTGGACCGCGGCTGGTTCGAGGGCAACGCCGAGTTCACCGCCGACCTGGGCGGCGTGGCCCTGCCGCTGGCGATGCCGCACCGGCAGTTCGCGGTGCTCGTGGCCGGCCCGATGTTCCGCCTGCGCGAGCGCTCGGCCGAGCTCGCCGCCACGATGCGCGCCGAGGTCGCGCGCCATCTCGGCGCCACATCCGGCGCCACATCCGGCGCCGGGTCCGGCATCGAGGCCGCCCGCCGCGGCGCTGCCCGCGGCGGCCAGGCCGCCGCGGCGCGGTAGGCTCGCGGCCTGCACAGGGCAGCAAGGACAGGAGGGACCCCAGGTGTCAGAAACCACCGGCGGCGCGGTGCTCGCGCGCATGCTCCAGGCCGAGGGCGTCGAGAAGGTGTTCGGCATCATCGACGGCACCTACGTCGGCTTCTACTCGGCGCTGCACGCGCTGGGCATCCAAATCGTCACGCCGCGCCACGAGACGAGTGCGGCGCACATGGCCGGCACCTATGCGCGGCTGACCGGGCGGCTGGGCGTGTGCATGGCCAGCAACGGGCCGGGCGTGGCGAACCTGCTGCCCGGCCTCGTCGTCGAGCAGGCCGAGGGCAACCGCGTGCTCGCCATCACCAGCTGCCGGCGGCCGCAGATCCAGTACCCCGACCGCGGCGGCGCCTACCAGTGCTTCGACCAGGTCGGCGTGATCGGCAAGATCGCCAAGTGGAGCGAGGCCGTTCCTTCCTTCGACCGCGTCGCCGAGATGGGGCGCATCGCGCTGCGCCACGCGTGGGAGGGCCGGCCCGGCGTCGTGCACCTCGACGTGCCCGAGAACGTGATGAACGGCAAGGTGAAGGCCGAGGTCGCCCCCTGGCAGCCTTCGCAGTACCGGCGCACGCAGCGCCTGCCGCCGCCGGCGGAACAGGTGGAGCAGGCGGCGCAGAGGCTGGCCGCTGCCCCGGCGCCGATGATCCACGCCGGCAGCGGCGTCGTGCACGCCGGCGCCTTCGCCGAACTGGCGCGCGTGGCCGAGCTCTTGCACGCGCCGGTCACCACCAGCTGGGCGGCGCGCGGCGTGCTGCCCGAGACCTCGCCGCTGGCCTTGCCGATGGTGTGGGTGAAGCTCAACCATCAGGTGCGCAACGAGGCCGACACCGTGCTCGTCGTCGGCTCGCGCGTCGGCGAGACCGACTGGTGGGGCAGGCCGCCGTACTGGCGCGCACCGGGCGAGCAGGCGACGATCCAGGTCGACGTCGACGAAACCATCCTCGGCGCCAACAAGCCGCTGGCGCTGGCGGTGCTGGCCGATGCCCGGCTCTTCCTCGCCGCGCTGGCCGACAGGCTGGAGGCGCTGCGCGAGCGCATGCCGCTGGACGCACGGCGCAAGCGCGTGCAGGGCTATGCCGAGACGATGCGTGCCGAGCGCGCCAAGGTCGACGAGAAGCTCGCCGATCTCGCCGTGCCGATGACGAGCGCGCACATCGCGCATGTCGCGCAGCAGGTGTTCCCCGAAGGCACGGTGCTGGTGGCCGACGGCGGCAATGCGACGATCTGGACGATGTTCTTCCACCAGGCGCGGGTGCCGAACACGCTGGTGTCGACCTTCAAGTTCGGCATGCTCGGCGCCGGCGTCGCGCAGGCGCTCGGTGCCGCGGCGGCGTTCCCCGACAAGCCCGTGTGCTGCATCATCGGCGACGGCGCGATGGGCTTCCACCCGCAGGAGATCGAAACCGCGGCGCGGCTGAAGATGCGCGTCGTCTACCTCGTGGTCTGCGACAAGCAGTGGGGCATGGTGAAGATGAACCAGCAGTTCGCGCTGAAGCCGCTGAAGACGCTGATCTTCAAATCGCTCGGCCCCGACGAGACGATCCAGACCGACCTCGGCGAGATCCGCTTCGATGAGCTGGCGCGCTCGATGGGCGCGCACGGCGAGCGCGTGGCCGACCCGCGCGAGCTGCGCGGCGCGATCGAACGCTCGCTCGCCTGCGGCGGGCCGGCGGTGATTCACGTCGATGTCGATCCCGTCAAGCACATGTGGGCGCCGGGGCTGATGCACTTCAAGGACATGCACCTGGAGCCCAAGGGGAAGTGACTCCGCCCGGCGCCTGCCTGCCCGGCGCACGGCCGCGACGATGAACGCCGCCGCACCGCGCGTGCTCGTCACCGGGGCCGCGGGCTACCTCGGCTCGCTGCTCGTGCAATCGCTGGCGCAGCGCCCGGAAGGGGAGGCGCCGCGCTGCGCGGCGATCGTCGCCACCGACGTGCGCGCGCCGGCAGCGGCGGCGCGCCGCGAAGGCGTCGTGCACGAGACGATCGACGTGCGCGCGCCCGAACTGCGCGCGCTCGTCGAACGCCACCGCATCGACACCGTCGTGCATCTGGCCGCCATCGTCACCCCGGGGCCGGGGTCGAACCGGGCGTTCGAGTACTCGGTGGACGTGCTCGGCACGCGCAACGTGCTCGACGCCTGCCTCGCCGCGGGCGTGAAGCGCCTCGTGGTCACCTCCAGCGGCGCCGCCTACGGCTACCACGCCGACAACCCGGCCTGGATCGACGAAGACCAGCCGCTGCGCGGCAACCCCGAGTTCGCCTACGCCGACCACAAGCGCCAGGTGGAGGCGATGCTCGCCCAGGCGCGCGCGCAGCATCCGGCGCTCGAGCAGGTCGTCTTGCGCGTCGGCACGATCCTCGGCGAACACACGCACAACCAGATCACGGCGCTGTTCGAGAAGCCGGTGCTCGTCGCCGTGCGCGGCTCGCCGAGCCCGTTCGTCTTCATCTGGGACCGCGATGTCGTCGGCGCGATAGAGCGCGCGGTGTTCGGCGGCCCGGCCGGTGTGTTCAACGTCGCCGGCGACGGCGCGCTCGCGATCGACGAGATCGCGCAGCGCCTGGGCAAGCGCTGCGTGCACCTGCCCGCCGGCGTGCTGCGCGGAACGCTTGCCCTGCTGCACCGGCTGAAGCTCTCGCGCTACGGGCCCGAACAGGTGGCATTCCTGCGCTACCGGCCGGTGCTGGCGAACCGGCGGCTGAAGGAGGTCTTCGGCTACCGGCCGCGAATGACCTCGGCCGAAGTGTTCGCGCTGTACTGCCGCAGCCACGGGCTCGATCGCGGCGTCGACCGCGGCCCGGGCAGCACCTGATGCGAGCGCGGCGCACGCTGGCCGGTGCGGTCGTCGTCGTCACCGGCGCCGCCAGCGGGCTCGGCGCGGCGCTCGCCCGGCACGCGGCGCGCCACGGGGCGCAGGTGGCGGCGCTCGATGTCGACTCCGGCGGGCTCGCCGCGCTGGCTGCGCAGCTCGCCGCGCCAGGCCATGAAGTCCTCGCCCTGCCCTGCGACGTCACCGACCGCGCCGCCTGCGAGGCCGCCGTCGCCCGCGCCGTGGCGCAATTCGGCCGCATCGACTGGCTCTTCGCCAACGCCGGCATCAGCCACCACAGCGCGTTGGCGCACACCGCGCCCGAGGTCATCCGCCGCGTCGTCGAAGTGAACTTCTTCGGCGCCGTGCACATCACGCAGGCGGCCCTGCCGCACCTGCTGGCGCGCGGCGGCGCGCTCGTGGCCGTCTCCAGCGTCGCCGGCTTCTCGCCGCTGCTGGCGCGCACGGGCTACGCCGCGAGCAAGCACGCGCTGCACGGCTTCTTCGACAGCCTGCGGCCCGAGGTGGCCGCCGCCGGGCTCACCGTGACGCTCGCCTGCCCGTCGTTCGTCGACACCGCGATCGACCGCCATGCGCTGGACGGCCGCGGCCACGCCGGCCGCCACAGCGCGCGCGTCGTCGTCGGCCGGCCCCTCGCCGCGGCCGACGTGGCCCGGCGCATCTGCGAGGCCGCCGCACGCGGCCGGGCGCGCGTGCTGATCGGCCGCACCGCGCACCTGGCGTGGTGGCTCAGCCGCCTGACGCCGGACGTCTACGAGGCGCTGATGGCGCGGCGCATGCGGGCGGAGATCGAGTCCGTTTCAACCCCTGCTCCCCCGCCCAACCCGCCTCCGGCCGCTTGACCTGAGACAAGGACCGCCCCGCCCCGCTGGCCCAGCATCCGGCGCTTTCCCCCCTCCGGTCCCGTTTCCGATGTCCGAAAGCCGCCCCGTGGCGCCCGAGCGCGCCCCCGCTGGCACCCCGCGCAAGCCCGACCTCGTCTGCCCCGCCGGCTCGCTGCGCGCCTTGCAGATGGCCGTCGACGCCGGCGCCGACGCCGTCTACCTCGGCCTGAAGGACGCCACCAACGCGCGCAACTTCGCCGGCCTGAACTTCGACGACGAGCAGGTGGCCGAAGGCGTGCGCTACGCGCACGGCCGCGGCGCCCAGGTGCTGATGGCCCTGAACACCTTCGCCGATGCGCGCGACGAAACGCCGTGGCGGCACGCGGTGGAGCGCGCCGCGGCGCTGGGCGCCGACGTGCTGATCGTCGCCGACACCGCGGTGATGGCCTACGTGCGCGACCACCTGCCGCAGCTGAAGCTGCACCTGTCGGTGCAGGCCTCGGCCACCACCTACGAGGCGATCGAGTTCTACCGCGAGCGCTACGGCATCCGCCGCGCGGTGCTGCCGCGCGTGCTGACGCTGCAGCAGGTGCAGCACCTGGCCAGGCACACCAGCGCCGAGATCGAGGTGTTCGGCTTCGGCAGCCTGTGCGTGATGGTCGAGGGGCGCTGCGCGCTGTCGTCCTACGTCACCGGCCAGTCGCCGAACACCGCCGGCGTGTGCTCGCCGCCTTCGGCGGTGCGCTGGCACGAGACGAGCGCCGGCGTCGAAGCGCGCCTGAACGGCGTGCTGATCGACCGTTATGCCCCCGACGAGCCGCGCGGCTACCCGACGCTGTGCAAGGGCCGCTTCGAGGTGGAAGGCGTGCGGGACTATGCGATCGAGGAGCCGACCAGCCTGAACACGCTGGCGATCCTGCCGCAGCTCATCGAGGCCGGCGTCGCGGCGATCAAGATCGAAGGCCGCCAGCGCAGCCCCAACTACGTGGCCGCGGTGACGCGCGTGTGGCGCTCGGCGATCGACGCCGCCGCCTCGGGCGCGCGCTGGTCGGTGCAGCCGGCATGGACCACCGAGCTCGGCCGCTGGGCCGAGGGGCAGCAGCACACGCTGGGCGCCTACGACCGGCCGTGGCGGTGACGCGATGACGACGAGGATGACGATGGCCGGAGCAGCCCCTTCAGCGGCCGCCGGCGCACCCGCGAGCGAGCGCATCGAGTTGACCGTCGGCCCGGTGCTCTACTGGTGGCCGCGCGAGACGCTGCTGGCGTTCTACGCCGAGGTCGCCGAAAGCCCGGCCCGCACCGTCGTGCTGGGCGAGGTGGTGTGCTCGCGGCGCAACGAGATGCGCTTGTCCGACTGGCTGGCGCTGGCGCGCGACCTCGCCGCGGCCGGCAAGGAAGTGGTGCTGGCGACGCAGGCGCTGCTGGCCAGCGAAGCCGAACTGCGCACGATGCGCCACATCGCCGAGCAGGACGAGTTCGCGGTCGAGGCCGGCGACGCCTCGGCGCTGCACGTGCTGGCCGCCGCGGCCAAGGCGCGGCCCGAACGCCGGCCGTTCGTGCTCGGGCCGCACATCAACATCTACAACCGCGCCGCCCTCGTCGAGCACGCGCTGCTCGGCGCCCGCACCTGGGTGGCGCCGGTCGAACTGCCGCTCGATGGGGTGGCAGCGGCGAACCCGAAGGCGAACCCGGTGCAAGGCCCCGCCGGTGCGGTGCAGACCGAAGTGTTCGGCTTCGGCCGCCTGCCGCTGGCGTTCTCGGCGCGCTGCTTCACCGCGCGCCACCACCGTCTGCCCAAGGACAACTGCGACTTCCGCTGCCGCAGCGACGCCGACGGGCTGCTGCTGCGCACCAGCGGCGACGCGCAGCCGTTCCTCGTGCTCAACGGCATCCAGACGCAATCGGCGGCGCTGCACGCATTGCTGGCCGAAGCGGCCGAGCTGCGCGACAGCGGCATCGCGCGCGTGCGCCTGTCGCCCTGTGCGAACGGCTTCTCCGAGGTGCTGCGCCGGTTCGACGCCGTCTACAACCAAGGTGCGGCAGCGGCCGAGGCGCTGCAGGCGCTGCAGTCGGCCGGCCTGCCCGGCGCACTGGTCAACGGCTACGCGCACCGCCGGCCCGGCCTGGAGGCGCTGCGCGAGCCGGTGCTGGCCGTGGCTTCGTGACGGGTGACTTGTACGAACTTGGGCGAGGACTTGCGATGCGTTTACCTGTCCCCCGCTTTCCTGCGCTGCCTGAGCTGCCGCAACGGCCGGCGCTGCCGGCGCTGCCGGCGTTCCTCGGCACCGTTGCTTCGCGCGGACGCAGCCTCGTGCGCCGGCTGCCGCCGCAGCCGCCTTCGTGGCTTGCCGCACGCTTGCTCGACCGCTTGCTGCTGCCGCGCCTGAGCCAGGCGCAGCGGCGCGCGCTCGCCGGCCGCGTGGTCGAGCTGGAACTGCTCGAGCCGGGGCTGCGCTTCCTGCTCGTGCTCGGCGAAGGCGGCTTCGCCGTGGCGGACAGCGGGCAGGCGCCGGCCGTCGTCATCCGCGCGCAGACGCCGGCGCTGTGGCGCCTGGTGCGCGGCGAAGACGACGCCGACCGTCTCTTCTTCGACCGAGCGCTGGTGATGGAAGGCGACACCGAGTTCGGGCTCGAACTCAAGAACACGCTCGACGCGATCGGGCCGCTGTGGCGCTGATCCGGCGCTGATCCGGCGCTGATCCAGCGTTGATTCGGTGGTGAACCGGCGCTGAACGGCGGCGCGAGCGCCGGTGCGGCCGGCCTCCTCAGGCCGGCGCGCCCAGCGCGATGGTGACGAGCGCCGAGAAGTCGCTGCGGGCGTGCAGCGAGTGCGGCTCGCCGGCTTCGAGGTGGATGAAGTCGCCCGCGCGCATGCGGTGCACGGTGCCGGGCACGCCGAAGTCGACCTCGCCGGCCAGCACGTACACCGTTACTTCGCCGGGCGCGCGGTGCTCGCGCAGGCGCTTCCCTGCCGCCAGCACGAGGCGGACGACCTCCACCTGGCGGCCCTTGATGAGCGCCGTCGTGCGCTCGCCGCCACCGCCGGCCGCCAGCGCCGTGACGCTGAACGGCTCGCCCGGCCTCGCGTGCGGCTGCGCCACGGCGGCCTACCCGTTGACGCTGAAGTCGATCACCACGCCTTCGGCCGCGCGCTGCCGGTACTCAACGGCGACGCGCTCGCCGTAACGCTGCGCGATCTGCGCCAGCAGCGGCAGCGGGTCGTGGTCGTTCTCGAAGCGCATCGTCTCGCCGGGGCGCAGCGAATCGAGCGCGCCGAAGATCGCCGCATGGCGGAAGCGCTTGGCGATGCCGCGCGCATCGAACGGGTAGATGGCGTCGGGCGACAGGTGCAGGTGGGGATGGGACATGGTGCTTCCTTCAGGAGTTTGCGTCAGGGGAGTGATTCGGGCAGCAAGCCGCGCCGGCGCTGCATCGCCAGCGAGATGCGCTCGACTTCGGCATCGCCCAGCAGGCGGGCGGCCATCGGCAGCAGTTCGCCTTCTTCGCGCGCGATGTGGCGGCTGTAGAGGTCGGCGTAGCCTTGCACTTCGGCCGCTTCGAGCCGCGCTGCGCGGCCTGCGGCCACCTCTTGCAGCGTGCGCCTGATCGCCGCCCAGCGGCGCTCGAACTCGCGGTGGTCGGCGGCGAGCGACTCGGTCAGCTCGCGCAGGCACACCGCGTCGGAGCCGGCCATCGATTCGAGCAGCGCCGGGAAGAGGTCCTCTTCCTCGTCGGCGTGGTGCTTCGGGCCGGCGAGGTCGAAGTAGCGCAGCACGGCGCTGGCGGCTTCGCGCGCCGCCCTGTCGCTGCCATGCTCGGCCAGGTGCGGTACCAGGCGCGCCAGCGTGGCGCACTGGCGCTCGACGCGACGGTGGCATTCGCCGAGCATCTCCAGCGGCGTGGCAAAGCTGGCGCTGGCTGCGCTGCTGCTGCCGGGCGCGGCGATGGTCGTCGTCAAGGCCATGGTGTGTCGGGGGTCAGAGGGTCGGAGGGTCGGAAGGTCGGCGGTCCGTCGAAGTGCCGGCGCCGTTCCGGCGCCCCTCACGCGCGGCGGCGGGCGTCGGCCGCCGCGTCAGCCTCACGGCCACCGGCCTCGGCGCGGTGGCGCTGCGGCTGCGCGCGGGCAGCTTCGGTTCGCTGATGTCGGCCAGCGTCGCCTCGTCGAGTTTGGCGAAGAACGCGGCCAGGGCGTCGCCGACGAGGTGCTGCAGCCGGCACGAAGGCGTGAGCGTGCATGCGTTGCGGCCAGCCTCGAAGCACTCGACCAGGCGGAAGTCGGTCTCGCAGTCGCGCACGATGTCGCCCACCGTGACGCGCGCCGGGTCGGCCAGGAGCGTCAGGCCGCCGCCGCGGCCGCGCGTCGTCGCCACCAGGCCGCGGCGGGCGAGGTCGTTGACGATCTTCATCAGGTGGTTCTTCGACAGCCCGTGGTGCTCGGCCAGCTCGGCGATCGTCAGCCGCTCACCGGGCTTCGCGGCGCAATGCATCAGCACGCGCAACGTGTAGTCGGTGTATTCGGACAGGCGCATCGGGCAAGCACATCGAGCAAGCACATCGGGCAAGCACATCAGGCCGCACGGCGGCGGCGCTAAAGATGCATCGATTCTGCATCTTTGACGCGGCGGTGTCAAAACACGGGCGATGGCAGCAAGGACAAACGGGGCGCCCCCGCGCGGCGGCGCCCCGTCGAGCGCGGTGCAGCCGGGCCCCGGACTCAGCCCGCAGCTTCGCGGCCGTGCCCGGAGTCGTGGCCGCGGTGGATACCCACCACAGCCATCGCCAGCGCTACGCCGATTCGTACAGGCGCGTCAGCACGAACTCGCGGTGGCCGAGCGCCTCGGCCGCCGTCAGCCGCCCGTTGGCCGTGCGCAGCATGCACGCCAGCAGCTTGTCGCCGGCCTGGTCGAGCGTGATCTCGCGCTGCAGCAGGCCCGACGTGTCGACGTCGATGTGCTCGCTCATCAGCCGCACGGTGCGCGGATTGGCGCAGATCTTGATGACCGGCAGGATCGGGTTGCCGATCACGTTGCCCTGGCCGGTGGGAAAGAAGTGCACCGCGAAGCCCGAGGCCGCGCACAGCGTCACCATCTCGGCCGCCGCGCTGGACGAATCCATGAACCACAGGCCCGGCCCGGTGGGCATCTCGGCCTTGTCGAGCACGCCGTCGACCAGGCACTGCTTGCCGATCTTCTGGATGTTGCCCAGCGCCTTTTCCTCGATCGTGGTGAGCCCGCCGGCGATGTTGCCCTTGGTCGGCTGCGAGTCCGACAGGTCGCTCGTCTTGTGGCGGTTGATCATGTCCTGGTAGCGGTTGAACATGAACATGAACCGCTCCTTGACCTCGGGCGTGCGGCAGCGCTCGGCCACGATGCGCTCGCCGCCGGTGATCTCCGAGGTCTCGCCGAAGACCAGCGTGCTGCCCAGCGCGTAGAGCTTGTCGAACGCGTTGCCCACGGTCGGGTTGGCGCCGCAGCCGCTGGTGGTGTCGCTCTCGCCGCACTTGGTGCTGACCCACAGCTCGCTCAACGCGCACGCTTCGCGCTGCTTCTCGCTGGCCCATTGCACGTATTCGCGCGCGGCCTTGCTGGCGCGCATGATCGTGTCGTGGTCGCCGTGGCCCTCGATGCCGAAGCCGACGACCGGCTTGCCGGTGGCGGCGATGCCGTCGGTGACCTTCTTCGTCCAGCCGTCCTCGATGCCGATGACGACGACGGCGGCGACGTTGGGGTTGCAGCCGGCGCCGATCAAGGTGCGGAAATGCAGCTCGAGGTCGGCGCCGAACTGCAGCCGGCCGTAGGGGTGGGGGATCGGCAGCGCGCCCTTGATGTTGTGCGCCACCGCCTCGGCCGCGGCATTGGAAAGGTCGTCCAGCGGCAGCACGATGACGTGGTTGCGCACGCCGACGCGACCGTTCTCGCGCCGGTAGCCGAGGAAGGTGGTGTTGCTCGAAACGACGGACATGGGGGCTCCTTGGACCTCTGACCTCTTGGCGCCCGGGACTACCAGCGCTTGGTCTTGATGTTGTGGACGTGCGCGTGCTCGCCGGCCTTGATCGGCGCCACGACCCGGCCCATGTCGATGCCGTATTTCCACACCGTGTCGCCGGGCGCCATGTCCTTCAGCGCCACCTTGTGCCCGATGGGGATGTCCTGGCGCGCCTGCACGCGGGTCATCTTGTCCTCGTCCATGATCCAGCCGTTCAGCGTCTGGCCGGCCTTGACGCCTTCGACGACGACGACGGCGACGGTGTCCCTGGCGTCGTGCAGCACGAAGTGAATCATCGGGGGCTCTCCTCGTCGGGAAGCAGGAAGTCGCGAGGCGGGCAGTGTATCGACCACCCGGCCGAGGCAGCGCTCACCGTGATCCGGTGGCCGCGGAGCGCGCCCTCGCCGTGGTCACGAGGTCCGGCACCGGCGGCGGTCGCGTCCGACCCGAGCCCGGCTAGCCGGCCGCGCGCCGCGAGCGGCCGCCGCGCGCCCCCAGCACCGCCGTGAGCATCGCGACGATGAACGCCACCAGCGCCAGCGCCGATGCGAGCGCGCCCCAATGGCGCAACGCGAACGAGCCGGCCGCCGCGCCGCCCACGCGCAGAGCCACCGCGGCGTGCAGCAGCCCCAGCGGCACGTAGAACCAGCGGCGGTATGGCACCGCCACGCGCAGCACCGCCGGAAAGATCACCGGCGCGTGCCCGAACACCATCGAGAACACGAAGCCCAGCCCCAGCGCGTGCAGCGCCGCGTCGTAGGCGGCGCTGCCGGGGACGAAGCCGAACACGGCGACCAGCGCGCCGCCGGCGAGCAGCCAGCCGTAACCGGCGAGCAGGCACACCGCGATGAAGCGCGTGAGACCTTGCGTGCGCACCGTTCGCCGCGCCAGGTCGTTGGCGAAGAGCCAGGCGGCCAGCGCCATCAGTGCCACGCCGAACAGCGGCGGCCCCGCTGCCCAGGGCCAGGCCACGAGGCCGACCAGGGCGAGCGCCACCACCGCCGCGAAGAGCCGCACCGCGCGCTGCGTGCGCGGCACGAAGCGCGACAGCTCCAGGCGCTCGCCGGCGATCGTGAGGATCAGGAACGCGAGCCACCACGGCACGGCCTGCGGCACCGCCGCGCCGAAGGCCCACGCCGCGGCGCCCACCGCCCAGCAGGCCGCGGCCAGCGCGATGACGACGTTGAAGCCTTCGCGCTGGCGGCGCACGACGTCGGCCGAGGCCAGCGTCAGCATCGCCGCGCCGACCAGGTAAAGCCACGGCGCAGCGGCCTCGAACCCGTGCAGCGCCGCGGCGCTGCCCAGCGCCGCCGCCAGCGGCGCCGCGTAGGCCCAGGGCTTGCCGATCGCCACCGCGCGCTCCAGCGAGATCACGACGCCGAAGAAGCCGCACACCATCAGCGGCCCGTGCAGGGCCGCGCTGGCGGCAACCACGCCCGGCATCGGCCAGGCCAGGCGCGCCAGGCCGGCGCCGGTGCCCACCGCCAGCGCGACGAAACCGAAGACGAGGAACGGCAGCCGCCACCACGCGACGCCGCTGCGGCGCAGCCGGGCCGCTGCGCCGGGCACTGCTTCGGGGCGCTGCGGCGCGGCGCCTGCGCCGGAATTCATCGCGGCGCCCAGCCGAAGTGCTCGCGCGCGAAGCCGCTCATGCGCTCGGGCGTCCACGGCGGATCCCAGACGATCTCCACCTCGACCGGCGTGCCCGCCGGCAGCGCCGCTTCGAGCGTGTTGTGCACGTCGTCGACGATCGACTCGAGCATCGGGCAGGCGGCGCTGGTCATCGTCATGCGCACCAGCACGCCGCCGGCGTCGGACACCTGCACCTCGTAGACGAGGCCGAGGTCGACGATGTTCATCCCCGCTTCGGGATCGAGCACGGCGCGCAGGGCTTCGCGCACGCTGTCTTCGTCGGCATTCATGCGTGGAAGTCTAGATCGCGAGCCGGCAACCCTTTGCCGCGGTGCCGATTGGACCTGCCGGCCTTGCGCAACCCAGCGCCAACCTGCGACAGCCTGCCCGGCCTACGACAGCCGGCGCGCGAACGGCAGCCGCTCGCCCGGCACGAAGCCGGCGCTGCCGAGGAAGCCCAGCAGCGCCAGGTCACGCACCGGCACCACCGTCTCGACGCGCTCGACACCCAGGGCGCCGAGGTTGGCGAAGAGCTGCACCAGCAAGGCACGCCCGACGCCGCGCTGCGCGAAGCCGGGATCGACGCCGATCGTGTCCATCACCGCCACCGGTTCGGTGCGGCCGAAGTCGCCCAGGTCGGCACGCGCCATCAGGTAGCCCGCGACGAGGCCGTCGGCACGCGCCGTCAGCGACACGCGCACGCCCGTCTGCTCGATCGCCTCGGCGGCGCGGGCCTCGATGTAGGCGCGGCGGTCGACGCCGACGATGCCGCGGTCGATGCGCACGATGGCGTCGAGGTCGCCTTCGCGCATCGTGCTCACCTGCGCGCCGCCGTGACCGGCGCGGTCGTGATCGTTGGCCCCTTCGGCCTCGCTGCGCGCGTAGTCGATCTCGCGCCGCGCACCGGCGGCGTCGTCGTCGCCGTCGGCGCCGGCCCCGGGCAGGCCGCGCAGATCCTCTTCGCGCCCCGGCGTCCATCGGCCTTCGCTCAGCGAACACTGCAGCACCACCTCGGGCGCCAGCTCGAAGCCGAGGGCGTCGAAGAAGGCGACGATGGAGTGCTCGCGCCACAGCGCCGCGCTGCGCACCTCGACCGCGCCGTGCCGTGCGCCCCACGCCGCCAGCGCCTCGAACAGCTGGCGGCCGACGTGGCTGCCGCGCCGCTCGGCACGCACGCCGAAGAGCTCCAGCCGCAGCGCCCGGCGCGTGCGGCCGAATTCGCCTTCGAGCAGGCGGGCCAGCATGCAGCCGACGAGCCCTTCGCCGTCGACCGCGGCGAACTGCGCGTGCAGCGCCGGCTCGCGCTGCGCGGCGCGCAGGCGGCGCTCGATGTAGGCGCGGCGGGTGCGCTTCTCGGCCGCGGCGTCCAGCGCCACGACGGCGTCGAGGTCGTTCGCGGCCAGCGCGCGGATCGTCACCGCATCGGACCGCACGGGCATCGCTGTCATCATCGGCTCCTCGTTGCGTTGCATGCTGCGCGGCCAGGGCCTTCACGCCGAGGCGTAGGCCAGCGCCAGTTCGCCGTCGGTCGCTTCGTCCAGCAGGTCGGCCAGCAGCGGCAACAGCGCCGCCGTCTCCTTCTGCACGTGGGCGACGACCCGCTCGCACCATTCGGCGGCCAGGCGGCGCAGCGCCTCGGCATCGCCCTGGCCGGCGGCGGCGGCGCCGCCACGCAACAGCGGCAGCAGGTCGGCGGCCACGGCGCGCAGCGTCTCGTGTTCCTCGGTCAACAGGGCTGCGAGATCGCCGTCGCCGGCCTCGGCCAGGCGCGGGAACAGCTCGCGTTCCTCGAAGCCGAAGTGGCGGTCGGTCTCGTGCTCGAGCGCGCGCGCCAGCGCCGGCGCGAGCGCGGCCAGCGCGGCGTCGTCACGGCGGGCCAGCAGCGGCTCGATGCGATTGACGAGTTCGAGGCTGGCGCGGTGCTCGTCGTCGAGCATCTGGGCCACGGCGCCGGAAGGGTTCATCATCGTGCGGGCAGGCTAAATCGGTATTCGCATACCAGAATGGCGAGCCTACCGACCCCGGCGGCAGCGGCGCCTTGTCCCAGGTCAAGGCCCATCGCGGCGCCCGCTGTCCGGCGCGCCGGCACCCGCAGCCCCCGCGGCATCCGGGGCACCCGCAGCCCCCGCAGCCAGGCTCGCGCGCAGGCGCAGCGCCGCCACGGCATAGAACACCGCGAAGGCGATGCCTCCAGCGCCGCCGACGACTGCCGCCAGCGCCCACAGCGGCGCCGCATCGAACACCGCCGCCACCGCCAGGGCCCCCAGCGCCGCGGTGTGCGCGCGGGTGTGCCACAGCACCGCCTGCGCGGAGGTCAGCGCCGAAGGGGTGGGCGCGCGGCGGCCCGGCGTGCGGCCACGCGAGGCGTGCGCCGCGGCGAGAAAAGGCAGGATGCGATGCAACACCCCGAACAGGAAGCTGCCGAGCCAGCCCACGAGCGCCAGCACGACGACGAGGCGGCCGAGCCTTTCGGAAACGATGCCGGCCACCGCGCCGGCACCGCTCGCGGCGGCCGCCTCGAGGCCGATCTTCGCGGCCAGCAGCCCGAGTGCCAGCACCGCCGCGCCCCAGGCGCAGGCGAACAGCCACGCCGCGCCGCCCAGGCCCGGCCGCAGCGCTTCGGCGCGCACGCGCCGCATCATCGCCAGGTGCACGGCCAGCGCCGCCGCCGCTGCCGCCCACGACGCCGCGCGCAATGCCACGAAGAGCCACGCACCGCCGGCCGGCGACGCGGCCGGCGCTGCCGGCGCCGGCGAGAACAGCGCCGCCAGCGGCGCCGCCGCCAGCCACAGCACCAGCGCCGCCAGCCCGAGCGCGCCGGTGGCCGCCTGCGGCCGCTCGGCCGGCACCGGCGACAACGCGAACATCGGCACGACGATGGTGGCGATGCCGAGCACGAGCAAGCCCATCACGCCGACGATGCCGGCCGCGGCATGCATCGCACGCAGCGCGTCCGGCGCCAGCCAGCCCGACAGCGCCGACGACCCCGTCCACACCGCCACCAGCGACGCCGCGCTGGCCACCAGCAGCGCGAGGCCGCCGATCGCGCCCCAGCCGTGCAGCACCACGCCGGGCATGCCGCGCGCGCCGGCGAGGTTCATCGCCATCATCGCGGCCCAGGCCAGCAGCACCGCGATCACCGCGGCCGCGCCCACCGCCAGCCACGCCGGTTGTGCCAGGCCCATGCCCAGCACGAGCAGGGCCACGCCGGGAACGAACAGCCACCACAGGCCGGCAGCCAGCGCCGCGGCGCGCGTGCCCTGGCGCGTGGCCACCGGCAGCAGTTGCAGGCTGGCGCCGATGGCGCTGGCGAGCAGCGTGCCGATGGTCCACAGATGCAGCGCGGCGAGCGGCCAGCCGAGGCCGCCGCGCCATTGCGGCAGGTCCGCGGCCGCTGCGCCAAGCGCCGCCCAGGCGCAGGCATGGAAGAAGGCCGCGGCGCCGAACCAGCGCAAGGGCACCGAGGCGGGCAGCAGGCGCGACGTGGCGCCGGCGACGAAGCTGCCGCCCTGCCGCCGCGCCGGGGCCTTCGGCTGCGCCTTGTGCTGCGCGGCCGCCGGCGCCGGCCGCGGCGAAGGGCCCGTCGCCGCCGCGGACGCCGCGGGCGGGGCGGGTTCAGCCGGCACGGGCCACACGCAGGCGCACCTCGCCGGGGTCGCCTTCGATCGGCTCGGCCCACCAGCCGATCTGCTGCAGCTCGGGATACAGCAGCACCGGGTCGCGGTCGATGTGGACGACGATCACGCCGTCGTCGGGCGTGCGGGCCACCAGTTGCAGCACCTGCACCAGCGGCTGCGGCGCGCCGAGGCCGCGCACGTCGATGTGCAGCGTGCCGTCGGCTTCGTTCCACGTCGGGGCCACGCCGGCCGCCGCCGCAGGCCCGGGTGGCGGCTTCGCGCCGGCGTTCACCGGCCGTGCTCCGCAGAGGCGGCGCTGCCCGCCAGCCGCGCCAGCAGCCGCTGCGCGGCGACCACCGCCACCAGGCGGCGATGGTGCGAAGCGGTGACGGTGCTGCGCATGGGGCTCACCTGCCTGGAAACGAGCTTGCCCAGGGCCTGCGCCGCCGCTTCGTCGGGCAACGCGCCGACGAGCGCCGCGCTGCCGGCCAGCAGCAGCGGCTGCGAGTTGGTTCCGCTCACGGCGACCGTCAGCGCCGCGATGCGGCCGTCGGCCGCCAAGCCAAGGCTCATCGCCACCCCGGCCAGCGGAAAGTCCATCGCCGCGCGCGCGCGCACCTTGTGGTAGCCGCTCACCACGCCCGGGGCCGGGCGCGGCACGAACACCGCTTCGAGCAGTTCGTGCGGGCCCAGCGTCAAGTGCGCGGCGCCGTCGTCGCGGTACAGCGCGTGCAGCGGCAGCGTGCGCCGCACCTCGCGCTGCCGGTCGTCCTCGGCGCCGGCCACGCTGACGAGCGAGACGCTGGCCGAAAGTGCGATCAGCGCCGGCGCGATGTCGCCTTCGTAGGCGGCGTGGCAACGCTGGCCTTGCGGCGCCACGTGGCAGGTGTCGCCGGCCAGCTTCAGGCAGTGGCCGTTGGCCGCGCGCCACCACGCGCTCTGGTTGTAGAAGATGCAGCGCGTGTCCTGGCACAGGTTGCCGCCGAGCGTGGCCGCGCTGCGATGCCCGGGGCCGGCCACCGAGCCGGCGGCCTCGGCCAGCGCCGGCAGGGCCGCCGCGAGCAGCGGCTGCCTGGCCAGCCGCGCCAGCGTGATGCCGGCGCCGATGCGCCAGCCCTCGCTGCCCTCCTGCACGGTGTCGAAGCCGGGCAGCGACGAGAGGTCCACCAGCGAGCGCGGCGAGCCGATGCCGCGCCTCAGGTTCGGCAGCAGGTCGGTGCCGCCGGCGAGCGGCCGCGCGCCCTCGCGCGCCAGCAGCGCCGCGGCTTCGCGCACGGTGGGCGGGCGCAGCAGTTCGAACGCGCCGGCGTCTGCTTCGAGGCTCATCATCGGCCCTCCTTCACGGCGGCAGCGGCGGCAACGGTGGCAGCAGCGGCGGCGGGAGCAGCGGGGGAGGCCCGCTCGCGGCGCTGCCCGGCGCGGCGCTGCTCCACGAGCGCGGCGAGCAGCCGGTCGGGCGTGATCGGCAGCGCGCGCACGCGCAGGCCCGTCGCGTCGTGGATCGCCGCGGCGACAGCCGGCGGCACGCTGTGCAGGCCGCCTTCGCTCGCCTCCTTGGCGCCGAACGGTCCCAGCGGGTCCAGGCTCTCGACCAGCGTCACGTCGATCGGCGGCGAGTCCGTCGCGCCGGGCATGCGGTAGTCGAGGAAGTTCGGGCGCAGCGGCAGCCCCTCGTGGTAGGTGTTCTCCTCGCAGAGCGCCTGCCCCAGGCCCATCCACACCGCGCCTTGCACCTGGCCTTGCACGGCCAGCGGGTTGATGGCGCGGCCGCAGTCGTGTGCCACCCAGCAGTTGAGCACGCGCACGGCGCCGGTGCCGGTGTCGACCTCGACCTCGACCACCTGCGCGGCGTACGAGAACCCGGCCGTCGAGCCGACCGCGGCGCCGCGGAAGCTGCCGCCCTGCGTTTCCGGCGGCGTCGACCACGCGCCCTTGATGGAGAGGGTGCCGGTGTCGACCAGCGCCGCGCGCACCACCTCGGCGAAGTGCAGGCCGCGGTCGGTGCCGGTGACGCGGCAGGTCTCGCCGAGCCATTCGATGTCGCCGGCGCTCGCTTCGAGCGTCTTCGCCGCCGCCTCGACCAGCACGCGCTTCAGCGCCTCGGCGGCGCGCAGCGCGGCGTTGCCGACCATGAACGACACGCGCGAGGAGTACGAGCCGTTGTCCTTGGGCGTGAGCGCACTGTCGGCGGCGATGACGCGGATGCGCGCCATCGGCAGCAGCAGCACCTCGGCCACCACCTGCGCCAGCAGCGTGCTCGAGCCCTGGCCGATGTCGGAGGCGCCGGTGAGCACGGTGATGCCGCCGTCGAAATCGAGCTTGAGGTGGATCACCGCATGCGGCTCGCCGCTCCAGTGCACCGGCTTGGCCGAGCCCGAGACGTAATGCGAGCAGGCCATGCCGAAGCCGCGCTTCACGGGGCCTTGCTGCGCGGCCGGGGTGCTGCCAATGCCGCGTTCGCGGCCTTCGCGCCATTGACGCCAGCCGCTGGCGCGCTCGACGGCGTCGATGCACTGCGGCAGGCCGTAGCTGTTGACCTGCAGGTCGTTGAGCGTGCGGTACGGCGGCTCGATGAGGTTCATGCGCCGCAGCGCGAACGGGTCGATGCCCAGCCGCTCGGCCGCTTCGTCCAGCGCCGCTTCGAAGGCAAAGCGCACGTTGACGGCACCGTGGCCGCGCATCGCGCCGCACGGCGGCAGGTTGGTGTAGACGCGAAAGCCCTGGTAGCGCACGGCGCCGACGCGGTACAGCGCGTGCAGCAGCGCGCCGGCGTAGAGGATCGTCACCAGGCCGTAGCCGGCGTAGGCGCCGCCGCGCTGCACGACCTCGCAGTCGACGCCGGTGATCTCGCCGCCGGCCTTGAAGCCGAGCTTCAGGCGCACCTGCGTGGCCGGCCGCGCGCGGTGGGTGAGGAACGAGTCCTCGCGCGTGCACTGCAGCTTCACGGTGCCACCGGCGGCGCGCGCCAGCGCGGCCGTGACCATCTCGAAGTTCAGCGGCTCGACGCGGTGCCCGAAGCCGCCGCCGACGAACGGCTTGACGACGCGGACCACCTCGGGCGGAAGGCCGAGCGTGCGCGCCAGCGTCAGGTGCAGGTAGTACGGCACCTGCGTCACCGACTGCACGGTGAGCTGCCCGGCCTCGGCGTCCCACTGCGCGACGGTGGCGTTGAGCTCGATCTGGCCGTGCGAGATCTCGGCGCAGTCGAACTCGCCCTCGTGCACGAGGTCGCTGGCGGCGAAGGCGGCATCGACGTCGCCGAAGCTCTGCTCGACGCGGCGTTCGATGTTGCCCGGCTTGTCGTCGTGCAGCAGCACGGCGTCTTCGGCGCGCGCCGCGGCGGCCTCGAAGTAGGCCGGCAGCGGCTCGATGTCGACCTCGACGGCGGCCAGCGCGGCGGCGGCGCTCGCCTCGTCGTCGGCCGCCACGGCGAAGAGCGGTTCGCCGCGGTAGCGCACCTTGCCGCGTGCCAGCGGCCACTCGTTCTGCGCGATCGGGATCACGCCGTAGGGCGCCGCGAAGTCCTCGCCGGTGACCACCGCGCGCACGCCGGGCAACGCCAGCGCAGCACGGGCATCGATGCGGCGGATGACGCCGTGCGCCACCGGGCTGCGCCCGATGCGGCCCACCAGCGCCCCGGCAGCCTGGAAGGCGGGCAGGTCGGCGGTGTAGCGCGCGCGCCCGGTGACCTTCTCGACGCCGTCGACCAGCGGCCGCGCGATGCCCACCGAATGCGTCGGCGGCGCCGGCGGCCGCGCAGGCCGTTCGTCGTGATGCCTGCGCCGGCTGCGCTCCTCGCCGGGCTTCATGCCTTCGCTCCTGCGCCGGCGGCGGCCTGCACCGCCTCGACGATCTTCACGTACCCGGTGCAGCGGCACAGGTTCCCGGCCAGCGCCTGGCGCACCTCCGTGTCGCTGGGCTGCGGGTTCTCGCGCAGCAGCGCCTCGGCGGCCATCACCATGCCCGGTGTGCAGAAGCCGCATTGCGTGCCCAGCTTCTCGTGGAAGGCGCGCTGCAAGGCCGACAGCCGCCCCTGCTGCGGCAACGACTCGATGGTCTCGACGGCGCGCCCTTGCACGCTGGCCGCCAGCGTGATGCACGCCAGGCGCGGCTCGCCGTCGACGAGCACGGTGCAGGCACCGCACTCGCCGCCGTCGCACCCTTGCTTGGTGCCGGTGAGTTGCAACGACTGGCGCAGCACGTCCAGCAGCAGCGCGCCGTCCGGCGCGGCCAGCGCGTGCGTGCGGCCGTTGACGTTCAGTTCGATCAGGCGGGCGGCGGGCATGGACTCTCCGGGGTGCTGGTCGCGCGGGCTTCTCGCTTCAGTGCGGCGCCGGCTTCTTGCTGCGCAGGTCGCGCACGCGCGTCGCCTTGCCCTGCGAGCGCGGCAAGGCGCCCGGCTTCACCACGGCCACCTCGGCGCTGACGCCGATCAGCGACTTGACGTGGTGGCGGGCGTCGGCCGCCGCCTGCGCGTAGCCGTCCTCGGGCCAGCCGGGCAGCGCCTCGACCTCGATGCGCAGGCGGTCGAGCGAACCATCGCGCTCGACCACGAACTGGTAGTGCGGCGCCAGGCCGGGGCGGCCGACGAGCACGGCCTCGATCTGCGACGGGTAGACGTTGACGCCGCGGATGATGAGCATGTCGTCGTTGCGCCCGGCCACGCGCAGGATGCGCAGGTGCGTGCGGCCGCAGGCGCAGCGCTCGGTGCTCAGGCGCGTGATGTCGCGCGTGCGGTAGCGCAGCATCGGCAGCGCTTCCTTGGTGAGCGTGGTGATGACGAGTTCGCCCGCCTGTCCCTCGGGCACCGGCACGCCGGTGTCGGGGTCGACCAACTCGAACAGGAAGTGGTCCTCCCAGCCGTGCAGGCCGTCGCGATGCACGCATTCGCAGGCGACGCCGGGGCCCATGATCTCCGACAGGCCGTAGACGTCGAACGCGGTGATCCCGGTGCGCGCCTCGATCTCGTGGCGCATCGCCGCGCTCCACGGCTCGGCGCCGAACATGCCAATCGCCAGCCGGCTCTGGCGCAGGTCGACGCCTTGCTGCTCGGCCACGTCGGCGATGGCCAGTGCGTACGACGGCGTGGCGCACAGCACGCGCGGGCCGAAGTCCATGATCAGCGCCACCTGTCGCTCGGTGCCGCCGCCGCTGATGGGCACCACCGGGCAGCCCAGGCGCTCGGCGCCGCCGTGCGCGCCGAGGCCGCCGGTGAACAGCCCGTAGCCGTAGGCGTTGTGCACGAGGTCGCCCGGGCGCACGCCGGCGCCGGCCATCGAGCGCGCCACCAGCTCGTGCCAGCGCTCGAGGTCGCCGCGCGTGTAGCCCACCACGGTCGGCTTGCCGGTCGTGCCCGAGCTGGCATGCACGCGCGCCAACTCGTCCACGGGCCGCGCGAAGAGGCCGAACGGGTAGTTGGCGCGCAGGTCGTCCTTGACCATGAAGGGCAGGCGCCTGAGGTCTTCGAGCTGCGTCAGCGCATCGGGCTGCACGCCCGCCGCCTCGAGCCGCGCGCGCTGCCACGGCACGTGGTCCCAGGCGTTGCGCAGCGTCGAGCGCAGACGCTCGAGCTGCAGCGCCGCCAGCGCGTCGCGCGACATCGTCTCGACGCCGGTGGGCGGCGGCGGCGCGGGCACCTTGCTGGTGGCGGCGTCGAAGTGGCGAGGCTCGGTGGCGGCACCCATCTGTTGCTTCTCCTCGTCAGCGCGGACCGGCCGGGCGCTCGCCGCGGCGCAGGTCCGGCCGCACATGGGCCACCCCGCGCACCGGCAGGTGCGGCAGCGCGAAGCCCTGATTGAAGGCGGCGCGCACGATGAGCGTGAACTTGAACCACAGCCCGCCGGCCAGCGCCAGCGCGCCGGCCGCCGGCCCGATGAGCGCCAGCCCCGGGGCCTGCGGCGCCAGAAGCGCCACCACGGCCAGCGCCAGCGCGGCGAGCGTGCTGCCCTTGAAGATGCGGCCGGCGCGGTCGATCGCCGCCAGCGCGCGCGGCGCCGCACGGGCGGCCTGCAAACGGCGCCGCCAGGCCAGCCAGACGCCCAGGCGCACGGCGAGCGCGGCGGCCAGCAGCGCCGTCATCAGCGCGGCCGTGAACGAAGCCGGCAGCGCCGCCGCGCCGCCGAAGCGCAGCAGCCACCACAGGCCGATGCCCTCGGCCACCGCGGTGCTCAGCACGAGCGGCACGATGAGCGGCTCGCGCCAGGCCGGGATGCCCTTGGCCGCGTGCAGGATGCGGCCCTGGCACCAGGCGAAGGCGAGCGCCGCCAGCGCAGCCACCACGGCCGGCCAGCGCGCCGGCGACCCGGCGAGCGCCGCCGCCACGGCCACCGCCACGGCCGCGAAGAGCACGAGCGCCACGCCGCCCTCGCGCGTCATCCACGAAGACTGCGGGCGCCGGAAGACGTTCAGCGCCCGCAGCGGCCGGCCGATCTCGAACCAAACGGCCAGCAGCCCGAGCCCGACCAGCAGCGCGCCCAGCACGAGCGGTCCCGCGCCCGAGCCGGCCAGCGCCGCGGCCACGACGAGCCCGCTGCCGGCGCCGCCGGCCATGAAGTTCGCCGCCGCGCGCGCGTCCCAGTGGCGCTGCAGCCAGGGGTTCGGGCCGTAGCTCATCGGACCCGCTCCGCGCGCGGCGCGACCTCGGCGGCCGCCGCCGCCGGCTGCGGCGCCGCTGCCGGCTGGTCCTGCGCAGCGCCGGGCTGCGTGCCTTGCGCGACGCGGTCCCACAGGTAGAAGAAGCCGGGGCCGGTGCCCAGTTCCTCGTGCATGCGGAAGTGCTGGTTCTCGGCCAGCAGCCGGTTGACGTTGCTGTGCGGATCGTCGAGGTCGCCGAAGGCCAGCGCCTCGGCGATGCAGGCGTTGACGCAGGCCGGCGTCGCCTCGGGGTTCACGCCGGGCACGAGGCCGGCGGCGGTGCCGGCGTCGATGCGCTCGACGCAGAAGGTGCACTTGGTGGCCACCGCCAGGCGCGCCTCGTCGTGGCGCTTGGCCTCGTGCTCGCTGGCGCGGCCGTAGGCGAAGGTGGCGCGCTCGGTCTTGTAGCGCGCCTGGTACGGGCAGGCGACGGCGCAGTAGGCGCAGCCGATGCAGCGGTCGTAGTCGATGGTGACGATGCCGTCGGCGCGCTGGCCCGTCGCGCCGGTGGGGCACACCGCCAGGCACGGCGGCTCGTCGCAATGCTGGCAGCCCACCGGCACGAAGGCGCGCTGCACGTCGGGGTACTCGCCGAACTCCATGTCCAGCACGCGCCGCCACTGCACGCCCGGCGGCGTGGCGTTGGCGTGCTTGCACGCCGCGGTGCAGGTCTGGCAGCCGACGCAGCGGCGCAGGTCGGCGACCATCGCCCAGCGCGTCATGCCTCGGCTCCCGCGCGCGCCGGTTGCAGCCGCACGCGCACGAGGTCGGCGCTGGAGCCGGTGGCGTCGGTGAGGTCCATCGACATCTGCGCCAGCGTGTTCAGGCTCGGCACGCCGAAGTCCTTGGCCAGCGGCGTCTTCCAGTGGTCGAACTGGCCGACGAGCAACAGCGTGTCGGGGCGGATGCCCTGGCGCAGCACGGCCCGGCCGCGCACGCGGCGCTTGGGCGTCGAGATCTCGATGGCGTCGCCGTCCTCGATCCCGAGGGCGGCGGCGGCGCGCGGGTTGACGATGACGCCGCGGTGGCCGGCGACGTTCTCGGCCACCTCGCGGATCATCTGCACGCCGGCGTTGCCGCCCCAGGCGTACTGCATGCTGCGCGCGGTGAGCAGCCAGAACGGATAAGCCTTCGCGTCGCCGCCGCTGTCGACCACCGCCGCTTCCCACAGGCCGGGGAAATCCTTGTACGGCGGCAGCGCCGAATACTCCTCGAGCTGCTTGTCCCACCAGTGCATGCCGTGCTCGTGCAGGCGGCGGCCGAGCTCGACGCCGACGCGCTTCAGGCGCTCCTGGTAGGGCAGCTCGAAGCGCACGCCCTGCTGCTGCATCGTCGGCAGCAGGTACCAGCGGCTTTGCGGGAACGGCGCCGTCATCAGCCCGTGCTCGCGCCACCAGTCGAGGCCGTGCACCTGCGTGCCCTCGCTCACCTCGGCGCTGGCCGAGCGGCACACGGCGTCCCAGATCGCCTCGCGCGAAGGGCTCGCCTCGGGGCTCAATGCGAAGTCGCCGTGCGCGTGCTTCAGCGGCACGCCGCAGCCGCCCTTGTTGATCGAGGCGACATACTTGGCCGTCAGCCCCGTGCGCGCGGCCAGTTCGCTGGCCACCTCGGTGAAGTCGCGCGCCTGGCCGCGCGGCGCCACCGCCGGCTGGCGCAGCGCGAAGCCCTCGTGCTGCCAGAACTGCTCGACGTACTTGGTGCCGCCGATGCGGATCAGCTGCAGGCTCTCCAGATCGGTGGCGTCGGGCAGCAGGATGTCGGCGAAGTGGTTCGTCTCGTCGCGCGTGTAGGCGAAGGCGACGACGAACGGGAAGCGCGCCATCTTCTCGCCGATGGCCGGCGTGTCCCAGAACGAGATCGCCGGGTTGGTGCGGTAGACGAACCACAGGTCCGGCGGCGTCACGCGCGGCAGGCCCTCGGGCGTGTCGTCGAGGAACATCCACGAGAAGTGCGTCGGCCCGAGCGCCTGGCTCCAGGGCCCGTCGCTGGCCAGCGGCACCATCGTGCGGTAGGCGTTGCGGATGTTGGGCCTGGGCGACCAGAGTTCCTTGCTGGTCGGGTTCAGCGCGTAGTGCATGAAGCCGTCGGCGCCGCTCACCACGCTCTCGTGCCGGTGCGACATCGGCCGCGCCAGCCGCACCGTGGTGCCGATGGTGCCGCCGGGCACCTCGAGCGCGCCGACGAGCACCGCCAGCAGCGTGCGCGCCCAGCAGCACTCGTAGCCGCCCCAGCCGTTGTTGACCGTCTTGCCCAGCGACACCGCCACCGGCCGGTAGGGCATCGTCACGCCGTCGATCTCGATCGTCTGGCCGACGCAGGCGTGCGCCAGATACTCGTTGGCGATGCGGCGGATCTGCGTTGCCGGCACGTCGCACACGCCCTCGGCCCACTCGGGCGAGTAGCGCGCAAGATGCTCCACCAGCAGCGTGAAGGCGGTGGCGCCTGCGAGCGCGCCTTCGGCGAGCACTTCACCGTCGGCGCCGCGCTCCAGCGCCGCGGCGGCGCGGTGGCGGCCTTCCAGCGCCTCTTCGATGCCGGGGGTGTCGTGCGGCACGGCGCGCTGCGTCTGCCGGTCCCACACCAGCGGCTTGCCGCTGGCCGGCTCGCGCAGGTAGTAGCCGTGGGCGCCGACGAGGTACGGCGAGCCGGTCCAGCGGGCGAGGAACGGCAGGTCGAGCTGCGTGCGCGGCGCCTCGTGCAGCATCACGTGCAGGAGCGCGTAGAGGAACGCGGCGTCGGTCTTGGGCTTGATCGGCACCCACTCGGCCGAGCAGGCGCCGGTGACCGACAGGTGCGGCTCGACCTGCACCCGCTTCATGCCGCGCACGCGCGCCTTGGCGTGCCGCGCGATGCCGACGACGCCGCCCGAGGCCTCGACGTTGGCGCCGCAGCTGATGAGGTAGTTGCAGTGCGGCGTGTCGGGCGCGACGATGAAGGCGCGGTGCCAGTACTCGCCGTACAGGTGCTCGCTGTGGTAGCACTTGACGCCCTGGCCCGAGCCGATGCCGAAGTCCACCGGCCCCCACGCCGCGAGGAAGGCCGGGAAGCTGCCCATGTACATCTGCGGCGTGCCGCCGCCGCCGAAGCTGGCGGCCACGCGCGGGTAGCCCGAGGCGTCGGTGAGGCCGACGGCGCGGATGGCGTTGAGCCGCCCGGCGATCGTCGCCAGCGCTTCTTCCCACGTGATCTCGACGAAGCCGGGGTCCTCGTCGCGGCCCTTCTTCGGGTTCGTGCGCTTCATCGGCGCCAGCACCCGGTGCGGGTTGTAGGTCTTCTGGATCAGCCCGAAGGCCTTGACGCAGACCTTGCCGCCGCCGGGGTGGATGGGCGCGGCGCAGAAGTTGGGCTCGATCTCGGTGGCGACGCCGTCCTCCACCTTCACCGTGGCCAGGTCGGGGCCGGCCACGCACTGGTAGCAGTAGGTGGGGACGCGGCGCGTGACGGTGGCGGCCATGGCGTGGCGGGCGGTCTCGGGGACAGTGATGCTCGAAGCCCTACTGCGCCGCCGTCCCCGCGGCGGCGGCCTTCGCCTTCGCGGCCTTGGCGGCCAGGCGCTCGCCGGTCTTGGCCACGTCGACGACGAAGCGCGAGTGGCGGCCGCGCACGATGGGCTCCACCGCGTCGCGGCCTTCGATCTCGAACACGACGGCGCGGCCCTTGACCTCGGCCACGCGCACGACGAGCGTCACCGCCATGCCCAGCAGCGTGGCGCCGATGTGGTCGATCTCCACCCGCGTGCCCACCGAGTCTTCGCCGGCGTCCAGGTGGGCCAGCAGCAGGTTGCGGCAGGCGATCTCGATGTCGCGCACCAGCATCGGCGTGGCGTAGACGCGCGCCGCCTCGCCCATGAAGTCGATCGTGCGCTCGCGATCGACGGTGAAGGTGACCAGCGACTCGAGGCCGCTCTGCAGCGTGGGTTTCATGGTGCGCTTTTCTCTCGGTGGCGAAGCAGTGGAAAGGGGGACGCGGTCAATGCCCGAGGTAGGCCTGCTGCACCTGGGCGTCGCGCAGCAGTTCGGCGCCCGGGCCCTCGGCCACCAGGCGCCCGGTCTCCATCACGTAGCCGCGGTCGGCGATGGCCAGCGCCGCGCGCGCGTTCTGGTCGACCAGCAGGATGGTCGTGCCGCGGGCGCGCAGCGCCTTGATGTGGGTGAAGATCTCGGCGACCAGCTTGGGCGCCAGGCCCATGCTCGGTTCATCCAGCAGCAGCAGGCGCGGGTCGGCCATCAGCGCGCGGCCGATCGCCAGCATCTGCTGCTGGCCGCCGGAGAGCGTGCCGGCCGCCTCGCCGCGCTTCCTGGCCAGCACCGGGAACATCGCGTAGACCGCTTCCAGCGTCGCCGCGCGGCCGCGCGCGAAGGCGCCCAGGAGCAGGTTGTCCTCGACGTCGAGCGCGCCCCACACCTGGCGCCCCTCGGGCACCTGGACGATGCCGCGCCTGACGCGCCGGCGCGGCGTCTCGCGGCCGATGTCGGTGCCTTCGAAGCGCAGCGTGCCGCCGCTCATCGGCTGCACGCCCGACAGCGTGCGCAGCAGCGTCGTCTTGCCGGCGCCGTTGGCGCCGACGATGGCGACGAGCTCGCCGGCCTCGACGTGCAGCGAGACGCCGGCCAGGGCCGGGATGCGGCCGTAGCGGCTGGCGAGGTCGTGCACCTCAAGCACCGGCGGCCTCCGTGGAGGTCGGCGCGGCCGCGCCGCCGGCGCCCTGCTCGCCTTCGGCGCCGAGGTAGGCCTCGATGACGCGCGGGTCGCATGCCACCTGCGCCGGTGTGCCCTCTGCCAGCGGCGCCCCGTGGTCGAGCACGAGCACGCGGTCGGACACCTCCATCACGAGGCGCATGTTGTGCTCGACCAGCACCACGGCGATGCCGCCGGCGGCCAGCTCGCGGATCAGCGCGTCGATCTCGCGCGCCTCGGTCTCGTTGAGCCCGGCGGCCGGCTCGTCCAGCAGCAGCAGCTTCGGCTCGGTGGCGAGCGCGCGCGCGATCTCCAGCCGCTTCAGCGCGCCGTAGGGCATGGCGTCGGCGCGGGCGCCGGTCCACGCCGCCAGGCCCACGCGCTGCATCAGCGCCGCGGCTTCGGCGCGGCAGCGCTCCTCGGCGGCACGCAGCGCCGGCAAGCGCAGCAGTGCCGGCAGGATGGCCGTGTTCTCGTGCCGGTGGCGCCCGGCCATCACGTTCTCCAGAGCGCTCATGTTGAAGAAGATCTGCAGGTTCTGGAACGTGCGCGCCAGCCCGGCGGCGGCGTAGCGATGCACCGGCTGGCCGGTGAGGTCGCGCCCGTCCAGCACCACGCGGCCGGCGTCGGGCACGTAGATGCCCGACAGCAGGTTCAGCAGCGTCGTCTTGCCGGCGCCGTTGGGGCCGATGACGGCGTGCACGCTGCCCGGCGCCACGTCGAACGAGACGCCGTCCACCGCCACGACGCCGCCGAAGCGCTTGCCCAGGCCCTCGACGTGCAGCAGGCTCATCGCGCTGGCCATCCCGTCTGCACCGCGCCTCAATGCCGCGCCAGCAGGCGCGCCAGCGTCGGCACGATGCCGCGCGGCATGAAGACCATCGTCGCGATCAGCACCGCGCCGAAGACCGTCATCTCGTAGTCCTTCAGCGCGGTGAGGAACTGCGGCAGCAGCGTCAGCACCGCGGCCCCGGCCAGCGCACCCCAGATCGAGGCCATGCCGCCGAAGACGACCATGATCACCAGTTCCACCGAATGCAGGAACGAAGCCTTGGCCGGCGTGATGAAGCCGGCGTAGTGCGCCGTCAGCGCGCCGGCCGCGGCAGCGATGGCCGCCGACAGCACGAAGACGCGCAGCTTCCAGCGCGCCGCGTCGATGCCCAGTGTCTCGGCGGCGACCTCGGAGCCGTGCAGCGCGCGCAAGGCGCGGCCGGCCGGCGAGTCGACCAGGTGCAGCGCGCCCAGCACGGTGAGCCACAAGAGCGCCGCGACGACCGCGTACCACGCCGGCTCGCCCTTCAGCACCTGGCCGAAGAGTTCGAGCGGCGGCACCGGCATGCCGTCGGGGCCGCCGGTGATGCGGTCCTCGTTGGTCAGCACGATCGAGACGATGACGCCCAGGCCGAGCGTGGCCATCGCCAGGTAGTGACCCTTCAGCCTGAGCGTGGGCCGGCCGACGAGCCAGGCCAGCAGGGCCACGGCGGCCACCGCCGCCGGCAGCGCCAGCCACGCCGGCCAGCCCAGGCGGGCCACGAAGAGCGCGCTGCCGTAGCCGCCGAGCGCGTAGAAGCCGGCGTGGCCGAGGCTGATCTGCCCGGCGTAGCCGATCAGCAGGTTGAGGCCCACGCAGACGATCGCGTTCAGCGCGACCAGGATCGCGACCTCGAAGAAGAACGGGTTGGGGAACGTCAGCGGCAGCGCCGCCAGCAGCGCCGCGAACGCCAGCAGCGCCCCGACGCGCGGCGACACGCGCCGCCGCTTCGCCGCCGCCGCCGCGGGCTCAAACACGCTCGACGCGGCGCGCACCGGCGAGCCCCCCCGGCATGAAGAACAGCACCGCGAGGATGACGACGAAGGCGATCGCGTCCTTGTAGGCCGAGGAGAGGAAGCCGGCGCCCAGGCCTTCGACGAGCCCCAGCAGCAAGCCGCCGGCCACCGCGCCGCCGAAGCTGCCCAGGCCGCCCAGCATCGCCGCGGCGAAGCCCTTCAGGCCGAGCATCACGCCCACCTCGTAGGAGGTGAAGGTGATCGGCGCCGTCAACACGCCGCCGAGGGCCCCCAGCGCCGCGGCGAGGGCGAAGCTGGCGCGCATCACGCCGCGCGTGGACACGCCCGCCAGGCGCGCCGCCAGCGCGTTGATCGCCGTGGCGCGCATCGCCTTGCCGTACAGGGTGCGGCCGAAGAACCAGCCCAGGCCGAGCACCGCCACCGCGGCGCCGCCCAGCACCCACAGGCTTTGCGGCAGCACCGTGGCACCGCCGATGGCGATGGGCTCGCTGCCGCTGAACGCCGGCAGCGGGTGGATGCGCTTGTCCCACACCACCTGCGCCAGGCCGCGCAGCAGGAGCGCGACGCCGATGGTGATGATGATCAGCGTCACCACGTCGGCGCCGGCACCCATGCGGGCATGGGCGCGCTCGAGCGCCAGGCGCTGCACCAGCAGGCCCACCAGCGCCGCGCCGGCCACCGCCAGCGGCACCGCGGCCCACAGCGGCAGCCCCAGGCCGACCAGCGACACGGCGCCCATGCCGCCCAGCATCACGAACTCGCCCTGCGCGAAGTTGATCGCGTGGCTGGCGTTGTAGACGATCGAGAAGCCTAAGGCGACGAGTGCGTAGATGGCGCCGGCGGTCAGCCCGCCGGCGACGAATTGCAGCCAGGAGCCGCCCATGCCGGTTCTGCCAACGTGCCGTGTGCGTTGTGGCTCCCGCGGCTCACTTCACCAGCGACCAGGTGCCGCCCTTGACCTCGAGCATGCGGAAGGCGGTGAGGTCCAGGCCCATGTGGTCGCCGGCCGACATGTTGACCACGCCGCCCGTGCCGACGTAGCCCTTGGTGGCCTCGATCGCGTCACGCACCTTGGCCTTGTCGGTGCCGCCGGCGGCCTTCATCGCGTTGACGGCGAGCATCAGGCCGTCGTAGGCGTGGCCGCCGAAGGTGGACACCTCGGCCTTGTGCCTGGCCTCGAACGCGTTGCGGTAGTTCGTGACCACGGGCTTCTGCGGGTCGCCGGCGGCGAGCAGGTCGGCCACCAGCAGCGCCGCGGCGGGCAGGCGCACGCCTTCGGCAGCGTCGCCCGACAGCTTGATGTACTCCTTGGAGGCGACCCCGTGCGACTGGTACAGCGGCAGGCCGACGCCCACCTGCTTGTGGTTGCGGGTGACGATGGCCGGGCCCTGGCCGAAGCCGGCGTTGAGCACCGCCTGCGCACCGCTGCCCTTGATCTTCGTGAGCTGCGCGGTCATGTCGGTGTCGGCGGCGCCGTAGGTCTCGTCGGCGACGATCGAGACGCCGTGGTTGCCGGCCACCTTCAGGCATTCGGCGCGCATGCTCTTGTCGAAGCCGCCGGCGCCGGAGATCAGCGCTGCCTTGGCGTAGCCGCGCGCCTTCATGTCGACGAAGATCTTGTCGCAGGCCATGCGGTCGGTGTGCGGTGTCTTGAAGACCCACTTCTTCACCGGCTCGACGATCACCACTGCGCCGGCCAGCGAGATGAACGGCACGCCGCCGGCCTCGGCCAGCGGCACCGCGGCCATCGTCGTGCCGGTGGTCGAGCCGCCGACCAGCACGTCGACCTTGTCCTGCTCGATCAGGCGCTTGGCGAACGTGCGCGCCTTCTCGGCATCGCCGGCGTCGTCGTAGCTGACCAGCTGCAGCTTGCGGCCGAGCACGCCGCCGGCGGCATTGATCGCCTCGACCTGCATCTCGAGCGTCTTCAGCTCGGGGTCGCCGAGGAACGATGCCGGCCCGGTGACGGACAGGAAGGCGCCGATGCGGATGGGCTCCTGCGCCAGCGCCAGCGGCGCAGCGAGCAGCGAAGCGGCGGCCACCGTGGCGGTGGTGGCCAGGCGGCGAATCGAGGCGGGCACGAGGCTCATGGATCAGGCTCCTTCGGCCGCACGCCGCGGGGGTGTGCAGCCCTAGAATGACGAGGTAAATTCATTCTGGTACTGGAATACAGGTTTCAGTCTTGACCTGGATCGCCTTTCGCCGATGAGCGCCCACGGGAAAACACCGAGGCGGGCGGGCACGGAAACGCCCCGCCGCGGCCGCACCGCGGCTGGCGCCGCAGCCGCCGCGCACGGCGGCGGGGCTGCCGACGGCAGCGCGCGCGGGGAACGCCGGGCAGCGGCCGCGGCCGCGGCCGCCGGCCTGCGGCTGCGCGTGCGCGCGGTGCGCCAGGCCGACCTGCCGGCGGTGATCGCGCTGGATGCCACCGTCACCGGCCTGCACAAGGCCGACTACTGGCAGCGCGTGTACCGCCGCTACGGCGTCGCCGGCCAGGGGCTGCGCCACTTCCTCGTGGCCGAAGCGAGCGAGGGCAAGGCGGCGCGTGCAGCGGCGACGATCTGCGGCTTCGTCATCGGCGAGGTGCGCGACTGGGAATTCGGCTCGCCGCCGTGCGGCTGGGTGTTCGCCATCGACGTCGACCCGCGCGTGCGCCAGGCCGGCGTCGGCACGGCGCTGCTGGCCGCCGTGCGCGAGCGCTTCGAGCGCGTGGGCGTCGACCGCCTGCGCACGATGCTGGCGCGCGACAACACGCTGCTGCTGTCGTTCTTCCGCGCCCAGGGCCTGACCGCCGGCCGGCTGATCCCGCTGGAGACGGAGATCGGGCCCGGCACCGCGGGCGGTGCGGGTGCCGGCAGCCCTGCGGCCGCCGGCGGCAGCGCGCGATGAACCTGCAGAAGAACACCATGCTGGCGCTGTACGCGGTGCTGGAGTTCGCCGCCCGGCCGGGCGAGAACGTCAGTGCCGGCGAAGTGGCGGCGCGGCACGGCGAGTCGGTGCATCACCTGGCGAAGGTGTTGTCCGAGCTCGTGCGCGCCGGCATCGTCGAGTCGGTGCGCGGCGTCGGCGGCGGCTACCGCTTCGCCGCCAACCCGCGCCGCCTGACGATGCTCGACGTGATCCAGCTCTTCGAACGGCTGGGCGAGGAACGGCGAGGCGCCCGCGACCCGATCGATCGCACGCTCGACCAGGTGCTCGAGGAGATCGAGCAGACCGCCATCGCCACCTTCGGCACCATCACCATCAGCACGTTGCTGCAGATGGTGCGGCGCAGCGGGGGCTGAGGGCGGCGGGCGAAGCCGGGCCGTGCCGGGCCGGGGCTGGAACGCTTCAGCCGCGCTGGCGGCAGCAGGCGCAGGGCTCGCGGTCCGCCCCGGCAGCCGCGGCCGCGGGCGGCGGTTCGCCGCGCCCGAGGCGCTCGATGCGCACGCGCCAGCGGCGCGGGCCGCGCTCGACGCAGCACCAGCGGAACTCACCGCCGTGGCGGCGGCCGAACTCCTGGTACAGCGCCGCGGGCTCGTGGTCGTCGAGGACGTCGAAGCCTTCGCCGCAGTCCAAGGCATCGAAGGCACCGAAGATCAACGCCTGGCATTGCGGCGCCGGCACGCGGCGCGCGTCGACCAGTTCGACAGCGATGGACACGGCAGGCTCTCCCAACGACGGGAACACGCGAGTGGCGGCGGGGTGACCTTCCGGCCCCGCCTTGTTCTTTCGAGGCGCATCGCATCGCGGCCGCTTCCCTGGCGCGCCGCGCGGCGAAGACCCCCTTGGCGAAGAAGGCTATGAAGCGCGCCCGCGCCCGGCCTTGAACGGGGTCAAGGAACGGGGCTGCGCCGAGGGCCGCGTGTTCAATGCAGCACGAGCAGCGGCAGCTTGCTGCCGGCCAGCACGGCCTTGGTCTGCGAGCCGAAGAGGAACTCGCCGAAGGCACCGCGGCCGTGCGTGACCATGACGATCATGTCGCAATGGTGCGCCTCGGCCGCGGCGATGATCGCCTGGTCGACGCGCGGCACCTGCACGAACACGCCCTCGAACGGCACGCCACGCTCGTGCGCGGCGCGTTCGAAGCGCGCCAGCACCGGCTGCGCCTGCGCCGTGGAAAGCGACTCGTCGTCGCCGGCCTCGGGTGCGGCGATGCGCGGCACGCGCGGGTTGGCGATGAAGCCGACGACGCCGGCTTTCATCTGCTGCGCCAGGTCGAGGCTGGTGTCGATGGCGCGCTGCGTCAGCTCGCTGCCGTCCACCGGCACCAGGATGCGCTTGAAGGTCGTCGGAGTCTCGGTCATCGGTGTCACGGTCATGGGGCTCACGGTGGTCGGGGTCGCGGTGGTCGGGGTCGCGGCGGTCGGGGTCGCGGTGGTCGGGATTGGGGTCATGGCGGGATCTCCAATGCGGTCGGCATGGAAGCGTTCATGTGAGGCGTCGGGCCGCCCGCTCGCAGGCGGCCCGGCCTGTCAGGGCCGGCGGTTCTCGATCGCCTTGCTGCCCAGCCAGCGGCCGTATCGCAGCGCCCAGCCGGTGCAGGCCGCCGCCCAGGCGCAGGCGGCCAGCGGCAGCAGCAGCGGCGCCGAGGGCGACCACAGTGCCGAGCCCACGCGCAGCAGCGCCGCCGCCTGCGCCAGCCAGTACAGCACCCAGGCCACGTCGTCGGCCGCCACCGGCCGCCCGGAGTGGCCGGCGCTGACGCGCGTGGCCATCGCGAACAGCGTCGTTCCGAGATAGCCCGCGGCCAGCGCGTGCAGCGGCGCCAGCCCCAGCGACGCCTCCTCGCCGAACGCCGCGACGCGCGCATGCGACAACGCTCCGAGGGCGAAGGCGACACCGAGCCAGACGAAGCCGCCGAAGAGCATCGCCAGCAGGCGGTTGCGCAGGTTCTGCAGCCGCGCCCAGCGCCGGGCCAGCCACAGCAGCAACAGCGCCGCGGCGGCCTGCACCGCGGCCAGCGCCGCATGGGCTGCGGCCGGCAGCGGCCACCACAGCGCCTGCGCCGCTTCGAACGCCGCCGTGCAGGCCAGCGCCGCCAGCGTTGCTGCGAGCAGCCCGAACGGCCAGCGCGCCGTCAGGGCCGGCGGCGTCACCGCGTCGAACACCGGCAGCATGCGGTGCGAAACCGACGCGAACACCGGCCCCAGGAAGCCCCACAGCGCCGCCAGCGTGGCCGCGCGCACGAGCGGCCATTGCGCCGTGGCCAGGCCCGTCGCAGCCAGCGCCAACGCGGCCACGCCGACGGCCGCTGCGGTCGTCACCGCCCGCGCATGGACAAGATCGCGCTCGCGGCTGGCCCGCAGCAGCGCCGCGAAGCGCCACGCCACCGTGGCCCAGCCGACCCCGGCCAGCGCCACGCCGGCCGCAGCCAGCCACTCGTGGCCATGGAAGCCGGCCACCGCCAGCGCCCAGCCGGCGGCCATCGCCAGCACCGGTGCGAGCAGCTCGCGCGCCGGCGGCCCGCGCAGCGCCAGCCAGCGCGGCCCGGCCGTGAACAGGAAGCCGGTGATGAACAGCGGCATGAACCCGAACGCGAACACGAGCCCGTGCGCCAGCGGTGGCGGCACCGTCCACGGCGGCGATGCGAGGCCGGCCGTCATCGCCAGCAGCAGCAAGCCCCACCACAACGCGCTGGCTGCCATGCCCGCCGCGCCGGCGAAAAAGCCCAGCCGGTGCGGGGCCGACAGCAGATGCGCCGCGCTCCAGGTCACGGGGGCCTACGTCGCCGCAGCGAGCCCGAGCGCGCGCCAGAGGAAGCCCGCGTCGTGGCGGATGGCGATCGCCACCACCAGCGCAATCACCGCCAGCGAGGCGACGAAGGCCGCGGCCTTGCCGCCGCGCGTGCGCGCACGCTTCATCGCCAGCGAGCCGAGCACGATGTAGACCACCACCAGCACCAGCTTCACGAAGAGCCAGCGGTCGCTCAGCGGGTGCAGCGACAACAGCCACCACAGCGTTGCGCCGGCGCTGATGAGCAGCGTGTCGATGACGACGCTGGCCACGCGCAGCAGGCGCGACATCGGCCAGGCCGCGCCGGCCAGCACGCCACCCACGCGCAGGCTGAACAGCGCCACGCTGATGCCGGCCAGCGTCATGTGCGCGTGCCGGATCAGCGGGTAATACCCGATCAGGGAGGGCCCGGTCAGGGAGGCGGCAAGGGACTCGGTCATCGGTGCAGTCAGGAGCATTGCCAGGCGGCGCGGGCAGCGCCGCAGGGGCGGCGATGCTGCCACGCAACCGTGCACGCGCGCCGGCCGGGGCGATGCCCCGTCGCCACCGGGTCGTGGCCGGCGCCGCTTCGTTCACCACCGCCCGCGCAGGGTCAGCCGCCAGGTCCGCGGCGGCTCGACCTGTTGAAACAGCGGCGACTTCTCGGCCAGCCGCACGTCGGTGAGGTTGTCCACGCCCAGCGCCAGCTCGAGCCCGAGCGGCAGCGTGCGCGCGACGTTGGCCGACACGAGCGTCACGTCGGGCGCCGCCACCGACGGCGCGCCGACCGTGGCCGACGCGAGGCGCTGGTCGTTGGCGTGTTCGATGCGCAGGCCCGCGCGCCAGGCGCCGGCCTGCCAGTCCAGGCGCGCGTTGGCGGTGTTGCGCGGCCGCTTGTCCAGGCGCCGGCCGTTGCCGTCGTCGGCATCGAGGTAGGTGTAGCCCAGACCGAGCGAGAAGCCCGCCGGCAGCTTCTGCACGAACGAGGTCTCCAGCCCCGACAGGCGCGCCCGCGACAGGTTCTCGTACACGTAGGTGCCGGTGCCGGGCACGACGCCGGCCTGCACCAGGCGCAGCTCGATGAGGTCGTGCACGCGCTGCGCGAAGGCCACAGACTGCACTTCGGTGCCGCCACCGGCCCAGCCGGCGGCCAGCTCGATGCCGTCGCTCGTCTCGGGCTTCAGGTCGGGGTTGCCGAGCGTCGTGTTGGGGCCTTCGGGGCGCGCGCCGGGAACGATCTGCTTCAGGTTCGGCGCCTTGAAGCCGTGGCTGTAGCCGCCCTTGAGCGTGAAGCCGCCGCCGGCCTGCCACACCGCGTAGGCGCGCGGGCTCCACGCTTCGCCGAAGAGCTGGTGATGGTCGTAGCGCAGGCCGAAGGTCAGGCGCAGCGTGCGCAGGAGCGCCCACTCGTCCTGCAGATACAGCGAGCGGTGGCGCGCCGTCGAGCGGCCGCCGGGGAGCCCGGAGTCGTCGAGCACCTCGTCGCGCGCCTCGAAGCCGGTGGTGAAGGCCTGCGCGCCCAGTTCGATGCGCCCTTGCCCTTCGACGACGGTGTCGTCGAGCACCTGCGTCGGGTTGACGGCGACGCCGTTGGTGCGCGTGTTCTCCACCTTCACCTGCGAGCGATAGGCGCGCAGCAGCGTCGTCGGCGCGGCGGCGGCGCCCAGGCGCGGGGCCAGCGCGTCCCACTGCGCTTCCCAGCCGAGCGTATCGAGCGCGCGATTCACCTCGTTGACGGTCTGGTGGTAGCGGCGCGCACCGCTGCGCTCGCGTGCGTCGGCCCGGCGCCACTCCTGGCCCTCGCGGTGCTCGGCCTCGATGCGATGCCCGGCCAGCGGCTGCCACACGAGGCCGGCCCAGCCGTCGGTCTTCTCGCGCCCCTCGAGCTCGGAGATGCGCGGGTCGGCCACCGAGGCGAGCGCCGAGGTGCGCGAGCGCGAAGCGCCGGCCCGCAGGCCCAGCCCTTCGGCAAGCGGCCCGTCGGCGCGCGCGCCGACGCGAAAGCCGCTGCCGCCGCGGTCGTGCTCGGCCTCGCGGCCTTCGACCGAGGCGCCCAGGTGCCACCGGTCGCCGGGCTGGCGGGTGATGATGTTGACGACGCCGGCCAGCGCCTCCGAGCCGTACAGCACCGACATCGGTCCGCGCACGATCTCGATGCGCTCGATGTCCTCGACGGCGACCCAGTCGTACTGGAAGTCGGAGTGCCCGACGACGCCGTCGCTGGCGCCGATGCGACGGCCGTCGACGAGAAACAGCGTGTGCTTGGCATCGAGGCCGCGCACGCTGATGACCTGGCGGCCGCCGATGGCGCGCCCTTGCAGCGAAAGCCCGGTGTCGCCGCGCACCGCGTCGAGGACGTTGGCGGCGCCGCGCGCCTCGATCTCCTGGCGGGTGATGACGCTGAGCACCGCCGGCGCCTCGATGGCGAGCATCGCGTGGCGGGTGGCGGTGATGACGATCGGCGCGTTCGGCACGCTCGGCGCGTTCGGCACGTTCGGCACACCCAGCACAGCGGCGGCGCCCGCCTCGCCCTCCGCGGCGCGCGCCGGCAGCGCTGTGGCCACGGAAGCCACGGCGGCCGCGGCCAGCGCCGTGGCCGTGGCCGCCCAGCGCAAGCGCCCCTGCGGCGACCGCGCGGGCAGCGGCAGCGCAACCGGCGCCGGGTGGAACGACGCTGCCGGCCGGACCGAGCGTTCGAAGTGTCGGGGGTGGTCGGAAAACATGGTCGCGCAGGATCGCGATGCGAACCCGAGTGGACCTTGAACTGGATCGTGTTTGGCTTCCGGCCGGCGCGCCACGGCAGGGTCGATTGATGCAGGTCAACCGGCCGCGGCGGCTGCGGCACGCCCGGGTGGCTTGAACCAATTCAAGGACAGCCCGCGCGGCGGCGGGGAGCATCCGCCCCGGCTTTTTTCTACTTCCCCTCGCAACGATTCCTCCTGCAGGAGACCGCATGACACCGATTCGCCCGCCGCGCACACCCCGGCGCGCACCCTGGCGCACAACCCGGCCGCTGGCGGCCTTCACGGCAGCGGCCGCACTGGCCGCCCTCACGGCCCTGGCGCCACCGGCCGCCCGGGCCCAGGATAAGAAGCCCGTCACGCCCTCGGAACTGGGCTACCAGGCCGGCTCTTCGCCAATGGCCGGCGAGCCGATGTACCAGGCGAGCAACCCGAAGGCGCCGCCGATGACGCAGGCGGAGTTCGACAGCGCGCGCCGCATCTACTTCGAGCGTTGCGCCGGCTGCCACGGCGTGCTGCGCAAGGGCGCCACCGGCAAGCCGCTGACGCCCGACATCACGCTCGGCAAGGGCACCGACTACCTCAAGGTCTTCATCGCCTACGGCTCGCCGGCCGGCATGCCGAACTGGCAGACCAGCGGCGAGTTCGGCGAGAAGGAAGTCGACCTGATGGCGCGCTACATCCAGCACGACCCTCCGACACCGCCCGAGTTCGGCCTGGCCGACATGAAGAAGAGCTGGAAGGTCATCGTGCCGCCGGAGCTGCGCCCGAAGAAGAAGGAGAACAACTACGACATCTCCAACATCTTCTCGACGACGCTGCGCGACACCGGCGAGGTGGCGCTGATCGACGGCAACAGCAAGCAGATCATCAGCATCATCAAGACCGGCTACGCGGTGCACATCTCGCGCCTGTCGGCGTCGGGGCGGTACCTCTTCGTGATCGGGCGTGACGCCAAGATCAACATGATCGACCTGTGGATGGCCAAGCCCGACAACGTGGCCGAGATCCGCGTCGGCCTCGAGGCGCGCTCGGTGGACTCCAGCAAGTTCAAGGGCTACGAGGACAAGTACGCCATCGCCGGCACCTACTGGCCGCCGCAGTTCACGATCATGAAGGGCGACACGCTCGAGCCGCTGCGCATCGTCGCCACCCGCGGCATGGTCGTCGGCACGCAGGAGTACCACCCCGAGCCGCGCGTGGCCGCCATCGTCGCCAGCCACTACAAGCCCGAGTTCCTCGTCAACGTCAAGGAGACCGGCAAGACGCTGCTGGTGGACTACTCCGACCTCGACGCGCTGCGCATCACCGAGATCGGCTCGGCGCCCTTCCTGCACGACGGCGGCTGGGACTCCACCAAGCGCTACTTCATGGTCGCGGCGAACAACAGCAACAAGATCGCGGTGATCGACGCCAAGGACGGCAAGCTGGCCGGGCTGGCCGAGGTCGGCAAGATCCCGCACCCGGGGCGCGGCGCCAACTTCGTGCACCCGCAGTTCGGCCCCGTGTGGGCCACCGGGCACCTGGGCGACGAGACCATCTCGCTGGTGGCCACCGACCACAAGCGCAAGGCCACGGCCTTCAAGCAGGTGGCGCAGATCAAGGGCCAGGGCGGTGGCAACCTGTTCATCAAGACGCACCCGAAGTCGCACAACCTGTGGGTGGACACGCCGCTGAACCCGGACCCGAAGATCTCGCAGTCGATCGCGGTGTTCGACATCCGCAACCTGGCCGCCGGCTTCAAGGTGCTGCCGATCGCCGAATGGGCCGGCCTCACCGACGACGGCGCCAAGCGGGTGGTGCAACCCGAGTACAACAAGGCCGGCGACGAAGTCTGGTTCGCGGTCTGGTCAGCCAAGAACAAGCAAAGCGCGTTGGTGGTCGTGGACGACAAGACGCTCAAGCTGAAGGCGGTGATCAAGGACCCGCGCCTGATCACGCCGACCGGGCACTTCAACGTGTACAACACGCAGCACGACGTGTACTGACGTCCAGGTCCGGGCCGGGTGCGGCCCGGCCCTTCCCCGAGTTGCCGGGTTCTGCCCGGCGTTTCTTTGTCCCGTTCACACCGACTGTCAAGTCGAAAGACCCAAGGAGATCACCCCATGCGCCTCGTTTCCTCCCTCCTGCCGGTGCGCCGCGCCGGGCTGCTCGGCGCAGCCGCCCTCGCTGCCAGCCTCATCGGCGCGCCGGCGCTGGCCCAGGGCATCGAAGCGACGATGAACAAGGCCGGCTGCCTGGCCTGCCACACCGTCGACAAGAAGCTCGTCGGCCCGGCCTACAAGGACGTCGCGGCCAAGTACAAGGGCAAGCCCGAAATGGTGGCCACGCTGAGCGCCAAGGTTCGCAAGGGCGGCCAGGGCGTGTGGGGCCCGGTGCCGATGCCCCCCACCGGCCCGGACAAGATCTCCGACGCCGACCTCAAGTCGGCGATCGAGTGGGTGCTGTCGCGCTGAGGCCAGCGCCGGCCAGGGCCGCGCGCCGCCCCCGCGGCGCGCGGCCTTTCCATTTGCATTTCCGCTTCCATTTCCCTTTCGTGCTCTGCGGCTTCTGCTTCTTCGCGGCGGCCGCGCTGGCTTCGGGCCCGGTCTCGGCCGCCGGCGCCGCGAGCCCCTCCGTTCCGTGGGGCCTCTCGGGCCCGGCCATTCCTTCGGGCCCGCGCGCCGCCTTCGAATCACCCTGCCCCGGCAGCGACGGCCCCTGCATCACCGTCAGCGACGGCACGACCGGCGCCGTGTTGAAGCGGCTGCCTGCGACGAGCCTCGACGGCCGCGTGCACGCCCGCGCAGCCGAACTGCACGCCGTGCCCGAGCGGCGCAGCATCGTCGCCGCCTTCGCCGGCCTGCCCGAGCTGTGGGAGATCTCGCTCGACCCGGCGGCGCCGCCGGTCTTCGACGGCCTGGTGCACGACCACCGCATGGGCGAAGGGATCGGCCGCCCGGGCTACCTGGCGCCGCGCCGTACGCAACTGGCGCGGCCGCTGGTTGCGCTGGCCATCGACGCGGCCAGCGGCTGGGTCATCGCCCGCGAGCGCGCCGCCGAAGCCGGGCCCGGCGAGACCGCGCCGCCGCAGGTGGTGCTGCTCCATCTCGACATCCGCCGCGCGGTGGCGCGCTGGCCGGCCGCGCCGGGCGTGGACACCGCGGCGGCGACACCGGCCGTGCGCGAGGGGCGGCGTGGCTTCGCCGTCCCCGCAGAAGGCCGCACGCTGTGGTTCGAGCCGCCGCGCTGAGCGCGCACCGCCGCAGGTGCGTCCGCGCCGCCTTTGATGCCGATCAAGCCCCCCACCCCCACCGGATGCGCGGGCGCAAGTCCGTGGCCGCTTAGACTGGCGCCCTTCGCTGGCCGGCCGGCCCCATGGACCAGGTTCGCTTCGACATCCCGCGCTACCTCTCGCTGCTGCCGCTGTTCAACGAGCTGCGGCCGGACGAACTGACGCGCCTGGCCGAAGGCTGCCAGTTGCACCGTTATGCCCGCGGCGACATGGTGTGCCGGCTCGGCGAACCGTGCGAGGGCTTCCACGTCGTCGTCACCGGCCAGGTGAAGCTGTCGGTGCTCTCGCCCAGCGGCCAGGAGAAGGTGGTCGAGCTCGCCGGACCCGGGCACACCTTCGGCGAGGCGCTCGTCTTCAGCGACCGGCCCTACGTGGTGAGCGTGCAGACGCTGGCCGACAGCACGCTGCTGGCGGTGAGCAAGCGCGCCGTCTACGCCGAGATCGCGGCCGACCCCAAGTTCGCGCTGCGGATGCTGGCGGGCATGTCGCGCCGGCTGCACGGCCTCATCAACGACGTCCAGTCGTACACGCTGGCCAGCGGCATGCAGCGCATCATCGGCTACCTGCTGCGCGACACCGACACCACCGAAGCCGAGTCGAACGCCGCCGAAGGCGAGCCGGCCCCCGTGAACGAGGCGCCGATCACCGTGCAGCTGCCGGCCAGCAAGGCGACCATCGCCTCGCGCCTGTCGATCACGCCGGAGTACTTCTCGCGCGTGCTGCACGAGCTGGAAGTGGCCGGCCTCATCGAGGTCGGCCGCCGCGAACTGCGCATCCTCGACGCACAGCGGCTGGCGCGGTACCCGGGGCGCTAGCTAGAAAGCGCCATCGCCGTGGTGCAGCGCCACGGCCTCCCCGCCGGGCAGATCGGCCAGCACGGCAAGCGTGCGCGCGTCCAGCGCCTGCAGACCGGCATCGGCCGCCGAGCGAGCGACAAGCAGGCGCTGCCCGTCGCGGCTGAACGCCAGCGCGCCGAGGCGAACGCCGTCGTAGCGGCGCACCGCCGCCACCGCCTGGCGCTGCACGTCCAGGACGCAAAGCGCATCGCCGGCCGCCGTTCGCACCTGCACCATCGCTTGCGCCGTGCGGCGGTGGGCCACGACGGCAACGGCCTCGCCCGGCAGCGGCGCTCGCGCGGCGATCGTCCAGCGCTCGCTGTCGATGAACGCCAGCGCCGCCTGACCGGCCAACGGCGCGATCAGCGGCGCGGCAGGCCCGGCAGGCGGGGCAGGCGGGGCACCGTTGCCGGCCACGGCGGCGGCGAAGGCCGCGCCGCGCAGACGCACCGCCGCTCCGTCGATGACGGCGACACGGCGCCGCACGTCGGGGTTGACGACATCGATCGCGTCGCCGGCCGCTTCGCCGAGCACGTGCACGGCGCCCGGGTCGAGCGCCAGCGAACGGTACGAAGCGGACGAACCGGACGAGGCGAGCGGCCGCGGCAAGCGCGTGCGCCGGGCGCCGAGGAAGCCGCGCGTGGGCACGCCTTCGCCGAAGCGGAAGTCGTGCACCAGGCCTTCGTAGAAGTCCTCGGCGCGCGGGTCATGCGAGATCTCCCACAGCTCGGGCAGGCCGGCCGGGGCGACGAAGAAGCTGCGCCGCGCCGCCGACGCGCCCCACGCCGCCACACCCGCGGCGGCGCGGCCTTCGCGCGTGGCCACGGCGATGCGGCGAAGCGGCTGCGCCAGCGCGCCGTCCCAGAACACGAGAAGCGGCGGGTCGTCATGCACCGCCATCACGCAACTGCCGTCGGCGGCCACGGCCAGGCCCGCGAGCGCGCCGCCGAGCGGTCGCGCGAGCGCGCGCTCTTCGGCGTCCAGGCGCAGGCGCACCGCGTCGCCGGCCGCTGTCGACAGCCAGGCGTGCGCCCGCCCTTGCGCATCGGCGCTGAACGCCACGTGCGGGTTCAGCGGCCCGGGGCTCGTGAAGCGGCCGCGCGGCGCGAGGCTCGTGCCGTCGAGCCAGTCGACACGCTGGCCTTCGGACCCGGCCCGCCGCAGCACGACGAACAGGTCGAGCGCAGCCGCGTCGCCGCGCGCGGCCGGGGCGGGCGCCGCTTCGTCCGCGGCAGCGGCGCCGGCCGCACCCAGGCCCGCCGTGGCCAGCGCGCCGAGCGCCAGCGCCTGCACGCAGCCGCGGCGGCGCATCACGACTCGCGAATCCTGAGGCCGGTCTTCTTGAGGACAGCGGTGACTTCGACCAGCGCCCCGGCCGGGCCGCCCGCGCCGGCCGCGCCGGGGATGGCGGCGAACTGCGCTCCCAGCGCCTCGTGCTGGCGCAGCACCTCGGCGCGCGGTGCGGCCTTGAGCATGACGACGAGGTTGTACGGCCATGCCGGCAGCGCGCGCGGGCGCAGGCTGGCATGGGCGATGAACGGCAATGCGGCGAGCGCTTCGCCACAGGCATCGACGGCCTCATCGGCGACGTCCCAGGCCGACATCGGGCTCGCGGCCAGGCCCAGGTGCAACTCGTTGGGCACGGCGCCGATGCGACGCACCACGCCCGAGGCGCGCCAGGCGCCCAGCCGCGCACACACCGTGGCGCCGTCGGTGCCGAGCATCGCCGCCAGCGCTTCGTAGGGCCGCGCCACCAGCGGCAGGCCGCTTTGCACCGCGGCCAGCAGCTCACGGTCGAAGGCGTCGAGCCCGGCGGCAGCAGCCTGCTCAGCGCCTGCGGAGCGGCCGCGCCGCGCACCGGCACCGTACTCGCGCAGCACAGGCAGGCGAAGCAACTCGATCGCGACGTCGCGCTCGATGCGATCGAGCGTTGCTTCGGCCTCGGCCGCCGAAGGCGTGGCCGCCAGCAGCCACAGGTTGTAGCGATGCGCCCGCCGATACAGGTGCGCCACCTCGGGAACCGCGAGGATGCGGGCAGCGACCTCGTCGAAGCGTTCCTCGGGCACGCTGAGCGCGGCCGACAACGCCTGGCCGCCGGCGCGCTGGATGCAGAACAGCGGCCCGAAGCGCAGCACCGTGCCGTTGGCCAGCAGCCGGCGCAGGCGTTCGATGAGGGCCTCCTCGGTGAGGCCGAGCTCCGCGGCGACAGCCGCGAACGGCCGCTCGACGAGCGGGAACTCGCCGCGCAGGCGCAGGACGATGCGCGCCGTCGGCGGATCGACCGGGGCAGCCTCATTCACTTGGGCACTCGACATCGCGCGGCTTTGTCTTCGATCAAAGTCGCTGCATGCTCGCGGAGCGCAGCGGCGTGCGTCCTTGAACCCGTTCAAGGATCGCCGGTGACCCGGCTTCGAGAATGACCCTAATGGCGGAACAGCCATGAACATATCGAGTCTGGTGGTCCATGTGAAAGCCGAGGAGGTGCGCCGAGTGCAAGGCGCCCTCGGCGCCATTGCCGGCGTGGAAGTCCACGCCGCCACCGAAGCCGGCCACTTCGTCGTCACCGTCGACGCCCCCGACGACGACGCCGCACTCGCCATCCATCGACAGATCAGCGAACTGCCCGGCGTGATGTCGGCGGCGCTGGTCTATCACCACGCCGAACCCGAACCCGAACCCGATTCCGCATCCGAAACGGAGGCTTAGAGCGCCATGGACAACAACATCGTCGTGCTGTCGCGCCGCGACTTCATCAAGAGCAAGGCCGCCGCGGCGGCGGCCGTCACCGCCGGCGTCACGCTGCCCGCGGCGAGCGCGCTGGCGCAGCAAGGCAGCGACGGCGTGCGCTGGGACAAGGCCGTGTGCCGCTACTGCGGCACCGGCTGCGGCGTGCTGGTGGGCGTCAAGGACGGGCGCATCGTCGCCACCCAGGGCGACCCCGAGGCGCCGGTGAACAAGGGCCTGAACTGCGTCAAGGGCTACTTCCTCGCGAAGATCCAGTACACGAGCGACCGCCTGACGACGCCGCTGCTGCGCATGAAGGACGGCAAGTACGACAAGACGGGCGAGTTCGCGCCGATCTCGTGGAAGCAGGCCTTCGACATCATGGAGGAGAAGTGCAAGGCGGCGCTGAAGGCCAAGGGGCCCACCAGCGTGGGCATCTTCGGCTCCGGCCAGTGGACGATCTGGGAGGGCTACGCGGCCAACAAGTTCTTCAAGGCGGGGTTGCGCTCGAACAACGTCGACCCCAATGCGCGCCACTGCATGGCCAGCGCCGTGTTCGGATTCATCCGCACCTTCGGCGCCGACGAGCCGATGGGCGTCTACGACGACGCCGAGCATGCCGACGCCTTCGTGCTGTGGGGCAGCAACATGGCCGAGATGCACCCCATCCTGTGGAGCCGCATCACCAACCGGCGCCTCACCGCCAAACACGTGAAGGTGCACGTGCTGAGCACGTTCTCGCACCGCTCGTGCGAGGTGGCCGACGCCGAGCTCATCTTCAAGCCGCAGACCGACCTGGCCATCCTCAACTACATCTGCCACCACATCATCAGCAGTGGCGCGGTCAACGAGGAGTTCGTGAGGAAGCACGTGACGTTCCAGAAGGGCGTCACCGACATCGGCTACGGCCTGCGTGCCAACCACCCGCTCGAGCAGGTGGCGGGCAACAACGGCTACCCCGGGGCCGACGGCAAGGTCAAGGGCAACCCCGGCGCCAGCAGCCCGATCAGCTTCGACGAGTTCAAGGCCTTCGTCAGCACCTACACGCTGGACTACACGGCGCAGCTCACCGGCGTGCCCAAGGACAAGCTCGAGGCGCTCGCGAAGACCTACGCGGACCCGAAGACCAAGGTCACCAGCTACTGGACCATGGGCTTCAACCAGCACACGCGCGGCACGTGGGTCAACAACATGATCTACAACGTGCACCTGCTCGTGGGCAAGATCAGCGAGCCGGGCAACAGCCCGTTCTCGCTGACGGGCCAGCCGAGCGCCTGCGGCACGGCGCGCGAGGCGGGCACGTTCGCGCACCGCCTGCCGGCCGACATGCTCATTGCCAACCCCGAGCACCGCGCCGTCGCCGAGCGCATCTGGGCGCTGCCGCCGGGCACGCTGCGCGGCGAGGTCGGTTTCCACGCCGTGCAGCAGGACCGCATGCTCAAGGACGGCGTGCTCAACTTCTACTGGACCACGACCACCAACAACATGCAGGCCGGGCCCAACCTCAACCAGGAGAGGTACCCCGGCTTCCGCGACCCGCGCAACTTCATCGTCGTCTCCGACGCCTACCCCACGGTGACGGCGCTGTCGGCCGACCTCATCCTGCCGAGCGCGATGTGGACCGAGAAGGAGGGCGCCTTCGGCAACGCCGAGCGCCGCGGCCAGTTCTGGCGCCAGCAGGTGAGCGCGCCCGGGCAGGCC
>JAEUPF010000110.1 GCA_016790425.1 Rubrivivax sp.
CCACCTCGATGGCGCGCGACATGGTCATGCGCTACGGCATGAGCGACGAGCTGGGGCCGATGGTCTACGCCGAGAACGAAGGCGAGGTCTTCCTCGGCCGCAGCATCACCAAGACGGTGAACATGTCCGAGGCGACGATGATGAAGGTGGACACCGAGGTCCGCCGCATCATCGACGAGCAGTACGGCGTGGCGCGCCGGCTGATCGAGGCCAACAAGGACAAGATGCACGCGATGGCCAGTGCGCTGCTCGAATGGGAGACCATCGACGGCGAGCAGATCGACGACATCATGTCCGGCAAGCCGCCGCGCGCGCCCAAGGACTGGACGCCGCCGGCCGGCAAGACGCCCCCGGGCGGTGCGACGCCGCCGGTCAACCCCGACGGCGCACCCGCCACCGCCTGAGCGGCGTCGTTTTCCATCAGGCGCGATGCGGGGCCCGGCCCCGCATCGCCGTTTCTGGCCGGCCCGGGCGTGGCGGGGCGCTGGGCGCGCCGCTTGCCCTCGCGGCCACCCCCAAGAATTGCGCGTGCCCTGACCACCGTCTGGCTCGCGGCGACCAGGCGGCAAGGACAATCGCCGCTGGAGAACGCACACGATGAGCAGGAAGTACTTCGGCACCGACGGCATCCGCGGCACGGTGGGCAAGCCGCCGATAACGCCCGACTTCATGCTGCGCCTGGGCCACGCCGTGGGCCGCGTGCTCAAGCGCACCATCGCCGAGCCGCAAGTGCTGGTGGGCAAGGACACGCGCATCTCGGGCTACATGCTCGAGTCGTCGCTGGAGGCGGGATTCGCCTCGGCCGGCGTCGACGTGCTGCTGTCGGGCCCGCTGCCCACGCCGGGCGTGGCCTACCTCACGCGCGCGCAACGGCTGGATCTGGGCGTCGTCATCAGCGCCTCGCACAACCCGTATCCCGACAACGGCGTCAAGTTCTTCTCTGCGGCGGGCGAGAAGCTGCCCGACGAATGGGAAGAAGCGGTCGAAGCCGCGCTCGAGGAGGCGCCGCAGTGGGTGGATTCGGCGTCGCTGGGCAAGGCGCGACGGCTGGACGATGCGCGCGGCCGCTACATCGAGTTCTGCAAGAGCACGGTGCCGCACACGATGTCGCTGCGCGGCATGAAGCTCGTCGTCGACGCCGCGCACGGCGCCGCCTACCACGTCGCCCCCGATGTCTTCCACGAGCTCGGCGCGGCGGTGGTGCCCATCGGCGTGCAGCCCGACGGCCTGAACATCAATGACGGCGTCGGCGCCACGGCGCCGCAGGCGCTGGTGAAGGCGGTGGCCGATCACCGCGCCGACTACGGCATCGCGCTCGATGGCGATGCCGATCGGCTGCAGCTCGTCGACGCCGAGGGGCGCCTGTACAACGGCGACGAACTGCTCTACGTGATGGCTGCCGATCGCCTCGCGCGGCGGCAGGCGGTGCCGGGCGTCGTCGGCACGCTGATGACCAACATGGCGGTCGAGAAGGCGCTGGCCGAGCTCGGCGTCGCGCTGGTGCGGGCCAAGGTCGGCGACCGCTACGTGCTCGAGGAACTCGCGGCGCGCAGCTGGCAGCTCGGCGGCGAAAGCTCCGGGCACCTGCTGGCGCTGGACCGCCACACCACCGGCGACGGCATCGTCAGCGCCTTGCAGATCCTGCAGGCCATCCGGCGCCAGGGGCGGCCGCTGGCGGCGCTGCTCGAAGGCGTGCAGCTCTTCCCGCAGACGCTGCTCAACGTGCGGCTGCGCGACGGCAGCGACTGGAAGCGCAATGCCACGCTGGACGGCGAGCGCGAGCGCGTCGAGCGCGAACTGGCCGGCGATGGCCGCGTGCTGATCCGCGCCTCCGGCACCGAGCCGGTGCTGCGCGTGATGGTCGAAGCGCGCGACGCCGAACGCGGCCGCCGCTGTGCCGAACGGCTGGCCGCCGCGGCGACCAGCGGCTGAGACGGCCCCTGTCACGCCGTTGAGATGGGCACGACCTAGAGTGCCGGGCGTGGACCTGATCCTCTGGCGTCACGCCGAAGCCGCCGAGGCACCCGTCGGTGGCGACGACCTCGCGCGAGCGCTGACGCCCAAGGGCGAGCGCCAGGCCGAACGCATGGCGGCCTGGCTCGGGCGCCAGCTCGCGGCAACGACCCGCATCCTGGTGAGCCCGGCCGTCCGCACGCAGCAGACCGCCAAGGCGCTGGAGCGCAAGTTCAAGACGATCGAAGAGCTGGCGCCGCACGGTTCGGCGCAGGCTCTCCTCGCAGCGGCGCACTGGCCCGACGCACGCGAACCCGTGCTCGTCGTCGGCCACCAGCCGGCCCTGGGCATGGCCGCCGGCACGCTGTTGAGCGAAGGGGTGGGCGGCCAGATGCGCCCGTGGACGATCCGCAAGGGCGGCGTGCTCTGGCTGCGCGGGCGTGAACGCGATGGCGCGTTGCAGGTCGTGCTGCACGTCGCGCTGACGCCGGAGATGGTGTAGAGGCCCGGGCGCTTCAGCGCACGATCCAAGCGCCGAGGGCTTCTGGCAGTCTGCGCGCTATGCTGCGCGCGATGTCCCCGTTGCTTCCGCCTCTGCCGCCCGCATGACCGACGGCCAGTCGATCGCCGCCATCGATCTCGGCTCGAACAGCTTCCGGCTGGAGATCGGCCGCGTTGCGCACGGCCAGCTCGAGCGGGTCGAGTACCTGAAGGAGACGGTGCGCCTGGGCGCCGGGCTCGACAGCGAGGGCCAGCTCGGTGCGGCGGCGATGCAGCGCGGCTGGGACTGCCTGGCCCGCTTCGCCGAGCGCGTGCGCGGCTTCGCACCGCAGAACGTGCGCGCGGTGGCGACGCAGACCTTTCGCGAGGCACGCAACCGTGCCGAGTTCCTGGTGCCGGCACACCGCATGCTCGGCTTTCCGATCGACGTGATCTCCGGCCGCGAGGAAGCGCGCCTCATCTTCGCCGGGGTGGCACACCTGCTGCCCGAAATCGACGAAAGGCGCCTGGTGGTCGACATCGGTGGCCGCTCGACCGAGCTCGTGCTCGGCCGCGGTTACGCGCCGAGCAAGGTGGAGTCGTACCCCGTCGGCTCCGTGAATGTGTCGATGCGGCACTTCGCCGACGGGCGGTTGTCGCGCAGCGCGCTCGATGCCGCGACGCTGGCGGCGCAGGCCGTGCTCGAAGACGCGCTCAGCTTCCTTGCCGAACGCGGCTGGGACCAAGCCTACGGCTCGTCGGGCACCGTGGGTGCCATTGCCGACATCCTCGCCGCCAACGGCCAGGGCGAGGGCATCGTCACCCGGGACGGCCTCGACTGGCTGGCCGAAGAGTTGCTCCGCGCCGGCCATGTCGACCGCCTCGAGATCGAAGGCCTGAAGGAGGACCGCCGCGCGGTCATCGGCGGCGGCGTGGCGACGCTGCGCGCCGTCTTTGCGCTGGTCGGCCTGGAGACGATGCACAGTGCGCGCGGCGCGTTGCGCCACGGCGTGCTGTACGAGATGCTGGATCGCCGGGTCGCCACGCTCGACGTGCGCGAGCGCACGGTGCAGCGCCTGCAGCAGAAGTTCGGCGCCGACGCCGCCCAGGCGGCGCGCGTCGGCGAGGCGGCGACGCGGCTGTTCGCCGGGTTGCAGCCCAAGCGCGACCGCGCCACGCAGCAACTGGCGCGCGAGCTCGCCTGGGCGGCCGCGGTGCACGAGATCGGTCGTGCCGTGGCGCACGACGGCTACAACCGGCACGGCGCCTACATCCTCGAGCACTCCGACGGCGCCGGCTTCGCACTGCACCAGCTCGAACGCATGGGCGTGCTGCTGCTCGGCCAGCGCGGTGGCCTGCGCAAGGTGGCGCAGTGGCTCGATGAAGGCGAGCTGCGCGACCAGCTCCTGTGCCTGCGCCTGGGGGTGCTGCTGTGCCACGCGCGGCGCGCGCCGAGCCTGGACGGGCTCGGCCTGGCGCGGCGCGGCAGCGGCTACCGCGTCGAGGTCGGCGGTGGCTGGGCGGCGCAGCACCCGCGCTCGGCGGTGTTGCTCGAAGAAGAGGCGGCCCACTGGCGGCGCGTGGACCGCACCTTCGACTTCGTCGCCGGTTGAAGGCGGCCGGCGCGCCAGCCCCGCCAGCCCCCGCCCCGCCTGCCCCGCCAGCCGGCCCACCTTGTTGCGCGCCTCTGCGATGGAGATCGAACTCAAGCTGGCGCTGGACCCGGCGGCGGTGCGTGCGGTGGGCGAGCATCCGCTCGTTCGCCACTACCGTGAGCGAGCGCCGCGCTCGCGCGAAGTGGAGAACTGGTACGTCGACACGCCGGCGCTGCTGCTGTGGCGCCAGCAGGTCGAGCTGCGCCTGCGCCGCATTGGCGGCAGCCACTGGCAGACCCTGAAGCGGCTGCCCGGCGCCGGCCGCGGCGCGCGCTCGGCCGGCGGCCTGCACAGGCTTCAGGAGTGCGAGCTGCCGCTGCGAGACCGCGAACTGGACATCGCGGCGATGGCCTCGGCGTTGCCCGCGGCGGCGGCCGACCTGGCCGATCTGCTGCGGCGGGCTGCGGCCACTGGCGAGCTGTCGCAGCGCGTGCACACGCGTTACCGGCGCACCACCTGGTTGCTGCGCTCGGCCAAGGGCGACCTCGTCGAGCTGGCACTCGATGTCGGTCAAGTGCAGGCGTGCGCAAAGGCCTTGCCCCTGTGCGAACTCGAGCTCGAGCTGAAGGCCGGCACCGAGCAGGCGCTGTTCGAGCTGGCCGCGGGCCTGCAGCGCGACCTGCCGCTTCGGCCCGAGCCTCGGGGCAAGGCCGAACGCGGCTTTGCCTTGCTGGCGCCAGTGGCGGCTGCGCCGCGGCAGGCCGAGGCCGTGCCGCTGTCGCGCTCGGCGGATCGCGCCGCAGCGATGCGCCTCGTCGTTGCCGAGTGCCTCGCGCACGTGCAGGCCAACGAGACCGGCGTCATCGAGACCACGGACGCCGAGTACGTGCACCAGATGCGTGTCGGCCTGCGCCGCCTGCGCTCGGCGCTCGGGCTGTTCAAGGACTTCGCGAGTCCGCCGCCGGCACTGCTGAACGAGGTGAAGTGGGCCGCGACGACCCTCGGCCGCGTCCGCGATGCCGAGGTGCTGGCGCATGAGTCGCTCGTGCGCGTGCCGGCGCCGCCGGCAGCGACCGGCATCGCGGGCGACACGCTTCGGGCCGCTGCCGTGGCCGCGGCGGTGCGTGCCCGCCATGAGGCCGTGCGGTTGGTGCGTTCGCCGCGCCACGTGGCCTGGCAACTCGCCCTGATGGCCTGGGCCTGCGGCGTCGCCGAGCCCGGCGATGCCGCCGCCGACGAACTCCAGGCCTATGCGGCGGCGAAGCTTCGGCGCCTGCGCAGGAAGCTGCTGCGGTGCGGCGGCAAACTGCCCGGGGCCAGCCCCGAGGTGCGGCACGAAGTCCGCATCGCCGCCAAGAAGCTGCGCCACGCCGCCAGCCTGCTCGGCGCGCTCGACCCTGGTGGCGCCGGCCGCCGCCGCCTGCGCGCGTTGGGCGCGTTGCAGGAGCAACTCGGGCTGCTCAACGATGCCCAGGTCGCCGTGCGTGGCCTGGCGCGGCTGGCTCAGGCCGACGCATCGCTGGCCAGCGCGGCCGCCTACGCCGAAGGCTGGCTGCTCGCCGACACCGATCGGCGCGTGCGCGGGCTCGGCCGGCTCTGGCACCGCGTTCAGCGCGACCTGTGACGGCGGCGGGCCGCCGGTGTCACGCGGCTGTCACGGTGCCTTTCTACAGTGAGCGGCGTACCAACCGATTCGAGAGTTCGCGCGATGACGCTGCTTCGCCTGACGGCTTTCATGGCCGCTTTCGCCGCTTCGGCGCTTGCCGCTGCCCAGGACATCACCGGCGCCGGCGCTTCTTTCCCGGCTCCGGTCTACGCCAAGTGGGCCGACGCCTACAACAAGGCCACCGGTGCCCGGCTCAACTACCAGTCGATCGGCTCCGGTGGCGGCATCAAGCAGATCAAGGCCAAGACGGTCGACTTCGGCGCCAGCGACGCGCCGCTGAAGGACGAGGAACTGGCCGCCGACGGCCTGATCCAGTTCCCGACCGTGATCGGCGGCGTCGTGCCGGTGGTCAACATCGCCGGCATCAAGCCGGGCCAGCTCAAGCTCACCGGCCAGGTGCTGGGTGACATCTTCCTCGGCAAGATCACCCAGTGGAACGACCCGGCGGTGACGGCGCTGAACCCCGGCGTGCCGCTGCCCGCTGCGGCGATCGCGCCGGTGCGCCGCGCCGACGGTTCGGGCACCTCGTTTCTGTTCACCAGCTACCTCTCGAAGGTGAACGCCGAGTGGAGGGCGAAGGTCGGCGAAGGCACAGCCGTCAACTGGCCGGTGGGTGCCGGCGGCAAGGGCAACGAAGGCGTGTCGGCGTTCGTGCAGCGGCTGCCGAACGCGATCGGCTACGTCGAATACGCCTATGCCAAGCAGAACAAGATGGCCTTCGCGCTGCTGAAGAACAAGGACGGCCAGTTCGTGGCGCCCGGCGACGACAGCTTCAAGGCCGCGGCGGCCGGCGCTGACTGGGGCAAGACGTTCCACCAGGTGCTGACCGACCAGCCGGGCAAGGCCGCCTGGCCGATCAGCGGCGCCACCTTCATCATCATGCACAGGGCGCAAGCGAAGCAGCAGGCGGCGTTGAGCGTGGTGCGGTTCTTCGACTGGGCCTACGGCAAGGGTGACGCGATGGCGGCGGAACTCGACTACGTGCCGATGCCCGAGGCGGTGAAGGCGCTGGTCAGGAAGCAATGGGCGAGCGCATTGCGCGACGAAGCCGGCAGGCCGATCGTCCCGTGACGGGCCGGCGGGCCCGCACCGCCCGGCCGGCCGGCCGCCGCTGGCTTCGCCTGGCGACGGCCGAACGTCCGCACCTGCACTGCGGCCCGCCCGGCACAATCGATGGAGGCCCTGTTGGGCGCCACTTTCGCGAGCGAAACCCTGCAACAGCGAGCCGGCATCGCGCCACCTGCGCCGAGGGCCGACGAGGCCGGTGAGGCCGGTGAGGCCGGTGAGGCCGGTGAGGCCGGTGCAGGCCGGCGCCGCCGCGTGCTGCCGTGGGCCGACCGCGCCTTTGCGCTGCTGGCGTACCTCTCGGCCTGGGTGACGCTGGCGCTGCTGGCGGCCATCGTCGTCTCGCTGCTCATCGGCGCGATGCCGGCGATCCGGCAGTACGGCCTCGGCTTCCTCACCTCGGCGCAATGGGACCCGGTGCAGCAGAAGTTCGGCGGCCTGGTGATGATCTTCGGCACGCTGATGAGCTCGGTGATCGCGCTGGTCATCGCGGTGCCGGTGAGCTTCGGCATCGCCGTCTTCCTCACCGAGCTGTCGCCGACCTGGCTGAAGCGGCCGCTCGGCGTGGCGATCGAACTGCTCGCCGCGGTGCCTTCGATCGTCTACGGCATGTGGGGCCTGCTCGTCTTCGGGCCGATCCTCGCCACGTTCGTGCAGCAGCCGCTGCAAAAGCTGCTGGGCGGCGTGCCGGTGCTCGCAGCGCTGGTGTCGGGTCCGCCGGTGGGCATCGGCCTGCTCGCGGCCGGCATCATCCTGGCGATCATGATCATTCCGTTCATCGCCGCGGTGATGCGCGACGTCTTCGAGACGACGCCGCCGATGCTGAAGGAGTCGGCCTACGGCCTCGGCTCGACCACCTGGGAGGTGGTGTCCAGGGTCGTGCTGCCGTACACCCGGACCGGCGTCGTCGGCGCCATCATGCTCGGCCTCGGGCGGGCGCTCGGCGAGACGATGGCGGTCACTTTCGTCATCGGCAACTTCAACCAGCTCGACTCGCTGTCGCTGTTCCAGGCCGCCAACAGCATCACCTCGGCGCTGGCCAACGAGTTCGCCGAGGCCGACGAAGGCCTGCACCAGGCTTCGCTGATCTACCTCGGGCTGGTGCTGTTCTTCATCACCTTCGTCGTGCTGGCGCTGTCGAAGGTGCTGCTGTCGCGTCTGCGCCGCGGCGAAGGGAACCGGGCGTGAGAGCCGCCGCGTCGTCCGCACCCGCCCCCCCGGCCGGCGCCGACGCGCAGCGCATGCGCCTGCACCGGCGGCGCAAGGCCGTCAACGTGCTCGCGCTGGGCATGGCGCTGGCCGCGATGGCGTTCGGGCTCTTCTGGCTCATCTGGATCCTCGTCGAGACGGTGCGCCTGGGGCTCGGCGGCCTGGCGCTGTCGGTGTTCACCGAGTCGACGCCGCCGCCGCAGGCGGCCACGGGAGGGCTGGCCAACGCCATCGTCGGCTCGCTCGTGATGGTGGCGCTGGCGACGGGGCTGGGCACACCGATCGGTGTCATGGCCGGCATCTACCTGGCCGAATACGGCAAGCGCAGCGTGCTCGGCGCAGTGACGGGGTTCGTCAACGACATCCTGCTGTCGGCGCCGTCGATCGTCATCGGCCTTTTCGTCTACGCCGTTGTCGTGGTGCGGATGAGGAGCTTCTCGGGCCTGGCCGGCGTGTTGGCGCTGGCGCTGATCGTCATCCCGGTGGTCGTGCGCACGACCGAGAACATGCTCGGCCTGATTCCGAACGCGCTGCGCGAAGCGGCCTACGCGCTCGGCACGCCGAAGTGGAAGGTCATCTCCTCGGTGACGCTGAAGGCGGCGCGCGCCGGCGTCATCACCGGCGTGCTGCTGGCGCTGGCGCGCATCGCCGGCGAGACGGCGCCGCTGCTGTTCACCGCGCTGTCGAACCAGTTCTTCAGCGTTGATCTCGGCGCGCCGATGGCCAGCCTGCCGGTGACGATCTTCAAGTTCGCGATGAGCCCCTACGAGAACTGGCAGAAGCTGGCCTGGGCGGGGGTGTTCATCATCACCGCCGGCGTGCTGGCGCTGAACATCGTGGCGCGCACGCTGACGCGCAACAAGAACTAGGGGCGACGCTGCATGGACACCGCCGGCGGCCTGCCCGCCCTCGAGAAGGTCAAGATCTCGGTGCGCGATCTGGACTTCTTCTACGGCGGCTTCCACGCGCTGAAGGGCATCAACCTCGACATCCCCGAACGCAAGGTGACGGCGTTCATCGGCCCTTCGGGCTGCGGCAAGAGCACGCTGCTGCGTGTGTTCAACCGCATGTACGAGCTGTACCCCGAGCAGCGCGCCGTCGGCAGCGTGACGCTGGACGGCGAGGACATCCTCGCCAGCAAGACCGACGTGACGCTGATCCGCGCCAGGGTCGGCATGGTCTTCCAGAAGCCGACGCCGTTCCCGATGTCGATCCGCGACAACATCGCCTTCGGCGTGCGCCTGTTCGAGACGCTGCCGCGCGTCGAGATGGACGAGCGCGTGGAGTGGGCGCTGAAGAAGGCGGCGCTGTGGAACGAGGTCAAGGACAAGCTCGAGCACAGCGGCTCCAGCCTCTCGGGCGGGCAGCAGCAGCGGCTGTGCATCGCACGCGGCATTGCCATCAGGCCCGAGGTGCTGCTGCTGGACGAACCCTGCTCGGCGCTGGACCCCATCTCCACCGGCAAGATCGAGGAGCTCATCGACGAGCTCAAGAGCGACTACACGGTAATGATCGTCACCCACAACATGCAGCAGGCGGCGCGGGTCAGCGACTACACGGCCTACATGTACCTCGGCAACCTCGTCGAGTTCGGGCCGACGGCGCAGCTGTTCATGAAGCCGAGGAAGAAGGACACCGAGGACTACATCACCGGAAGGTTCGGCTGACGCCGAAGGAGAGGCCGCACGTGACCGACAAGCATCTGTCCACCCAGTTCGATGCCGAACTCGCCGGCATCTCGACGCGCGTTCTCGAGATGGGCGGCATCGCCGAGAGCCAGGTGGCGCAGGCGATGGTCGCGCTGCGCCACTTCAGCGCCGAGACCGCCGAGCAGGTGCTGCGCCAGGAAGCGCGCGTCAACCAGCTGGAGATGGAAATCGACCGCGAGCTCGGCGCCATCATCGCCCGCCGCCAGCCGACCGCGCGCGACCTGCGCCTGTTGATCGCCGTGCACAAGGCCATCGCCAACCTCGAGCGCGTCGGCGACGAGGCCGCGCGCGTGGCGCGCGTGGTGCAGCGGCTGATCGCGTCGGGCGCCTCGACCCGGCTGCCGGTGGCCGACCTGCGCTTCGAGAGCGAACTGGCCGTGGCGCAGCTGCGCCGTGCGCTCGATGCGTTCGCTCGCCTGGACACCGCCGGCGCCCTCGAGGTGCTGAAGCACGACGACCAGATCGACCGCGAATTCGAGGGCCTGCTGCGCAAGCTCATCACCTACATGATGGAAGACCCGCGCACGATCTCGGCCAGCATCGACCTCGTCTTCGTCGCCAAGGCGATCGAGCGCGTCGGCGACCACGCCAAGAACCTGGCCGAGGCGGTGATCTACGTCGTCAAGGGCGCCGACGTGCGCCATGCCACGGTGGCCGAAGTGGAGAGCGCGCTGCGATGAGCCTGGTGCTGGTGGTCGAGGACGAACCGGCGATCGCCGAGCTCGTCGCGTTGCAGCTGCGCCATTCGGGCCACGAAGTGACCTGCGTCGCCGATGCCGAGGCGGCGCAGGCGGCCGTCGCCGCGCGCCTGCCCGATCTGGTGCTGCTGGACTGGATGCTGCCCGGACAGTCCGGCGTGCAGCTGGCGCGCCGCTGGCGCGCCGACGCGCGCACCCGCGAGCTGCCGCTGATCATGCTGACGGCGCGCGTCGAAGAAGGCGACAAGGTGGCCGGCCTCGACGCCGGCGCCGACGACTACCTGACCAAGCCGTTCTCGCCGCGCGAGCTGATGGCCCGCATCCGCTCGGTGCTTCGGCGGCGGGCGCCGCAGGCGCTGGAAGCGGCCGTCGAAGTCGCCGGCCTGCGCCTGGACCCGGCGACGCGGCGGGTCCGTCGTGACCTCCATGGCAGCCCGGTGGAGCTGAAGCTCGGGCCCACCGAGTTCCGCCTGCTGCACTTCTTGATGACGCACCCGGAGCGCGTGCACAGCCGCGCGCAGCTTCTCGACCGCGTATGGGGCGACCATGTCTTCATCGAGGAACGAACGGTCGACGTGCACGTGAAGCGCCTGCGCGAGGCGCTGGCGCCGGCGCAATGCGCCGGCCTCGTGGAGACGGTGCGCGGTGCCGGCTATCGGCTGACCGCGAACCCGGCCCTGGGCCCGGCGACGCAGCACGCGGCGACCTGAGCCCGTTCATCGATGGCCTGGCTCTCCCTGCGCGACATCGCCCCGGCCGCCGCGGCAGTGGCGGGCGTGCTGCTGGGCGCGGCAGTCGGCTCCATGGCCGGCAGCCAGGCGCTCGGTGTGCTGGTCGGCGCCGCGGTGTTCGTCGGCGCGGTGGCCCTGCGCGACGCCTTGCAGGCGCAGCGGCTGCTGAAATGGCTGCGCGGCTCGATGGAGGGGCGCGCGCCGCGCACCGGCGGCTTCTGGGGCGAGGTGGCCTATCGCGTCGAGCGTGCACTGCGGCTGCGTGAGAAGGCGCTCGGCGACGAGCGCGAACGGCTGCGCCAGTTCCTCTCGGGCATCGAGGCGTCGCCCAACGGCGTGCTGCTGCTCGATGCCCAGGAGCACATCGAGTGGTGCAACGCCGTCGCGGCGCAGCACTTCGGGCTCGACCCGCACCGCGACCTTCAGCAGAGGGTGACCAATCTCATTCGCGCGCCGGCGTTCGTGAGCTGCCTGCAGGAAGGTGCCTTCGACGAGCCCGTGCTGCTGCCGGGCAGCGCCGAACGCGGCACGTTGCAGGTGCTGATCCGCCCCTACGGCGACGGCATGAAGCTGGTGCTGTCGCAGGACATCACCGAACGCGAGCGGGCCGAAGCGATGCGGCGCGACTTCGTGGCCAATGTCTCGCACGAGATCCGCACCCCGCTGACCGTGCTGGCCGGGTTCCTCGAGACGCTGGCGCAGCTTCCGCTGTCGGAGCCCGAACGCCAGCGCGTGCTGGCGCTGATGCAGCAGCAGACCACGCGCATGCATGCGTTGGTGGCCGACCTGCTGACGCTGGCGCAGCTGGAGGGCAGCCCGCAGCCGGCCGGCGACCGCTGGGTCGGCGTCGGCAGCCTGCTCGATGCGGTGCGCGCCGATGCGCTGGCGCTGTCCGCCGGGCGCCATCGCATCGAGTTCAGCGACGGCGCCGACGCCGAGGTCGCCGGCAATGATCGGGAACTGCTCAGCGCCCTGGGCAACCTGCTCGCCAACGCCGTCCGCTACACGCCCGAGGGCGGCCGCATCACGGCCGCCTGGCGCTGGCGCGACGACGGCGGCGGCGTTCTGGAGGTTGCCGACACCGGCATCGGCATCGCGCGCGAACACCTGCCGCGCATCACCGAGCGCTTCTACCGCGTCGAGGGCAGCCGCTCGCGCGAGACCGGCGGCACCGGGCTCGGCCTGGCGATCGTCAAGCACGTCGCGCAGCGTCACGGCGGCGAGGTGCAGGTCGACAGCGAGCCCGGCCTCGGCTCGACGTTCCGACTCTTGCTGCCGCCGGGGCGCGTGCGGCGGCGGGCGGCGTCGAACGAGCCGCTGGCGGCCTAGGGAGCGAAAGGGCGCCCTAATCCCGGCGCCGGAAGACGAGCGTGCGCTCGTCGCGTTCGGCCGGGCGCTGCACTTCGGCGATCTGCTCGTACCCGGGCGGCGCAGCCGGCAGTGGTCGCGTGCGCGAGATCAGCAGCAGGTAGCGGCAAGGCGTCGTGGCCGCCGGGTCGCGCCGCGCATCGACGTGCCAGCGGCCATAGTGCTCGAACGCGGCCACCGCCGCAGCGGTGGCCCCGGGCGCGGCGACGCAGGTGTCCGCCGGCAGGTCGGCCGGAATGTGCGCCGCGATGCGCTCCACCCACAGCCGCGGGCTGCGCGCGAAGTCGAGCACCGGCAGCCACAGCGTCATCGCCAGCAGCCAGCACAGCGTCACGCCCCCGGCGGGCAGCACGAGACTCTTCCACAGCGCTTCGCGGTGGCGGCCGGTGCGCCAGCGCACGAGCCAGATCCACGCCATCGTGCCCGCCAGGGCCAGCACGAAGGGCAGCGGCGCGAAGCTGGCGTCGAACCCCTGGGCCAGCTTGGCGACGTTGGCCGCCGGCTTGGCCGGCATGCCGGTCTGCATCGCCACGTACATCAGCCAGATGAACGCGGCGCCGGCGGTGAAGAAGAGCATCGAGAACCAGTCCACCGCCGCGGCAGTGCTGCGGCGGAAGGTCGGCAGCGCCAGCGCCGCGAGCACGGCTGCGCCCGGCAGGCCGAGCATCAGCGCGCGGTCCGAGCCGCCCATCGCCAGGTTGGCGGCGAGGGCGACGATCAGCCCGGTCAGCGGCACCGACAGATGCCGGTGCAGCAGGTGCCGCCGCCAGCGCCACAGCGTCCACAGCGCCAGCAGCCAGCCCGGCCACATGAACCAGGCCCACTGGCGGGCGATCCCCGGGAGTTGGGCCCAGTCGAGCCCGGGCGAGCGCCAGCGCCACGCACCCAGCCCTTGCGCGGTCAGCGCGGCCAGCACGGCGGCGGCGCCGATCCACGGCGCATAACGACGCACCTGTGGATAGCTGGAGAACGCGCAGACGGCGATGCCGCCGGCGCCCATCGCCATCGCCATGCTCGGCGCGCCGCTGCCCGCCAGTGCCGGCAGCGCCGCCAGCACGGCCAGCCGCGCCCGCAGCGGCCGGAACGGTGCTGCGGCCAGCGCGTAGAGGAAGAGGGCGGTGGCGGCAAGCTGTGCCAGCTCGGGCGTCGTCTCGTGGCCGAGCTGCAGCAGGCCGAGCGAGGCCATCAGCGCCAGCACCGCGCCGTCGGCGATGGCGCGCGCATAGGCCACCGGCTCCGCTTCGCCGCCGAAGGCGAAAGGCAGCGGCAGCGCGGCGTCGGTGCGCGCCAGGTGGAACGTGGTGTACCAGGTGAGCGCCAGAGCCGCGGCGAGCAGCAGCGCGAACGGAATGCGGGCCGCGAACTCCGGGCCGACGAGCGGCCCGAGGACGGCAATGAAGCCGGCGCCCAGCCAGTGCGGCAAGAGGCCCGTGTCGCCGGCGACGCCGCCCAGCGTCGGCATCCACCACGGCGTGCGGCCGTCGGCGATCGCCGCCATCTGGCCGAAGGCGGCGAGGTCGGCATTGCGCCAGGGGTCGCGGCCGATGACCCCGGGCAGGACGTAGGCCGCGCACAGCAGCAGCAGCGGCAGGCGCGGCAACGCGCGCGCGCCGCGCTCGGTCACCAGGGCTGGGTTGGGGGCCGCGTTGGAGGTGTTCACGCCGCCGCGATGCTAGCGGGCCAGCGTGAACGGACGTGAAGGCGGCCGTCCGGTTTGCGCGGCCTGAGCCGACGTAATCAGCGCGCGTGCGCCGCAAGTGCGAAGGGGCAGCCTTCGCTGCCCCTTGTCACTTGCCTGCGCCTTCGCGGCGCGCAGTCGCAGGCTTGCCGGCTTGCCGGCTACTTCTTGATGCCGACGCGGGCGAACTTGTTGCGGAACTTCTCGACGCGGCCGCCGAGGCTGTCCACGCTCTTCTGCGTGCCCGTGTAGAACGGGTGCGTCTCGCTGGTCACTTCCACCTTGACGAGCGGCAGTTCGCGGCCGTCGTCCATCTTCACCGTCTCCTTCGTTTGCACGCAGGAACGGGTGACGAACTTGTGGCCGTTGCTCAGGTCCTGGAAACAGACCTCGCGGTACACGGGGTGGATGCCTTCTTTCATGTCGTTGCCTCGGGGGTTGCGGCAGCCACGCCACGGACGGTGCTCATCCATTGGGCGCACTTGCCAGGGCGCGAAAACTACGCATTCTAGCGGCGGTGCAGCGGCAGGGGCCTGTGCCCGGCCGCCGTTTCACCCGCCGCGCCGCATCATGTCGAAGAAGTCGAGGTTGCCCTTGGTCGCCTTCATCTTCTCGAGCACGAACTCCATCGCCTCGATCTCGTCCATCGGATAGAGCAGCTTGCGCAGGATCCAGGTCTTCTGCAGGATCTCGGGCTTGAGCAGCAGCTCCTCGCGCCGGGTGCCGCTCTTGTTGATGAGGATCGAGGGGTAGACGCGCTTCTCGGCCATGCGGCGGTCGAGGTGGATCTCGCAGTTGCCGGTGCCCTTGAATTCCTCGTAGATGACCTCGTCCATCTTCGAGCCGGTGTCGATGAGCGCGGTGCCGATGATGGTGAGCGTGCCGCCTTCCTCGGTGTTGCGCGCGGCACCGAAGAAGCGCTTGGGCCGCTGCAGCGCGTTGGCGTCGACACCGCCGGTGAGCACCTTGCCCGAAGAGGGCAGCACGTTGTTGTAGGCGCGCGCCAGGCGGGTGATCGAGTCGAGCAGGATCACCACGTCCTTCTTCAACTCGACCAGGCGCTTGGCGCGCTCGATCACCATCTCGGCCACCTGCACATGGCGCGCCGCCGGTTCGTCGAAGGTGGAGCTGATGACCTCGCCGCGCACCGTGCGCAGCATCTCGGTCACTTCCTCGGGCCGCTCGTCGACGAGCAGCACGATGAGGTGGATCTCGGGGTGGTTGGCGACGAGCGCGTGCGCCAGCTGCTGCATCATCACCGTCTTGCCGGTCTTCGGCTGCGCCACGAGCAGGGCGCGCTGGCCCTTGCCGATCGGCGCGACGAGATCGATGATGCGGCAGGTGATGTTCTCGTCGCTCTTGATGTCGCGTTCGAGCTTGAACTGTTCCTTCGGGAACAGCGGCGTCAAGTTCTCGAACATGATCTTGTGCCGGCTCTCCTCGGGAGTGAGGCCGTTGACGCGGTCGACCTTCACCAGCGCGAAGTAGCGCTCGCCGTCCTTGGGCACCCGCACCTCGCCTTCGACCATGTCGCCGGTGTGCAGGTTGAAGCGGCGCACCTGGCTGGGCGACAGGTAGATGTCGTCCGTGCTCGCCATGTAGCTGGTGTCGATCGAGCGCAGGAAGCCGAACCCGTCGGGCAGCACCTCGAGGACGCCATCGCCGAAGACCTGCTCGCCGCCCTTGGCGCGCTTCTTCATGATCGCGAACATCAATTCCTGCTTGCGCAGGCGACTGACGTTCTCGATCTCCAGTGCCTCGCCCATCTCGATGAGCTTGGACACGTGCATGGCCTTCAGTTCGGACAGATGCATCTTCGGGGCACCCTCGGGCCCGGCCCGCCGGGGCCGGCTCAGCACGCCCGATGCGTGCTGGCCGCCGCGGTGGCGCTGGCGTTGCTGGGGAAAACGGGGGGCGGCACGAAGGCCGCGTGGAGCGTGACCCCCGCGGCTGCCGCTGTCGAGCCGGTCACCCTTCTTGGCAGGGCCGGCGATCGCGGTGCGGCTGGGCTCTGGTGGCCTCTTGCCTCTCGGCTGGCCGGCCGCGCCCTCCGGGGCGCGGCCGCTGCGGGCGGATTATAGATGCCCGTCGAGGAATGCGGTCAGCTGCGCCTTGCTCAGCGCGCCCACCTTGGTGGCGGCGTGCTCGCCGCCCTTGAAGAGCATCAGCGTCGGGATGCCGCGGATGCCGAACTTCGCCGGGATGTCGCGGTTCTCGTCGACGTTCATCTTGACGATCTGCACCTTGCCGTCATAGGTCTTGGCCGCCTCGTCGAGGATGGGGGCGATCATCTTGCACGGCCCGCACCATTCGGCCCAGAAGTCCACCAGCACGGGCTTGTCGGCCTTCTCCACGTCTTCGCCGAACGAATCGTCGGTCACGTGCTTGATCAACTCGCTGCTCATGGATCCCTTCTCCGCACACCCAGCCGCCGCGCCGCCGAACGGGACGGACACCAAAGCCTGCTTGGGCACAATCATTCTGACACAGGGGTCCTGATCCGCGTCCGTCGCGGGGCCGGCGGCCCGCAATGAGCTGTCAATGGCTGCCATAGACGAAATCTGCTTGCCAAACGGGTCAGCCTTGCCGGCGATGTGGCACGCGCTGGCCGCGCAGGCGACGCGGTGGTTGGGCTCGCGCGGCGTGCCGTTGCGCGACGCCGTGGTGCTGGTGCCGTACGCGGCGTTGATCGCCCCGGCGCGCGCGGCCTTCGCCGAGGCGTCGCGCGCTTGCGGGGCCGGTGCGTGGATGCCGCGCATCGAAACACCGCTGACCCTGGCCGCGGCGCTGGGGCCGCCGGTCGAGCACGACGCCGGCAGCTGCGCCGGTGAGCCGGTGGCCGACCGCCTGCACGCGGCAGCGTGGCTGCGCCAGTCGTTGCCCGCGGAGCCCGGCGCCCTGGAACCAGCCGACCCCGCCGGCCTGGCCCGCCGCGCCGAGCAACTGGCCGATGCGGCGGCGGCACTGCGCCTGGCCTTGCTGGCCAAGCCGCCGGGGCGGCTGCGCGCCGAACGCAGCGCCGCCCTGCGCGCGGCGATGCCGGTGCCGCAAGGGCCGGGCGCGGTCGAGGCGGTCCTGCTGGCTGCGGCTGGCGACTGGGCATCGCAATCGGCAGTGGGCGACACCGACCGGCTCTTCGAGCATCGCCCCGGCGCCTGGGTCGCTGTGCAGCTTGCCGGTCGTGACGAACTGACCGAAGCGGTGCTCGCTGCCGCCGGCGACGGCGACGATCGGATTGCGACCCTGCGCCTCGTTGCCGACGCGGCCCGTGACGACGCCTTCGCCGGCGTGGCGTGCCCGCCGCTCCTTCGACGCTGGCTTTGTGCCGACTTCGAAAGCGAAGCGCAGGCCACCGCGTCCGAGGTGATCGAGGCGATCGCCGCCGGTCGCGTGCCCGTCGGCCTGGTGGCGCTGGACCGCTCGCTCGTACGCCGCGTGCGCGCGCTGCTGGAGCGGCGCGGTGTCGCCCTCGTCGACGACACCGGGTGGCGCCTGTCGACCACCGTGGCGGCAACACGGGTGGCGAGGTTGCTGCGTGCGGCGCGTGCGGGCGAGCGCTCCGACGAGCGGCTCGCCTGGCTCAAGGGCTGGCCGGCGGCCGAGGCCGACGCGCTGCGCAGCCTCGAAGCCCTTTGGCGCGGCAGCCGCTTCGTGCCGAGCGCGGCTGCCGCCGAGCGCCTGTCCGCTGCCTGCGCCGCGCACCTGGATGCATTGCGCGGCGTGGGCCCGCTGGCGCTGGCGGAGTGGCTGAGCCTGCTGCGCGCCACGCTCGCGGGCGCCGGCAACGAGTGGGCGCGCCTGCGTGCCGACGCCGCCGGCCGCCAGGTGCTGCAGGCGCTGTGGCTCGACGACGGCGCGATGCCCGGTGCCGCCGCTCCTGCCGCCGAGCAGTGGCACACCGACCTCGCCGGCTTCAGCGCCTGGGTCGAGTCGGCGCTCGACGCGGCGACGTTCGTCCCGCCTTCGCTCGACGAAGGCGCGCCGGCGCAGGTCGTCATCGCGCCGCTGGCGCGCATTGCCGGGCGGCCGTTCGCACACGTGGTATTGCCGGCGGCCGACGAGCGCCACCTCGCACCGGCCACACCGCAGCCCGGCCTCGTCGGCCCGCGCGAAGCCGAGGCCCTGGGGCTGCCGACGCCGGCGCAGCGCACCGTCCGGCAGCGGCAGGCCCTGGCGCAGCTGATGCGTTCGCCGGCGCTGACGGTGCTGCGGCGGCGGGTCGAAGGCGGCGCGCCGCTGGCGGCGAGCCCGGACCTGGAATGCCTTTGGCTCGCACTCGCCGCCAACGGCGCGCCGGCCCCGGACGAAGTGCCCTGGCTGCCCGCCATCGAGCGGCGCGCCGTCGCGCCGGTGCCGCGGCCGGCGCCGACGGTGGCGCCCGCGCGCCTGCCTGCGACGCTGAGCGCCAGCCGCATCGAAGCGCTGCGCGCCTGTCCTTACCGGTTCTTCGCCCGCGCCGTGCTCGGCCTGGAGGAAGCCGACGAACTGGCCGATCCGCTGTCCAAGCGCGACTACGGCAACTGGCTGCATGTGCTGCTGCTGGGATTCCACCGCCAGCGCACCGGGTCGAGCAGCGCCGCCGCTGCCGCCAGCGGCGACGCAGCGCGCCTGCACGCCGCGGCCGATGCCGCGGCCGCGGAGCTCGGCCTCGGCGCCGACGAGCTGCTGCCGTTCCGCGCCAGCTTCGACGTCTTCGTGCCCGCATACCTGCGCTGGCTGCAGGCGCGCGAGGCCGGCGGCTGGCGGTGGAGCGAAGGCGAGACAGCGCGCGAAGTGGCGCCGCCCGAGCTGGCACCGACACGGCTGAAGGGCGTCATCGATCGCATCGACAGCGGGCCCGGCGGTGCGCTCGAGGTGCTCGACTACAAGGCCGGCGACACGGCCGCGCAGCGCAAGCGGGTGCGCGAGCCGCTGGAGGACACGCAGCTGGCGGTCTACGCCGCGCTGCTGCTGCAAGACGGACGAGCCGACGACAAGCTGCGCGCGGCCTATGTGGCGCTGGACGAAGCCGAAGGCCCCGACACCGTGGCCCACGAGGAAGTGGCCCGCAGCGCGCGCACGATGCTGCGGCACCTCGGCGAGGAACTGGCGCGCATCCGCGCCGGGGCGGCGCTGCCCGCACTCGGCGAGGAGACCTGCGGGTACTGCGAGATCCGCGGCCTGTGCCGGCGCGACCACTGGGCGGAGGCAGGATGAGCGCGCCGGCGACGCTCGAGGACGGCGAGGCGGCGGGCAGCGAGGCCTACCGCATCGACGGCGCCGAGGCCGGCCGCGACGCCTTCTACGCCGTCGCCTGCGACCCGCGGCGGCCGGTCGTCGTCGAAGCCTGCGCCGGCGCCGGCAAGACGTGGATGCTGGTGTCGCGCATGCTGCGCGCGCTGCTCGAAGGCGTGCCGCCGCGGCAGATCCTCGCCATCACGTTCACGCGCAAGGCGGCCGCCGAGATGCGCGAGCGGCTGGACGAGCTGCTCGTCGCCTTCGACGACGCGCACGCCACGCACGAGATGCGCGTCGAGGGCCTGCGTGCGCGCGGCCTTGCAGCCGCCGAGGCCGAGGCGCTGGCGCCGCGCTGGGGCAGCCTGCGCGAGCGCATGCTGCGCGAAGGCACCGCGGTCGAGATCCGCACCTTTCTCGCCTGGTTCCACCAGCTCCTCGTGCACGCGCCGCTGGCGCTGCTGCAGCGCCTGGGGCTGCCGGCGGGGTTCGAGCCGATCGAGGACCCGGCGCCGCTCGTGCGGCCGCTGACGCTGCGCCTGCACCGCTCCGTGCTCGCCGATCCCGATCTGCGCGCGCGCTACGGCGAACTGGTGCGCCGGCACCGCCGGGCGGCGGTGCAGACCTGGATGGAGTCGGTGCTCGACAAGGCGGTGGCGGTGGGCCGCGCCGCCGAGGCCGGCGTTCTCGAAGCGACGGTCGAGCCCGTCTCGGCGCGCTGGCCTGGGCACGACGACGCCTGCGATCCGGTGCAGCGCCTGCGCAGCGAACCGCTGGCGGCGCCATTGCGCCAGGCCGCCGCGGCGCTGCTTGCGGGCAAGGGCAGGACCCGCGAGGCCGGCGAGAAGCTGGCGCAAGCGCTGGCGGTCGACGACCCCGACGCGTGCTTCGCGCTTTGCCGGAAGGCCCTGTTCACCGAGGACCGGTTGCGCGCCGGCCCCGACAAGGTGGCCGGCGTTCCCGAGGTGGCCGAGCGGCTGCAGGAACTGAACCTCATGCGCCGGCAATGGTTCGCCTGGCGCGACCAGCGCACGCTCGCGGCGCTGGCGCGCCTGCTGCTGGCCGAGTACGCGACGCTCAAGCGCGAGCGCGGCCTCGTGGACATGCCCGACCTCGAGCGCGCCGCCGCCGCGCTGCTGGCCGACGAGCCGCTCGCGGGCTGGGTGCAGCAGCGGCTGGACCAGCGCTTCCAGCAGGTCCTGATCGACGAGTTCCAGGACACCAGTCCGCTGCAATGGCAGGCGCTGGCCGCCTGGCTCGGCTCGTACGCCGGAGCCGGGGGCGGCGCGAGCGGCGGGCGCGGCCTGGGGCTGTTCATCGTCGGTGACCCGAAGCAAAGCGTCTACCGCTTCCGCAACGCCGAGCCGCGCGTCTTCGAGGCGGCGCGCGCGCTGGTCGCCGACGGCCTGCACGGCTCGCTGCTGCAATGCGACCACACGCGGCGCTGCGCCGCTGCCGTGCTGCAGGTGGTGAACGCGGTTTTCCCGCCGCTCGTCGCGGCCGGTGCCTGGGGGCCGTTTCGCCGGCACACCACGGCCTCGGGGTTGGCCGGCCGCGTGCACGTGCTCGAGCCGGTGCCAAGGCCGCCCCGCGCCGCGGCCCGCCCGCGCCAGCGGCCGTTGGCGCACGAGGAGGCCTGGCGCGACTCGCTGACCGAGCCGCGGCGCGAATCCGAAGAGCTGCTGCGCGCGGCCGAAGCGCGGCAGGTGGCCGCCGCGGTCGCCGAGCTGATCGCCGGGCACGGGCTGGCCGCCGGGGAGATCATGGTGCTGGCGCGCCGCAACGCCGTGCTGGCCGCGGTGGCCGAGGCACTGGCCCGGCAGGGCGTCCCCTACGCGATCACCGAGGGCCTGGCACTGGGCGACGTGCCCGAAGTGCAGGACATCGTCGCGCTGCTCGACGTGCTGGTCTCGCCCGGGCACGACCTTGCGCTGGCGCGGGCGCTGAAGAGTCCGCTGTTCGGCGCCGGCGACGACGACCTCGCCTGGCTCGCCGAGCGCGCCAAGACGCTGCGCTGCTCGTGGCTGCGGGCGCTGTGGCGCGAAGGCGGCGCCGCCGCCCACGAGCGCCCCGCGCTGGCGCGCGCGGGTGCGCTGCTGCCGGGCTGGATGAGTGCCGCGCAATCGCTGCCGCCGCACGACGCGCTGGACCGCATCGTGCACGAAGGCGACGTCGTCGCCCGCTTTGCCACGGCGGTTCCGGCGGCGCGCCGCGCGCTGGCCCTGCGCGCCATCGACGATCTGCTCGCCGCCGCGCTGGGCCACAGTGGCCAGCGCGAGTTCCCGGTTTCCAGTGGCGGGCGCTTCGCCGAGACCTACAGTTTTGTGCGCGCGCTGCGCGCCGGGACGCTGGTGGCGCCGGCGGCGGCGCCGGCCGACGCCGTGCAGCTGCTCACCGTGCACGCCGCCAAGGGCCTGGAGGCGCGGGCCGTGATCGTCGCCGACAGCCATGCGACCGCGCGGCCGCCGCAGACGCCGCTCGTCGTCGACTGGCCCGTGCACAGCCACGCTCCCGCCCGGGTGGCGTTCGTGCGCAGCGCCGAGACGCTGGCGCCCTCGCTCGTGCCGCTGCAGCAGGCGGAAGCCGAAGCCGCGGCGCGCGAGGAACTGAATGCGCTGTACGTGGCGATGACGCGCGCTCGTGAATGGCTCGTCTTCAGCGGCATCGAGCCGTCCTCGGCCAACGCCGGGCCGACCTGGTGGTCGCGGGTGGCCGAAGTGGCTTCGGTGTGGAAGCCGGCGCAGGATGCGGCCCGGCGGCCGGCGGCATGCGAAGCCGCCAGCGAGCGGCCCGTGGCGCTGTCCGTCGATGTGCCGGTGCTGCCGCGGTTGCCGCCGCTGCTGCCCGGTGCCGCGGCAGCGGCCGCTTCAACCCCGGGTGGCGCGAACGGACGCGAACGGCCGGGCGCGGGCGGCGACGCCACGGCGCTGGGCAGCGCGCTGCACCGGGCGCTGGAGTGGATCACGCGGCCCGACGCACCCATCGCGCCGGCCGGGCACGCGGCCGCCTGCCGCGCCGCGGCGCGCGCTTTCGGCCTCGACGCGGCGCAGGCCGCCGTGGTGCAGCGCGCGGTGCGCGCCGTCCTCGGCAGCGCCGACGCGGCCCGCTTCTTCGACCCGGCGCTGCTGCTGGAGGCAGCCAACGAAGTGACGCTGGTGCACGAGGGCGAAGTGCTGCGCATCGACCGCCTCGTGGCGCTGCCGGCAAACGGCGGGGTCGACGCTGCGCCCCGCGACGCCGGGCCCGACGGCGCGCCGCGGCAGCGGACGTGGTGGGTGCTCGACTTCAAGCTCGGCGACGACCCCGACACTTCGCCGCTCTTCGCCGAGCCGTACCGCCGCCAGATGGCGCGCTACTGCGCCGCGGTGCGGGCCAGCCAGCCGGGCGACGAGGTGCGCGCTGCGTTCATCACCGGCGCCGGGCGCCTCGTGCCGGCCTGAACGGGGCCCGGCGCGTCGCGCCGCCGGCCCGAGGCCTCGGCTGAAGCCGAACAGGCCGGTCGCTGCCGCGCTGTTCGGCGCATCGGCGCCGCGGCGGCCGGGGTGCAATGCCAAGACCATGTCCGTCCCGGCATCCGATCCATCGCCGCGCAGCGCCGGCGCCACGCGCCACTTCGGCCGCCGCCAGCTGCTGCGGCTGCTGGGCAAGAGCGAGCGGACGATGAACTGGCTCGTCGCCGAGCGCGACGGGCGCGAGCTGATGCTGGTGCTGCCGCGCGTGGCACCGCCGGCCGGCGCGGCGCTGGAGCGCTGGGTGCAGGCGGCACGGCGCGCCGCGCGCCTGGAGCACCCGCAGCTCGCCCCCGCGGTAGACCTCGGCATTCAGGACGGCTGGCCGTTCGTGGCCTACGAGATGACCGGCCGCGCGACACTGGCCGACCGGCTGACGAAGAAGGGCCTGCCGGGCGCCGAAGCCGCGGGCCTGGTCGCCGAACTGTTGCAGGGCCTGGCTTACGCGCACGAGGCCGGCGTCGTGCACGGAGACCTGCAAGGCGCGATGTGTCTCGTCGACGACCAGGGTCATGCGCGCCTGGCCGGCCTCGAGGCCGCCGGCGAGGTGCCGCCCGCGGCCGCTGGCGGGCTCACAGCGGCGTCACCGCTGGGTACCCAGCGCGCCGCGGCCGAGCGCGACGTGCTGGCCGCCGGCCTGCTGCTGCACGGCATGCTCGCCGGGACGCCGGCGCTCGAGGAAACCGACATCGGTCGCGCCCTCGTGCGCCTGCCGCCGCTGGGGCGCGAGATCGTGCGCCTGCCCTGGGTCGGCATGCATCCGATCGCCGAGCCGCTGCGCGCCATCGTCAACCGCGCCACCGACCGACAGGAACGCCAGCGCTACCGCAACGCGCGCACGCTGCTGCACGCGCTGGAGGGGTGGCTGAAGACCGAGTCGGCTGCCGGGGGCGGCGTGCTCGGCCTGCTGGCCGACAAGCTGCGCGCCGCCGGCGTGCTGCCCGCTTTGCCCGGTGCCGGCGCGCGCGCCGCGCGGCTGGCCACCATGGAGCGCGAGCGCACCAATGAGCTGGCCGAGATCGTCCTCGAGGACCTGGCGCTCTCGTTCGAACTGCTGCGCGCGGTGAACACAGCGCAAGTGCGCGGCGCGCAGGTTTCCGGCGGCGGCCCGGTGCTGACCGTGCGCCGCGCCATCGCGATGATCGGCATGGAAGGGGTGCGCCGCGCCGCGCATTCGCTGCGCAGGTGGCCGGGGCCGCTGGACGACGCCGGGGCCGCCGAGCTCGAACGGCTCGCCGCCCACTGCAAGCGCGCCGGCCGCCTGGCGATGGCCCTGCGGCCGGCGGCGTACGACGGCGAGGTGGTCTACCTGCTGACGCTCTTGCAGAACCTCGGCCGGCTGGTCGTGCAGTACCACTTCGCCGACGACGCGCAGCAGATCCGCCGCCTCATGCAGCCGGGTGCACCGGCGCGCGAAGGCGAGCCGGCCGAGCCCGGCATGAGCGAGGAAGGCGCCGCCTACGCCGTGCTGGGCGCCGACATCGACGCCATCGGCCAGGCGGTGGCCCGCTGGTGGGGTCTGGAGGAAAGCGTGCTAGCGATGATCCGCCGCCTGCCCGCCAACGCCGTGGTGCACACGGCAGAGTCCGACGACGACACGCTGCGCCTGGTGGCCAGTTGCGCCAACGAAGCGCTGGACGCGGCGGTGCTGCCGGCGGCCAAGGCGCAGCAAGCGTTGCAGCGCGTGGTGCAGCGCTACGGGCGCACCCTGGACTTCTCGCTGCGCGAACTGCTGGACGCGCTGCAGGAACCCGGCCACGGCAGGATCGCCGCAACCGCGCCGATGCCGCTGGAGGTGCTGGAGAGCGCCGGCAGGCCCGACCGGCCGGACAAGGCCTTGCGCCTCTGAAGGCGCCGGCGGCCCCCGAGGGCGCCGGCCAGGCCGCGAGAGGTCGCGAGAGGTCGCGACGGGTCGCGAGAGCTCGCGAGAGGCCGCGGCCGTGGAAGAGGTGACGAGCCTGACCCCGGCACTGGTGGCAACGCTTAGGGCTGCTTGGTTCCCCACCTGACCCGGTTGGGCGCGCTCCCATGCGAGGAGGCCCGTCGGGTGCGATTGTAGGGCGGCCGCTTTCGGCCTTCGGACGGCCGGGTCGGGAGAGCGGTGCGGCAGCGCCCCGCGACGCCGGCCGGCGCTGCCTTCAGCGCCGATACATGTAGTCGCGCCGGAACGGATAGACGCTCTGGCTGCCGCGCAGCGCGCCTTCGTCGAAGCGGCCGCTCGGGCGCGTGGCCAGCGTCTGGTGCAGGGCCATCCAGCCGCGCTCGAAGCCGAGCGCACTGCCGCCCAGGTACAAGCGGTAGGCGCGCACCGTGCGTTCCGCCGTGGCGCGGCGTGCCGCTTCCAGGCGCGCCTCCAGTCCGTCGGACCACGCCCACAGCGTGCGCGCGTAGTGCGGGCGCAGGTTCTCGGTGTCCAGGCCCTCGAGGCCGGCGTCGGCCATCACCTCGAGCACGTGCGAGACGTGCATCAGCTCGCCGCCGGGGAAGATCCAGCGCTCGATGAAGTCGCCGATGCCGCCGCCGAGCTGCTTGTTGCGCGTGCCGCCGGCGGTGATGCCGTGGTTCAGCAGCAGGCCGCCGGGGGCGAGCAGGCGCCGGATCTTGTCGAAGTAGGTGGGCAGGCGGGCGCGGCCGACATGCTCGAACATGCCCACCGAGGCGATCTTGTCGTAGGGCTCGTCCTCGGGCAGGTCGCGGTAGTCGAGCAGCAGCATGCGCACGCGGTCGGACAAGCCGCGTTCGGCGATCAGCCGGTTGACATGCGCATGCTGGTTCTTCGACAGCGTGATGCCGGTGCCGCGCACGCCGTGCCGTTCGGCGGCCCACAGCAGCAGGCCGCCCCAGCCGGCGCCGATGTCGAGGAAGCGCTCGCCCGGGCGCAGCATCAGCTTCCTGCAGATGTGCTCGAGCTTGGCCTCCTGCGCCGCGGCCAGCGTCATGCCGGGCTCCGGCCAGTAGGCGCACGAGTAGACGCGCCGCGGGTCGAGCCACAGCGCGTAGAAGTCGTCGGAGACGTCGTAGTGGTGCTCGATCTGGCGCGCGTCGGCCTTCTTGCGATGCCGCCAGCGCGAGACGAGCGAGGTGCGCACCGCGCCGTGCAGCGCGCCGGGCGCGCCGGCGGTGGGATCGCCGTGCAGCAGCGAGGCAGCCGCCTCGACGACGCGGCGCATCGGCCCTTCGATGTCGAGCAACCCCTCGACGCACTCGCTGGCGAGCGCCCCGATGTTGCCGCTGACCACGTGCCGCAGCGGCAGCATGCTGTGCAGCTTGAGCTGCACGGCCGCCGTCGCCGAGCCGATGCGGCGGCCGCCGGGCAACTGCACCGCCAGCAGCGGTTCGGCGCCGCCATCGAGGCGGCTGATGCGGTCGGCAACCAGCGATTCGATCATGACGCTGTCGTCCTTCGCAGCCCGCCGGAGGGCCGCACGCCTGATGAACGTGCGGCAATGTACGGACCCGGCGTGGCCCGATCAAGAGCAGGGGATCCGGGCTGACCCGCGGCCGCCGCGGCCGCCGGCGGCCCGGCGGCCGGGCCCCGCCAAGCAGCCCGGGGCTCAGCGCAGCGCCAGCGCGTCGGCGCCGAACGTCAGCCCGAGCGGCTCGACGAGGAGCCGCTTGGGGCCGGCCTCGACCCGCCCGGCCACCCAGGCCGGCACCCCGCAACGCGCCGCGGCGGCCACCGCGGCGTCCGCCTGGGCCGCTGGCACGAAGAGCGCGAAGCCCGCGCCCATGTTCAGCGTGCCGTAGGCCTCGGCGGCGTCGTGCCCGGCTTCGCGGGCGATGAACGCGAGCACCGGCGGCACCGGCGGCACGGTGTCGATGCGGTAGGTGAACGGTGCCGGGTGTCGCAGCAGCTTGCGCCAGCCGTGGCCCGTGATGTTGGCCGCGTAGTGCACGCGCACGCCGGCGGCCCACAGCGCTTCGGTCACGGGCGAGTACAGCGTCGTCGGCGCGAGCAGCGCTTCGCCGAAGCGAAGGCCCGGCGCCACCTCGGTGAGGTAGCCGCGCGGCAGCCGTTCGGCCAGCTTGCGCGCCAGGCTGAGGCCGTTGGCGTGGATGCCGCTGGAAGCCAGCAGCACGATCGCGTCGCCGGCGGCAAGGTTTTCGCCCAGGCTCAGGCGTTCCTTCGGGTTCACGATGCCGGTGCACGCCGCGGCGAGGTCGATGCGGCCGGCCTCGACGATGCCGGCCAGCGCCGGCGTCTCGCCGCCGCCCCAGGCAACGCCGCAATGGTCGCAGGCGGCCTTCCAGCCGGCCACCAGCGCTTCGGCGCGGCCGCGGTCCTCGAACCAGGCGCTGCCGCCGGCGGCCCAGTAGGCCTGTACCACCAGGGGCGTGGCGCCGACGGTGACGAGGTCGTTGATCGCCATCGCGATCGTGTCCTGCGCGATGGCGCCGTAGTGACAGCGGCCGGTCAGTTCCTGCACCGCGTCGGCCACCAGCGCCTTGCTGCCCAGGCACTCGACGATGCTGGCCAGGTGGAACGGCCCGACGTCGACGACGTAGGCCGACTCGCCGCGCGAGGCGCCGATCTCGGCGAAACCGTGACGCAGGAGGCTCGGCGCGGTCGCCGCGGCGGCGCGCTGTGCCGCCACCTTCAGCGGGTCGATGACGTCGTAGCGCACGCCGGCCTCTTCGTAGCTGAGCGGCTGGCCGAGCGGCGCGGGCGCGGCGGCGCCCGAGGGCAGGGAGGATGCGGGCGGTGCGGACATCGGGGGGCGTGCGGCCGGCGGATTATCGGCGCGCCTCGCGCTGCGCCGCGGCGGCCGGGGCAGCGGGGCCGCCGCAGGGCCGCCGCCTAGAATCTTCGCGATGAGCACCGTCGTCCTGGCCCGCAAATACCGCCCGCGCACCTTCGCGCAGATGGTCGGCCAGGAGCACGTGGTGACGGCGCTCACGCACGCGCTCACCGGCAACCGGCTGCATCACGCCTACCTGTTCACCGGCACGCGTGGCATCGGCAAGACGACCGTCTCGCGCATCCTCGCCAAGAGCCTGAACTGCACCGGCCCCGACGGCAGCGGCGGCATCACCGCCACGCCGTGCGGCCAGTGCCAGGCCTGCCGCGAGATCGACGCCGACCGCTACATCGACTACATCGAGCTCGACGCGGCCAGCAACCGCAGCATCGACGAGATCCGCGACCTCATCGAGCGCGCCGCCTACAAGCCCGGGGTCGGCCGCTACAAGGTCTTCAGGATCGACGAGGCGCACCAGCTCACGAAGGACGCGTTCAACGCGCTCCTGAAGACGCTGGAGGAGCCACCCGAGTACCTGAAGTTCGTTCTGGCGACCACCGACCCCGAGAAGATGCTGCCCACGGTGCTCAGCCGCTGCCTGCAGTTCAACCTGCGGCCGATGGCGCCCGACACCGTGCGCGCCCACCTGGCCGAGGTGCTCGCGGCCGAGGGCGTGCCGCACGACGAAGCGTCGCTGCGCCTGCTCGGCCGCGCGGCGCGCGGCTCGATGCGCGACGGCCTGTCGCTCGCCGACCAGGCCATCGCCTACGGCGGCGGGCGGCTGGAGGAAGCGGTGGTGCGGCGCATGCTGGGCAGCGTCGAACGCAGCCACGCGCGCGAGCTGGCCACGGCGCTGGCCGCGCGCGACGGCGCCGCCGTGCTGGCGCTGGCGGACGGGCTGCGCCAGCGTGGCCAGTCCGCCGCCGGCACGCTCGACGAGCTCGCCTTGCTGCTGCAGCAAGCGGCGGTGGAGCAGGTGGCGCCCGGCACGCTCGAAGCCGGCGACCCCGACGCCGACGATGCGCGCGCCGTGGCGCCGCTGCTGGCGCCCGACGAGACGCAGCTCCTGTACAGCATGGCGCTGCACGGCCGCGCCGAGCTGGCGCTGATGCCCGACGAGCACGCGGCGCTGGCGATGGTGCTGTTGCGCTTCCTTGCCTTCCCGAGCGAAGCGGCCGTGTCCGCAGGGGCCCCTGAAGCGCGCAGCGCGCCGCTGCGCGCGCCTTCGCCGCCGACGAGCCGCAGCCCGCTGGCGGTGGCGAAGGCGCCGCCGCCGTTGCCTTCGCCGCCGCTGCCTGGGCAGCCACGGGCGGGGTCGCCGGCGGTCACCGCGGCGATGACATCCGCGCCAATGACATCCGCGCCGATGTCCGCCGTGCCGCGGGCACTGGGCGACCGCTGGGCGGCGCTGGTGGCTTCGCTCATCGAACGGGGCAGTATCAGCGCGCTCGTGCGCGAGCTCGCCTGGTCCGCCGCGCTGGTGGCCATCGACGAGACGGCCTCGCCGCCGGTATGGCGGCTCGCCGTCGAGCGCGAGGCGCTGCGGCAGGCGACGCTGGCCGACAAGTTGGCCAGCGCGCTGGCACCGACCCTCGGTGCCGCGGTGAAGCTCGAACTGGCCGCCGGCGTTCCCGAAGATTCGCCGGCTCGCCGCGACGCCGCCGAACGCGCCCGCCGGCAAGCCGAGGCCGAGGCCACCATCCAGGCCGACCCCGTGGTGCGCGAATTGCTGGGCACCTTCAAAGGTGCGCGCATCGTGCCGGGTTCGGTCAAGCCGGCGTGAGCCCGCCGGGCGCCGCGCCACATCCCCCCACGCGTTTCCCCACCCGAGGATCACACCATGATGAAAGGCCAGATCGCCGGCCTGATGAAGCAGGCGCAGGCGATGCAGGAGAACATGAAGCGGGCCCAGGAAGAGCTCGCCAACACCGAGGTCGAGGGCACCTCGGGCGCCGGCTTCGTCAAGGTGACGATGACCTGCCGCCACGACGTGAAGCGCGTGGCCATCGACCCGAGTCTGCTCGCCGACGACAAGGACATGCTCGAAGACCTCGTCGCCGCCGCGTTCAACGACGCGGTGCGCCGCGCCGAGACGGTGAGCAACGAGCGCATGAGCAAGCTCACCGCCGGTCTGCCGATGCCCCCGGGCATGAAGTTCCCGTTCTGAACCTCGGGCCGGTGGCGCACTGCCGGAGAGCGGTTCGTTGACGCAGCGCGACGCCCTCGAGGCGCTGGTCGAAGCGCTGCGCCGCCTGCCCGGCGTGGGCGTGAAGTCCGCTCAGCGCATGGCCTACCACCTTCTGCAGCATGACCGGCCGGCCGCGCAGGCGCTGGCGGCGGCGCTGACGTACGCCGCCAGCGTGGTGCGCCATTGCGCCCGCTGCCACACGTTCACCGAAGGCGAGTTGTGCGCCACCTGCGCCGACCCCAAGCGCGACGCCCGCCTGCTGGCTGTGGTGGAAACGCCGGCCGACCAGGCGGCGCTCGAGCGCAGCGGTAGCTACAAGGGGCAGTACTTCGTGCTGATGGGTCGGCTGAGCCCGCTGGACGGCGTGGGCACCGCCGACATCGGTGCCGAGCGGCTGCTGGAGCGCGCGGGTGACGGCGTCGTCGAGGAGGTGGTGCTCGCCACCGGCTTCACCGCCGAAGGGGAACTCACCGCGCAAGCGCTGGCCGCGGCGCTGAAGGCGCGCGGCCTGAAGGTGACGCGGCTGGCGCGCGGCGTGCCGGCGGGCAGCGACCTCGAATACGTGGACCTGAGCACCATCGCCTACGCGATGCACGACCGGCACTGAACGCCGCGCCGCGCCGCGTCGAACGCCGGCGCGTCAATCGGCCACGGCGGCACGGTAGGCGTGCCACGAGGCATGCCCGATCACCGGCGCCACGACGACGAGCCCGACGAACCACGGCAGCATCGCCGCGAAGGTGACGGCGGCGATCAACGCGCCCCAGAAGAACATCACCGGCGGCTGCGCCAGCACCAGGCGCAGGCTCGTCAAGGCCGCGGTGATGGCGTCGGTGGACCGGTCCAGCAGCATCGGCATGCTGACCACGCTCACCGAGAAGATCAGCGTCGCGAAGACGGCGCCGACCACGATCCAGGCGACGATGAAGGTCATGTTCTCGGGGTTGAACAGCGCCGCCAGCGAGCCTTTGAAGTCGGGCATGCCGTCGAACGTGACGGCGAAGATCACCAGGGTCGAGCGCGCCCACAGCATCTCCAGCACCAGCAGCACGAAGGCGAAGATGCCGAGCTGTCCGGTGCGCGAGTCCCAGGCCATCAGCGAGGCGCCGAAGTCGGGGCGCCGCCCCGCCTGCAGCTCGCGGCTGACGTGGTACAGCCCCAGGCACAGGAACGGCGCCACCAGCAGGAAGCCGGCCGACAGTGCCAGCAGGTACGCCGGGGCATGCTCGTAGACGCGCATCAGGGCCCAGCCCATCACCGTGAAGCAGCCGCCGTAGAAGAGGCCGATCGTCGGCGCGCGCCTGAAGTCGGCCCAGCCGAGCGCCAGCCAGCGCAGCGGGTCGGCAAAGCCAAGCGGCCGCAAGGCGACGGCGGGGGTGGGAGGGGCCGGGGTGGCGGTCATCCGGCGAGCCTAGGCAGCGCGCGGCCACCCGTCCAGTGGGACCGATCCGGGGTCGCGCCCGCGACGGGCCCTGCCGCAGGCGCGAGCCTGTGATGCAATGCGCCGCATGCCGCGCCCGCTCGCCTTGCTGCTCAACGTGGCCCATGCGCTGGACCACCTGTTCCTGCTGATCTTCGCCACCGCGGTGGCCACCATCGCCGCCGAGTTCGGCTTCGCGCGCTGGGAGGACCTGATGCCGTTCGGCGTCGGTGCGTTCGTGATGTTCGGCCTCGGCTCGCTGCCGGCCGGGCGCCTGGGCGACACCTGGGGCCGGCGGCAGATGATGCTGGTGTTCTTCTTCGGCATCGGTGCATCCGCATTGCTGGTGGCGCTGACGCGCAACGCCTGGCAGATGGCGGCGGCGCTCACGCTCGTGGGCGCCTTCTCGGCGATCTACCACCCGGTGGGCATCCCGATGCTCGTGCAGCGGGCGAAGAACCCGGGCGCGACGATCGGCATCAATGGCCTGGCCGGCAACCTCGGCATCGCCGCGGCGGCCATCGTCACCGGCTTTCTGGTCAAGTGGATCGGCTGGCGGGCGGCGTTCGTCGTCCCCGGCGTCGTCGCCATCGCCTGCGGCTTCCTTTTCATGCGTCTGGCGCCGCGCGAGAGCGAGCCGCCGGCAGCGCGCAAGCGCAACGCCGGCGCCGAGCTGCCGGCGGCGCTGCTGGCGCGCGTCTTCGCCGTGATGACCGCCGCCTCGGCGTCGGGCGGGTTGCTCTTCAACCTCACCACCAACGGCAACAGCCAGCTCCTGGCCGAGCGGATGCGCGGCATCGTCGAAGACCCGGCGACGCTGGGCACGTTGCTGGCCGCGGTCTACGCGCTGGCCTCGCTGGCGCAGGTGGTGGTCGGAAGGCTCATCGACCGCCTGTCGCTCAAGCGCCTGTACCTGACGGTCGTGCTGGCGCAGGTGCCGCTGCTGCTGCTGGCGGCGCAGGCGCAGGGCTGGTGGCTCTACGCGGGGCTGTTGGGCGTGATGATCCTGGTCTTCGGCGCCATCCCGTTCACCGACGCGATGATCGTGCGCTACGTCGACGACCGCATGCGCTCGCGCGTGGCGGGCATGCGGCTGTCGGTGTCGATCGGCATCAGCTCGCTGGCGGTGTGGCTGCTCGGGCCGGCGGTGAAGGCGGCCGGGTTCGCCACGCTGCTGCTCGTGCTGGCCGGCGTGGCGCTCCTGACCAGCGCCATCGTCTCGTGGCTGCCGGGCGACCGCGCCGTGGCGCGGGCGCGGGCCGAAGCGGCCGCCGGCGCAGCGGCCGGCGAGTGAAGCGGCCGGCGACTGAAGCGGCCGGCCACTGAAGCGGCCGGCCACTGAAGCGGCCGGCGCGTCGCCCTTCAGCACGCGCGACCGTTCAGCGCTCGACGCGCTCAACGCGCGCGCTTGACCCGCAGCAGCTCGTCGAGGACGAGGCAGGCCGCGCCGAGCGTGATGGCGCTGTCGGCGAGGTTGAAGCTGGGGAAGTAGCCGCCGTGGAACACCGGCTCCAGGAAGCCGAAGCGGAACTGCAGGAAGTCGACGACGTAGCCGTGCAGCAGGCGGTCGAGCACGTTGCCCAGGGCGCCGCCCATGATCATCGTCACCGCGAAGCAGAAGAGCTTCTGCTGCGGGTGGGCGCGGATCATCCAGACGATGAAGGCCGACACGCCGAGCCCCAGCACGACGAAGAACCAGCGCTGCCAGCCCGAAGCGGTGGCGAGGAAGTTGAAAGCGGCGCCGCTGTTGTGCACGCGAACGAGGTT
>JAEUPF010000006.1 GCA_016790425.1 Rubrivivax sp.
GCCGACTGGATCGTCGACCTCGGGCCCGAGGGCGGTGAGGCCGGCGGCGAGCTCGTCTGCGCCGGCACGCCCGACGACGTGAAGGCGCATCGCACCTCGCACACCGGCGCCGCGTTGCGCGAGTACGAAGCGGCGCTCGGCACCGGCGCGCTGGCGGTCGAGGAAGGGCGGCCGCTGCAGGCGCTGCTAGCGGCGCGGCGCCGGGCCGACGAGGCGCTCGACGACGCCATCCGCATCGTCAACGCCAAGGAACACAACCTGCGCAACCTCAACGCCGAGATTCCGCGCGGCAAGTTCAACGTCATCACCGGCGTTTCCGGCTCGGGCAAGAGCACGCTCGCCTTCGACATCCTCTTCAACGAAGGGCAGCGGCGCTACCTCGAGAGCCTGAACGCCTACGCGCGCAGCATCGTGCAGCCGGCCGGGCGCCCCGAGGTGGACGCCGTGTACGGCATCCCGCCGACGGTGGCCATTGAGCAGCGCCTGAGCCGCGGCGGCCGCAAGAGCACGGTGGCCACGACCACCGAGACCTGGCACTTCCTGCGCCTGCTGTGGGTGAAGCTCGGCTTGCAGCACTGCACGCGCGACGGCTCGCCGGTGCGCGCGCAGAGCGCCGACAGCATCGCCGCACAGCTGCTGCGCGACCACCGCGGCGAGCATGTCGGCCTGCTGGCGCCGCTGGTGGTGAACCGCAAGGGCGTCTACACCGACCTCGCGAAATGGGCCAAGGCGCGCGGCCAGACGCACCTGCGCGTCGACGGCCAGTTCCTGCCGGTGCTGCCGTTCCCGCGCATCGACCGCTTCAAGGAGCACACGATCGAGCTGCCGGTGGGCGACCTCGTCGTCGCGCCCGAGCGCGAGGCCGAACTGCGCGCGCTGCTGGCCAAGGCGCTGGAGCTCGGCAAGGGCGTGCTGCATCTGCTGCACCCGCTGGACGGCCTCGCCGCCGAACTCGAGGACGGCCAGACCGGCGAGGAGATCGGCCGCATCAAGGTGTTCTCCACCAAGCGCGCCTGCCCGAGCTGCGGCACCAGCTACGCCGAGCTGGACCCGCGTCTGTTCTCCTACAACAGCAAGCACGGCTGGTGCCCGGCCTGCGTGGGCACGGGGCTGAAGCTGACGCGCGAGCAGCGGCGCGCGCTCGACGATTCGATCAAGGACGACGAGCAGGGGCGCGAACAGAGCTTCCCGAGCGAGGAGACGGAAGTCGAGGGCCTCGTGGACGAGCCTTGTCCCGAGTGCAGCGGCGCGCGCCTCAATGCGGTGGCGCGCGCCGTCACCTTCGACGGCCGGCCGATCGAGGCGGTGGCGCGCCTGTCGGTGCGCGAGGTGCGACAGTGGGTCGAGGCGTTGGCGCTCAGCGGCCGCGACGCCGAGATCGCGCGCGACGTCGTCGGCGAGATCCGCAGCCGCCTCGCCTTCCTCGAGGAAGTGGGCCTGGGCTACCTGACGCTCGACCGCGCTGCGCCGACGCTCTCGGGCGGCGAAGCGCAGCGCATCCGCCTCGCCGCGCAACTGGGCAGCAACCTGCAAGGCGTGTGCTACGTGCTCGACGAGCCGACGATCGGGTTGCACCCGCGCGACAACGGCATCCTGCTCGACGCGCTGGGCAAGCTCGGCGCGGCGGGCAACACGCTGGTCGTCGTCGAGCACGACGAGGACACGATCCGCCGCGCCGAGCACCTGATCGACATCGGCCCCGGGGCCGGCAAGCGCGGCGGCCGCGTCGTCGCGCAGGGCAGCGCCGCCGACCTCGTGCGGCAGCCGGAGTCGGTGACCGGGCGCCTGCTGGCGCAGCCGCCGCGGCACCCGCTGCAGCCGCGCCGCGCGGTCGCCGCCGATGCGCCGGCGCTGCGCCTGCGCGGCGCTTCGATGCACAACCTGCGCGGCATCGACGTGCGCGTGCCGCTGGCCCGCCTGGTGGCGGTGACCGGCGTCAGCGGCTCGGGCAAGAGCACGCTGGCGCGCGACGTGCTGCTGGCCAGCGTGCAGGCGGCGCTGGCGAGCAACGGCGGCCGCAAGGGCGGCATCGCCTGGGCCGGCTGCGAAGGGCTCGAAGGCTTCGAGGCGCTCGATCGCGTGCTCGAAGTCGACCAGACACCCATCGGCAAGACACCGCGCTCCTGCCCGGCCACCTACATCGGCTTCTGGGACGTGATCCGCAAGCTCTTCGCCGAGACGCTGGAAGCGCGCGCGCGCGGCTACGGGCCGGGGCGGTTCTCCTTCAACACCGGTGGATCAGGCGCCGCTGGCCAGAAGGCCGGCGGGGGCCGCTGCCCGGGCTGCGAAGGCCAGGGCATGAAGACCATCGCGATGAGCTTCCTGCCCGACGTGAAGGTGCCCTGCGACCGCTGCCACGGCGCCCGCTTCAACCCCGAGACGCTGGCCGTCACCTGGCGCGGCAAGAGCATCGGCGACGTGCTGCAGATGGAAGTCGACGAGGCGGTCGGCTTCTTCGCCAGCATGCCGGCGGTGAGCCACCCGCTGCAGTTGCTGAAGGACGTGGGCCTGGGCTACCTGACGCTGGGGCAGCCCTCGCCGACGCTCAGCGGCGGCGAGGCGCAGCGCATCAAGCTCGTCACCGAGCTGTCGAAGGTGCGCGACGACGTCACGCGGCGCGGCAACCGCGCCCCGCGCACGCTGTACGTGCTCGACGAGCCGACCGTGGGCCTGCACATGGCCGATGTCGAGAAGCTCGTGCGCGTGCTGCACCGCCTGGTCGACGGCGGCCACAGCGTCGTCGTGATCGAGCACGACCTCGACGTCGTCGCCGAGGCCGACTGGGTCATCGACCTCGGGCCCGAGGGCGGCGCGGCCGGGGGCGCCATCGTCGCCGAAGGGCCGCCCGAAGCGGTGGTGGCGGCGGGCACGCACACCGGCGTGGCGCTGGCGCCGGTGCTGGTGCGCGGCCAGGCGTTGCCGGAGCCGGCCCCGGCCTGACGGCGGCCCGATACCGGCCTGATACCTCGGGGTCATGTGCTTGCGGCGCGGCAAGCGCTGCAATGCGTTCCATCGGTGAGGCACGGTGCCGCACCCAAGCAGACCCCAGGAGCGCAGCATGACCCATCACCGCTACCAGCCCACCGGCCGCACCACCCGCCTGGCGAGCGGCTTCGTCGGCGCCCTGATCGGCCTCGGCGTCGTCGCTGCCGTCGTCCAAGGCATGGCGTCGCGCAGTGACGGCCAGTCGCTCGGCCAGTTCGTCGCCACGCAGCGCGCCGCCGCGGTCCCGCCGGTGGCGCAAGCGACGCCGCCGGCCGTGCCAGCCCCGGCCGACGCGCCGGTCGCCGCCGACGCCGTCTGATTCAACGAACCGAGTTGGGGCCGCGGCTGGCGATCAGGCGTCCGCCAGCCGGCCCAGCGCCGGCAGCCACTCGGCATCGCGCGGCGCGATCCCGCCCAGGCGGTTGAGCGCCCGCCGCTGCATCTGCAGCGCGTCAGCGTGATCGCCGCAACGCTGCAGCACCTCGCTCACGCGCAGCAGCAGGCGCGCTTCGCACGAAGGGTCCGACACGCGGCTGACAAGCTGGCTGGCTTCGAACGCGCGGTCGCGCGCCCTTTCGCGTGCCGCACGGCTTGCCACCGTGGTGACCGCCTGGCCGTCGTCGCGCCGCGCTTCGGCGTCCGGCGCTTCGTTCGACAGCAACGCCTGCAGTTCCGCCGCCAGCGCCACGCGCACCGCGGCATCGGCGTGTTCGCACAGCAGCTCGGCGAGCTGGTCGACGCTGCCGAGCCAGCGTGCCCAGCGCACGGCGCCCGCGAAGTGCAGTTCGGCGGCCGCTTCGTCGTGCAGCTCGCGATGGCTGCGCGCCACCTCGGCGAGCGCCTGGCTCATCGCGAACGGGCTGCCGGTCAACTCGGCGAGGTCGAGGCTGGCGCAGGCGCGGCGCAGGCGGTCGCGCGAGGCCTCGGTGGGACTGCTGGCCAGGGGCGCGGGCGGCAAGGTCGACATAGAGCCTGCGGTTCTTTCCTCGATGGCAGCATCCTAGGTGCGGCCGCCGGCGCGGCGGTCCCCACGGACACGGGTGCGCGCCGTGCAGGCTTCACGCGCCTGCCCGGGGCGGGTGCACACCGCAGCGCCTGCGGCCTGAGCGTTTTCTGCAATGGTCCGCAGAAGTCGTTGGGGCAGAATCGCGGCCGCTCCAGCCTTCCCACTTCCTCCTCGAAGGAGACCCCCGATGGCATCGAACGCCCGCCACGCCGTGGTTGCGGCCGCCGCCAGTGCGGCAGCCCTGCTTTCGCTGGCCCCCAGCGGCGCCTTGGCGCAGACGACGCTGACGCTGTCGTCCTGGGTGCCGCCGGCCCACACGCTGACCGAGACGCAGAAGGCGTGGTGCGAGGAACTGGGCAAGCGCACGCAGGGCAAGGTCAAGTGCAACCCGCTGCCGCGCGCCGTGGCCGCGCCGCCGGGCACCTTCGACGCGGTGCGCAACGGCCTGGCGGACATGTCCTTCGTGGTGCACGGCTACACGCCGGGCCGCTTCACGTACACGCAGATGGTCGAGGTGCCGTTCCTCGGCGACTCGGCCGAAGCCACCTCGGTGGCGTTCCAGCGCATCTACAACAAGGTGCCGCAGTTCGCCGAGGAACACAAGGGCGTCAAGGTGATCGCCGTGTTCACGCACGGGCCGGGCATCGTCTTCAACACCAAGCGCCCGGTGACGAAGATGGACGACCTCGTCGGCCTGAAGTGGCGCATCGGCGGCGGGATGATCAACGACATCACCAAGGCGCTGGGCATGAACGTCACGCTCAAGCCCGCCTCCGAGAGCTACGAGCTGCTCTCCTCCGGGGTGATGGACGGCACGCTGTTCCCGGCCGAGAGCGTCGAGGGCTTCAAGATCGACAAGATCATCAAGTACGCCACGCGCTTCCCGGGCGGCCTGTACAACACCAGCTTCGTCTTCATCATGAACCAGGCGCGCTACGACGGCCTGCCCGCCGACGTGAAGAAGGCGGTCGACGAGATGTCCGGCGAATACGCGGCGCGCATGATGGGCCGTGGCTGGGACAACGTCGACCGGCGCGGCATGGCGTTCATGCAGGCCGCGGGCGTGCAGTTCACGCAGGCCGACGCCGCCTTCGTGAAGGCGGTGGGCGAGAAGACCGCACCGGTGATCGACGCCTGGGTCAAGGCCGCGGAAGCCAAGGGCCTGCCGAACCCGCGCAAGCTGCTCGCCGACTACCGCGCCGAGATCAAGAAGCTGCAGCCCTGAGCGCCTGGGCAGCAGCTCGGTGAAGCAAGCCCTGCGCCTGCTGTGCGGCCTGCCCGCCGCGGTGGCGCTGTTCGCCATCATGGTCCTCACGCTGGTGGACGTGAGCGGCCGCAAGGCACTTTCGGAATCGGTGCCCGGTTCGCTCGAGCTCACCGAGCTGCTGCTGGTGGTGGTCATCTTCAGCGGCCTGCCGCTGGTGGCGCTGGCCGGCGAGCACGTGGTGTTCGACTCGTTCGACGCCTGGCTGCCGCCGTGGCTGCAGCGCGCGCAGCAGGCGCTGGTGGAACTGCTGTGCGCCCTGGCGCTGGGCGCGCTGGCCTGGCTGATGTGGACCAAGGGCGCGCAGATGACCGAGTACGGCGACCGGACGGCGCAGCTTCGGCTGCCGGTGGGCGTGTTCGTGCACCTGATGAGCGTGCTCATCATGCTGGCGGCGCTCGCGCACCTGGCGATCGCGTGGGCGCCCGTCGCACACCACCATGTCGGCGTCGACGATGACGGTGTCACCGGGCCGGCGTAGGCGGCACTTGCGGACCAGCGTCTTCACCGGGGACGCGGGTTGACCGACGCCCTGATCGCCTTCGCGGCGGTGTTCGCGCTGGCTCTGTTGCGCGTGCCGCTGGCCTTTGCCATGGGCGCCGTGGGCTTCGTCGGCCTCGGCCTGCTGCGCGGCTGGAACCCGGCGCTGGCCAACGTCGCGCAGAACGTCTACGACACCGGCTTCGCGTACACGCTGTCGGTGGTGCCGCTGTTCATCCTCATGGGCAACTTCGTCGCCCGGGCCGGACTGGCGCAGGAGCTGTTCCGTGCCGCCTTCGCCTTCATCGGCCACGTCCGCGGCGGCCTCGCACACGCCACCGTCATCGCCTGCGCCGGCTTCGGCGCCATCTGCGGCTCGAGCATCGCCACTGCGGCGACGATGAGCAAGGTGGCGTATCCGTCGATGAAGCGACTGGGCTATGCCGACTACCTGAGCACCGGCGTCATCGCCGCCGGCGGCACGCTGGGCATCATGATCCCGCCGTCGACGATCATGATCATCTACGGCATCGTCACCGAGACGAACATCGGCAAGCTGTTCGCCGCCGGCGTGCTGCCCGGCCTGCTGTGCGCGACCTTCCTGATGGCCGGCGTCGCCTGGATCACGTGGCGCGACCCTGCAGCCGGTCCCGCCGGCGAACGCACGAGCTGGCACGGGCGCTTCGCCGCGCTGCGCGACATCTGGGGCGTGGCGCTGCTGGTCGTGGTGGTGCTGGGCGGCATCTATGGCGGCTTCTTCACCGCCACCGAAGGCGCGGGCATCGGCGCCTCGGGCGCGTTCTTCTTCGCGCTCGGCCGCCGTGCGCTGACCTGGAAGGTGCTGTACGAGGTGCTGGTGGAAAGCGCGCGCACGACGGCGATGCTGTTCACCATCCTGATCGCGGCCAACGTCTTCTCGAGCTTCGTCAACCTCACGTCGATGCCGGGCGACCTGAAGGACTGGATCCTGCACATGGGCCTGTCGCCGCTGATGGTGGTGGGCGCGATGATGCTGATCTACATCGCGCTGGGCACCATCATGGAAGAGCTGTCGATGGTGCTGCTGACGATCCCCGTCTTCTTCCCCATCGTCACGGGCCTGGGCTTCGACCCGGTGTGGTTCGGGGTGCTGATCGTCCTCGTCGTGCAGATCGGCCTCATCAGCCCGCCGGTGGGGATGAACCTGTTCGTGCTCAACGCGCTGTTGCGCGACGTGCCGCTGCGCGAGATCTTCCGCGGCGTGTGGCTGTTCTGCGCCGCGCTGGCGGTGGCCTTGCTGGTGGTGCTGGAGGTGCAGCCGCTGTCGCTGTGGCTGCCCGGCTTCATGAAGTGAGGGAAGCGCCGGGCCGCTGCGCAACCGGCTTGGCGCGTGCCGCACGCAGCGCGCGCCATGCGCGCCAGCCGAGCAGCAGGGCCACGATCGCCGCATAGACGCTCCACTCGCCGAAGTCGTTCTTCCCGGCGCGCATCCAGAAGAAGTGCAGCAAGGCCAGCAGCACGATGCCGTAGACGAGCCGGTGCAGCGCCTGCCAGCGCGCCGCGCCGAGCGCCTTCACGGCGCGGTTGAACGACGTCGCCGCCAGCGGTGTCATCAGCAGCAGCGCTGCGCTGCCCACGAGGATGAACGGCCGCTTGGCGATGTCCTTCAGGATGGCCTGCAGATCGAAGCCCATGTCCAGCCAGGCGAAGGCGAGGAAGTGCCAGCAGCCGTAGAAGAAGGTGAACAGGCCGAGCATGCGGCGCAGCCGCGCCAGCGCGTGCCAGCCGCTCCATTGGCGCAGCGGCGTCACCGCCAGCGTCAGGCACAGGAAGCGCAGCGTCCAGTCGCCGGTGCCGCGGATCAGCGCTTCGGCCGGATTGGCGCCGAGCGTGTTGGCCACCGCGCCCCACAGCAGCGAGCCGAAGGGCACCAGCGCCAGCACGAACAGCAACGGCTTCGTCGCCGGGTGCAGCAGCACCGCGTTGACGTTGCGCTTCGGGGCCCGCGGCGAAGCTCCGGCGCCGGCCGGCACGCGGCCGCTCGCTGGGAAGGCCTGCATGGCCGGGCGGTCGGGAGGGCTCAAAAGAACTTGCGCAGGTCCATGCCCGCGTAGAGCTGCCCCACCTGCGGCTCGTAGCCGTTGAACATCAGCGTCGCGCGCCGCTTGGCGAACAGACCGTCCTCGCCGATGCGGCGCTCGCTGGCCTGGCTCCAGCGCGGGTGGTCGACCTGCGGATTGACGTTGCTGTAGAAGCCGTACTCGCTGGGCGCGGCCAGCTCCCAGCTCGTCTTCGGCTGCTTCTCGACGAAGCGGATCTTGACCAGGCTCTTGGCGCTCTTGAAGCCGTACTTCCACGGCACCACCACGCGCACCGGCGCGCCGTTCTGGTTCGGGAGCACCTCGCCGTACATGCCGAAGGCCAGCAGCGCCAGCGGGTGCATCGCCTCGTCCAGGCGCAGGCCCTCGGCGTACGGCCAATCGAGCACCGAGCTGCGCAGGCCGGGCATCTGGTTGCGGTCGGCCAGCGTCACGAACTGGACGAACCTGGCGTTGCCGGTGGGCTCGACACGCCGGACGAGTTCGGCCAGCGAGTAGCCGGTCCACGGGATCACCATCGACCAGCCTTCGACGCAGCGCAGGCGGTAGATGCGCTCCTCCAGCGGCGCCAGCTTGAGCAGGCCGTCGAGGTCGAAGGTCCCCGGCCTTTTGACTTCGCCCTCGACGGCGACCGTCCAGGGACGCGGCTTCAGCGTGCGCGCGTATTGCGCCGGGTCGGACTTGTCGGTGCCGAACTCGTAGAAGTTGTTGTACGTGCTGGCATCGGTGTACGCGGTGGGCTTGTCCATCACCAGCGCGCCGGCCACGGTGCTCCTGCCGCCAGCCAGCGGCGCCAGCCGGCCCGGCCGCGCGCCTTGCGCCTTGGCGGCGCCCAGCGGCAGTAGTGCCGCCGCGCCGATCAACTGCCGGCGGCTCAGGTAAGCCGCACGGGGCGTGATTTCCGAGGCCAGCGGATGGACGAAACCGCGCTCGCGCAGCAGATGCATTGGGAAAGCCTCCGTCGATGGCTGGTGGCGCGCAACCCTCGCGCGCGCGCCGGCAAACACTCGGTCGCCGGACGACGGTGCCACCTTACAGCGTTCGCGCTGCCCGCGTGCTGCGGCGGGCTTCCGCGCCGGGGCGCCGGGGCGGCGGCGCGGCGCCTTCGCCGCGGGATCAGCGCAGGCCGGCGATGTAGTCGGCCACGGCCTTGATCTCGCGCTCGCTCATCTTGGCCGCGATGGCCGCCATCTGCGGGCTGTTGGCGCGCGCGCCGCTCTTGAACGCGGTGAGCTGCGCCTCGGTGTACTCGGCGTGCTGGCCCGAAAGGCGCGGGTACTGCGACGGCACGCCGGCGCCGGTGGGGCTGTGGCAGCCGGCGCATGCCGGTACCTTGGCCCCGAGGTTGCCGCCGCGGTACAGCCGCTCGCCCAGCGTCACGAGCTCCTTGTTCTTCGCGAAGCCGGGCTTGGCGTCCTTGCCGGCAAAGAAGGCGGCCACGCTCTTCACGTCATCGTCGGACAACGGCGCGGCCATGCCTTGCATGATCGGGTTCTTGCGCTTGCCGGCCTTGAACTCGGTGAGCTGCTTGACCAGGTAGTCGGCGTACTGTCCCTGCAAGATGGGGTTGGCCGGGGCGCCGCGGCTGCCGTCGGCGGTGTGGCAGGCGCCGCAGATCTCGGTGACCAGCTTCTGCGCGCGGGCCATGTCGGGCTTGAACGGCTTGGCGGCCGCTTCGGCTGCGCAGGCGGCTGGCGCTTGCGCCAACACCACCAGGGCAACGAGGAAGGGGGCAAAGCCGGCGCGCGGTGGAAGGGGCTTCATGCAAAGGGCCTCTTGCTGATCTTCTCGAAGGGCTCGGCCAACGACCGAAACGCGCGATTTTACAATGCACCATGACCACGCCCGCCCGAGCGCCCTCTGCCCGGCCGACGCCGAGCAGCGCCACCCCGGGCAGCGCCGCAGCGCCCCCCAGCGAGGATGCCGCGCGCGGCGCGCTGGCCTGGCTGCACAGCGCCCGCTTCCTGACCACCGCCAGCCGGCTGGAGCAACTGCCCGCGCCCGGCTTGCCCGAGATCGCCTTCGTCGGCCGCAGCAACGCCGGCAAGTCCAGTGCGATCAACGCGCTGGCACAGCACAAGCGCCTGGCGTTCTCGTCGCGCACGCCGGGGCGGACGCAGCACATCAACCTGTTCGAGGTGGGCCCGCGCGACCGGCCCGACGCGCTGCTGGCCGACCTGCCCGGCTATGGCTATGCCGCCGTCGAGCGCAGCGCCAAGCTGCGCTGGCAGCGCGTGATGGCCGACTACCTGCAAGCGCGCGCATCGCTCGCCGGCGTGGTGCTGCTGGCCGACTCGCGCCTGGGCCTGACCGACCTGGACGAACGCCTGCTGGCCTTGCTGGCACCGCGACTGGCCGGCGGCGCCGTCAGGCTGCTGGTGCTGCTGACCAAGGCCGACAAGCTCAGCCGGCGCGAGGCCCAGCAGGCGTTGCTGCGCTGCGAGCAGGCGCTGGCCACCCTGGCCGCCGACATCCCCGGCGAGGGCGAAGCGGCAGCCGACATCGGCGTGACGCTGTTCTCCGCGCTGTCGCGCCAGGGCCTCGCCGACGTGGCCGAGGTGCTGCACGACTGGCGCGCCGGCGCGGCGTGACGCTGCCAAGGACCCCGCCGATGACGATGCGCACCTTCGTGGCCGATCTGCCGCACGGCATCTCGCTGACCTGCCGCACGGCCGCGCGGCCGCCGGCCGCCGGGGCGCCGCGCGTGCTGCTGCTGCACGGCTTTCCCGAGGCGGCCTTCGTGTGGGACGAAGTGATCGGCCTCGTCGGCGAAGCGGCGCTGTGCTGGGCGCCGCAGTTGCGCGGTTATGTCGGCTCGTCGGCGCCGGCCGAAGTCTCGGCCTACCGCGCCAAGCACCTGGTGGCCGACCTGGTGGCGCTGGCGGCCCTGATGGCACAGCCCGGCGCGCCGCTCGACCTGCTCGTCGCGCACGACTGGGGCGGTGCCGCCGCCTGGGCGCTGGCGGCGCAGCGGCCGGAGCTGCTGCGCCGCTTGCTGATCATCAACTCGCCGCACCCCGCCACGTTCCTGCGCGAACTGAAATCCAACCCCGCGCAGCAGAAGGCCAGCGCGTACATGAACTTCCTCTGCCGGCCCGACGCCGAGGCGCTGCTGGCCGAGAACGACTTCGCCCGTCTGTGGCCGTTCCTCGGCGAACCGGCCTGGCTGACGGCCGCGGTACGCGAACAGTACCGCGCCACCTGGCGTGGCGGCTTGACGGGCCCGTTGAACTATTACCGCGCCTCGCCGCTGCGGCCGCAGAGCGGTGCCGACGAAGCGCTGCGCCAGATCGTGCTCGACGACGGCTCGGTCACCGTGCGCGTGCCCACGCACGTGCTGTGGGGCGAGCGCGACCGCGCGCTGCTGCCCGCGCTGCTCGACGGGCTGGAACGCTGGGTGCCGGCGCTGAGCGTCGAGCGCGTGCCCGAAGCCAGCCACTGGATCGTGCACGAGCAGCCGGCTCGCGTGGCGACGACGATCCGCCGCCTGCTGGCCCCATAGGGCCGCGCCCACGGCCCACGGCGCAGCTCAGGCCGGCGCGGCCGCGCCGCCGCGCGTGCGCAGCGCCTTGATGCCCTGCTCGATGCGCTCGGCCACCTCGCGCTCGCGCTGCAGCGCGCGCAGCGTGTTCTGCGCCTCCTGCACCGTGTAGTCCAGCCGCGCCAGCTTCTCGCCGACATGGTCGATCACGGCCCGCTGTTCGCCGAGCATCTCGAGGTTGAGGTTGATGTCGCCCAGCATGCTGGTGATGGTGCTGGCGCGCGACTGCACTTCCTCCACCACCTTGCGGCGCGCTTCGATGAGCGCGATCTTGCCGTCGGTCTCCTCGACCTGGCCGATGAGCCCTTCGACCTTGCCGCGCAGGTCGGCTACGTCGTTGCGGTGGTCGGCCACGAACTGCAGATCGGCGCGGCTCTTGCCGCTGATCTCGCGGATGTTGTCGACCTCCGCCTTCACCGCCTGCACCAGCGCCTCGCGGTCGGCAACCGACTTGATCTTCTGCTCCACCGCCTCGGCGCCGCGAGCGAGGTCCGACAGGCGCCCCTCGAAGGCGGCGATCGTCTTCTCGGTCTGCGCCAGCTGCGCCCGGCGCTGTTCGAGCTGGCGCGCCGTCGCATCGGCACGCTTGAGCTGGTCGTCGACGACGTCGATCTGCGCCAGCGCGTCGCGCTGCCCGGCCTGCACGCGCGCGAGCTCCGCGAGGAGCTGCTCCTTCAGCGCCGCGGCGCGGCCGAGGTCGTCGTTGGCCGCCTGCACCTGCTTCAGCCGCTCGCCCGCCTCGGCAGCGAGCTGGCGGCCTTGCAGCGCCAGATCGGCCAGGCGCGCCTGCTGCTCCTGCACCTCGGTCTCGTCGCGCCTGACGGATTCGACGAGCTTCTGGGAAGCGGCCAGCGTCTGCTCCAGCGCCGCCACCTGCGCCGCCACGGGCGCCAGCCGCTCCTGCTGCGCCGCCACGCCGTCCAGCTTGCCCTGCGCGTCGACGATCTGCGCACTCAGCGTGTCGCACAGGCTCTTCAGGCTGTCCACCTCCGAGCGGCGCGCGAGCTGCTCGCCGAGCTTGCGCTCGACCTCGGCGGTGACGGCATGCAGACCGTTGACGCGTTCCTCGAGTCGCTCGACGAACTGCTGCCGCGCCGTGACGCGATTGAGCTGCTCGTCCAGACCGGCGGCCACTTCAGCCAGACGCACGGCCGCCTTGCCGCCCTCGTCGACCAGTGCCATCTTGCCCAGCACGGCATCGAGGCGCGACTCGAGTTCGGGCGTGCGCGCCAGCATGGCCGTGGTGCGCTCGGCGAACGCCTCGAGCGCGGCGCGGTCCAGCGCCAGTTTGTCGCGAAGCTGCACCGCCTCGGCGTGCGCAGCATGGAAGCCCGCCAGCTCGCTGCGCGCCGCTTCGAGGTCGCGCTGCGACTGCGCCAGGCTCTGGTGCTGGGCGGCGGTGCGCTTGCCGAGCGCGTCGACCTGCATCAACTGCTCGGCCAGCGTTGCCAACCCGTCCTGCCGCTGCGCCAGATCGGCAGCCTCGCTGCTGAGCGCCGCGAACACCTTGCCCAGCGCCTCGGACTTCTGCTGCATCGCGGCCAGCGACTCGTCGCGCGCCAGCACGCCCTGGGCGCGGGCCTCGGTCTCGGCCACCGCGGTGGCCACGGACTTCAGGCGCTGGTCGAACGCCTCCAGCTCCTGCTTGTCGACGGCCAGGCGCTCGATCGTCGAACGCAGCGACTCGGCGAGCGCGCGGCCCTGTGCCTCCCACTGCGCCGACTCCTGCACGAACGCTTCGCGCGCGGCGCCGGCGGCGGCCAGCTCCTGCGTCGCGGCCTTCGTCATCTGCTCGATGCGCACGGCCATTTCCTCGGTGCGCTGGAGCTGGTCGCGGCCGTCGCCGAGCTTGGCGATCTGCGCGTCCATGTTCCACACCATCTCGTTCAGCCGCGTCGCCTCGACGACCGCGTGCTCGACGGTGTGGCGCTGGGTCTCCAATGCGCGCGACTTGTGCGCCACGTGCTCGGCCAGCGCGTTGAGCGCGGCCAGCCGCTTCTCGGTGTCCTTCGTGAGCTCCTGCAGCTGCGCCAGCGAAGCCAGGCGCGCGTCGACCGCCTGCACCGCCTTGGCGGCCGCCGCGGAGTCTTCCTTGGCCGCGCCCGCGGCTTCGCGCAGGCCGTCGATCTCGCCGCGCAGCGCGCTGCCGCTGGCTTGCAGCGAAGCCATCTCGCCCTTCAGCGCGGCAACGCCTTCGGCCGATTGCGCCGCCTCGGCAGCCGTGCGCTGCACGAGCGAGCGCATCTCGCCGAGCGCTGCGCCTTCCTTGCGCAAGGCGGCCAGCGTCGCTTGCGCGTCGCGAGCCTGCGTGCCCAGCTCGTCCATCGCCTGCCGATGCTGGCGCAGGTCGCCGTCTGCGGCGGTGAGCGCCTGCGCCGCGCGCCGCGCTTCGCCCACCTCGGCCAGCAGTTCATTGACCCGCGCCTCGACCCTGTCGAAGCCGCGCACCCGCTCGTCGCAGGAGGCCGCGGTGGCGGCGAGCTTGTCGATCTGTGCCGTCATGCCGGCGGCCTTGCCGCCGAGTTCGTCCAGCGCCTGGTCGGTGCGGGCCAGCTTCTGGGCCACGCTGCCGGCCTGCTCGAGCATGGTGCGCAGTGCAGCGCGCTCGCTGCGCGCCTGCATCAGCAGCGCGCGCAGTTCGTCGTGGGCTTGCTTGCGCTCGCCGTTCTTGAAGATCGTATCGAGCATGTGGTTGTCCCCGTGGCGATGGGCTTGTCGGAAGATTCGGGAGCGGGCGGTTCCGGCGCGGGGCGAGCCGCGAGATCGAGGGCTGGCGCCTCGCGCGCCGGTGGCGGCGCGGCGCAGGCTTTGTACTGGGTTCTACTGCGGCCCGAACCACTTGTTCGTGTGTTTGCTGCTCGCTCGGCGGGCAGTCGCGCGCATCTGTGAACTACTGAGCATGGCGGCTGCACGCGGCAGCGGCGTTCGGCGTGCGGCGGTGCGCGGCGCCGGCGGCCGGTCGCAGAATCCGTCGCCCCGCCATGGATGCCAGCTTCCACATCGTCGGCTGCGTGCTCGCGTCGCGTCCGGCTGCCGAGCAGATCGAGGCGTTCGTGGCGCAGGCGCGCCGCGAACGCGCGGCCGTGCTTGTGCGCAGCGCGCAGTCGGCGACATTCGTTCGCTTCCATGCGGCCGACGCCAAGCTGGTGGCGATGGCCTGCCGCACGCTGCGCGACAACGGCGCCGCGACGCTGCTTCGCTTCGGCTTCGCGGCCGGCCAGAAGGAGGTCAGCGCGGCGGCGCCCGAAGGCCTGGACATCAGCACGCAAAGCGTCGTGCAGGCCGGCGACCTGGCCGCCGGTGCCGGCGACGGCGAAGTGCTCATTTCGCCGCAACTCGCCGCAGTGCTGGTCGAAGCCGGCTTCGCGCTGCGGTCGAAGAAGGTGGCGCTGCCGGGCGGCCGCTCCATCGCCGCCTGCGTGCTCGAGCTGGGCGCCGCGGCCGCGCCTGCACCGCTGCGCTCGCGCGCGAAGAGGCCGCCGCCGGCCGCGCGCGAGTCACCCGGCCTGGCGCCGCTGGCCGCCGTGGAAGTGCCCGAGCCGGAGCCGCCGACCCCCCTGCAGGCCGACGCCCTGAGCGGCGTCTTCGCGGCCTTGCTGGCGCAAGCCGAAGAGGTGGCGCGCCGCCAGGCCGAGCTCGAACTGCGTCAGGACGCGATGCTCGGCAAGATGACGCTCGCCGACGAAGGTCATGTGTCGGCACGGCACCGCGCGGAGATGGAGAGCGAGCTCGACGCGCAGCTGCTGCGCGTGCAGGAGCGGCTGGACTTCATCGACCGCCTCGAGCAGCGCGTGGGCAACCTCCAGGCGGTGGTGGCCGATGTCGAGCGGCGCTTGTCAGCGCAGCTGACGCGCCGCTCGGAAGTGGAGAGCCTGAAGACGCTGGCCGACGCACTGGTCGAGCAGATGGTGCAGGCGCACCAGCGGCTGGAGGACGTGGCCGCCGTGCAGCAGCGGCTGCTGCCGGTGGCGGCCCAGGCGGCGGCGCTGGCCGGGACGCTGGATGCCTCGCAGGAGGCGGTGAGCGCCTTCGAGCGCCGCCTCGCCGGGGTGGGCGAAAGCAGCGCGGCGCTCGAGCGCCGGCTGGAGGAACTGGCCGAGCGCGAGGCGCTGCTGGCAACGCTTCGCGCCGAGATCGACGCCCTGCGCGAAGCGGGCGAGCGCGGGCGCGCCGACGTGCAGTTCGTCATCGAGCGCCAGGCCGCGCTCGCGGCGCTGCGCTCGCAGGTCGAGGAACTGGCCGGCCGCGCCGCCGAAACCGACACCCAGCTTGCCGGCATCGAGGAGCGCCGTGCTGTCGTCGAGGAGGTGAAGTCGCACACCGACACCATCACCCACCTGCTCGGCGACGTCCAGCTCAAGCTGGAGATCCTCGGCGAGCAGCGCTCGGAGATCGATCATCTCGGCGGCCAGCTCGCGCGCCTGGACTTCACGCTCCAGGAAGCGCAGAACACGCTGCGCGCCCTGCAGCGCGAGCGCGAAGTGGCCGAGCGCATCGAGCAGGGCCTGAAGGCACTGCGAGCGCGCACGAGCGCGCCGTCGGTCTGAAATGAACGCCGCGGTCCCGGCCGCGCTCGGGGCGCGGACCGGCCGCTAACGCTGCCCCTGCACCGCCACCTGCTGCTGGACCTTGAGAGCCGCGCGGCCGAGCAGCGAGCGCATCGTCAGCGTCTTGGCCAGCGCCGCGCCGTGCAGCCGCAAGAGCGCGCCGCGGCGCACGGCCCAGGTGGCGTCGGAGCGTCCGTCGCCGAAGAGCCAGACCTCGCCGCGGTCACCCACCCACAGCAGCTGGGCGTGCACCCAGCGGGCATCGAGGAACAAGCGCACCCACGTGCCCACTTCGAGCGAAGCGAGCCAGGCAGCCGCGGCGGCGGCGCCGGGCGGCGGCGCGGTCGTGCTGGCCTGCGCCTCGACGAGGATGTCGGCCGAGACGGTGTCCATCACCGGCAGGTCGACCATGCCGCCGATCGTGTCGGGGCCGCCGTCACCGCCGTCGAGCGCCTGGTGTTCGAGCTTCTGCAGCGCGCCCACCTGCGTCGCCTGGCCCGACAAGCGTCGCTGCAACCGCTGGCGCAGCGCCTCCTCCACCGTTTGCACGGCACGGCGGTAGATCGTCGGCCGCTGGTCGGGGTCGGCGGCGATCTGGTCGATCAGCTGCTGCGCCAGCCGCAGCAGACGCCGCCGCTCGGGGTCGGCGGTGTCGGGCGCCATCTCGGCTTCGTAGGTGAACAGATGGATGAAGCGCCACAGCGGGTGGCTCTGCTGGTCGAGCACGCTGGAGTCGCGCAGCGTCAGCCGCATCGCGGGCCCGTGCAGGCGGCTGATGAGCAGGATGACGTCGGGCGGCACGCGCTCGTCCGTGATGATGGCCTCGAACAGGCGGCTCACCAGCTCGATCGCCTGGCGGTCCAGGCGGTTGGGGGCCTGGCGCGCCACCTCGGCCCAGTTCTCGCGGCGCTGGCCGCCGGCCTGGCCCTCGTAGCGCAGCGGTGCCGCTTCGTCCAGCGGCGCGCGCATCGAATCGCGCATGCGGTAGAGGTCGGGCGTGTAGGTGGTCTCGACGCCGGCCGAGCGGCGCGAGCCGCTGGGCATGATCACCGTGCGGTAGCTCGCCGGCTCGATGCCCATGCCCTCCAGGCGCGACGACGCCGCCGCGTACGACTGGCGCAGCACCGAAGCCAGCGGCGCGCTCGCCTGGCGCATGAAGTGCATCTGCCAGCCGCGCGAGGTGGGCAGCGCCTGCGCGGCGGCCCACAGCGCCTTGGCGTGCGCCTCGGGGCGGAACGGGTTGTGGTCGGCCGAGACGTCGAGGTCGCCCACCAGTGCCGCCACGTAGCTGCGTAGTTCGCGCAGCTCGTGCTCGGCGTGGGTCTTGATGCGCTCGATCGTGTGCGACAGCTCGACGTCGGTGGCAACCTCGTCTTCCTCGACGAGCGCGAGCTTCATCGGCCGCCCCGGCTTCGCCGACCCGGCGTGCGCCGATCCCGGGGGCGCGGTCTCGCGCGCCTTGTCGGCGTTGGCGCCGCTGCGCAAGGCCTCGGTGTAGATCTGGCCGAGGCGCCCGCGGTGCGCGGCCAGGCCCTGGATGAGATCCGATGTCGCGCTGCGGTCAGCCGCGCCCAGCGATGCGAGGCCGCGCCGAAGCTGCTCGACCGTCCCGTCGACCACCTGGTCGAACAGCATCGGCGCGCGCAGCAACTCGTCGTCGATGTACTGGATGAACGCCGGGGAAGGCGATGGCCGGGCCATGGGCGGACACAGAGGTGATGCGATGCGCACGGGGCGCGTTGGCGGCCGATTATCGGCTCCGACCCCGGATGACCAGGCAAAGAAAAAGGCCTGCGTTTGCGCGCAGGCCTTTCGATTGCAGCGCGCGGCAGGCCCCGCAGGGCCCGCCGCGGCGGAACGGACTTACATGTCCATGCCCATGCCGCCCATGCCGCCGCCGCCCGGCATCGCCGGCGCTTCTTCCTTGGGGGCTTCGGCGACCATCGCTTCGGTCGTCAGCATCAGGCCGGCCACCGAGGCGGCGTTCTGCAGCGCCGTGCGCGTGACCTTCGTCGGGTCGAGGATGCCCATGTCGATCATGTCGCCATAGGCGCCGGTCTGGGCGTTGTAGCCGTAGTTGGCCTTGCCCTCGAGCACCTTGTTGATCACGACGCTGGGCTCGTCGCCGGCGTTGAAGACGATCTCGCGCAGCGGCTGCTCGACCGCACGCAGCACGATCTTGATGCCGGCGTCCTGGTCGTGGTTGTCGCCCTTGAGCTTGGCGCCGGTGGCCTGGCGCGCACGCAGCAGCGCCACGCCGCCGCCGGCCACGATGCCCTCTTCCACGGCCGCGCGGGTGGCGTGCAGCGCGTCCTCGACGCGGGCCTTCTTCTCCTTCATCTCGACTTCGGTGGCGGCACCGACCTTGATCACCGCCACGCCGCCGGCCAGCTTGGCCACGCGCTCTTGCAGCTTCTCGCGGTCGTAGTCGCTGGTGGCTTCCTCGATCTGAACGCGGATCTGCTTGACGCGCGCCTGGATGTCGTCGGCCTTGCCCGAACCGTCGATGATGGTGGTGTTTTCCTTGCCGCACTCGACGCGCTTGGCCTGGCCCAGGTCGGCCAGCGTGACCTTCTCGAGCGTCAGGCCGACTTCCTCGGCGATGACCTTGCCGCCGGTCAGGATGGCGATGTCCTCGAGCATGGCCTTGCGACGGTCACCGAAGCCCGGCGCCTTGACGGCGACGACCTTCAGGATGCCGCGGATGGTGTTGACCACCAGCGTGGCCAGCGCCTCGCCTTCGACTTCCTCGGCGATGATCAGCAGCGGACGGCCGCTCTTGGCCACCTGCTCCAGCGTGGGCAGCAGGTCGCGGATGTTGCTG
>JAEUPF010000052.1 GCA_016790425.1 Rubrivivax sp.
CGTGCTGCCGCAGGGCACGCAGATGATGATGCGCGGGCTCGGCTTGAGGATCGAGCGCGGATGCACCATGCGGATGAACTGCTTGAGCATCTGCTCGGTGACGGTGAAGTCGGCGATGACGCCGTCCTTCATCGGCCGGATCGCCTCGATGTTGCCCGGCACCTTGCCGAGCATCGCCTTGGCCAGCTTGCCCACCGCCTGGATCGTCTTCTTGCCGTTCGGGCCGCCTTCGTGGCGGATCGCCACCACCGAGGGCTCGTCGAGCACGATGCCCTTGCCGCGCACGTAGATCAGCGTGTTGGCCGTGCCCAGGTCGATGGCGAGGTCGGTGGAGACGTAGCGGCGCAGCGAGGCGAACATGACGGGCGACGGGCACAAAAAACGAGCCCGGCGGGCTCGTTGGGCAGCGGGCGATAATAACCGAACCCCCTAGGAACGAACCCGAAGCGCGGCGCCGCGAACCGAGGCGCGCGCATTCGCCCGCGCGGGCCCGCCGCCCCTCCCTTGTCCTCCGTGCTCCGGCCATGGCCCTGACCCCCGAAGACGTGAGCCGCATCGCGCATCTGGCGCGGCTCGAACTGACCGACACCGAAGCCGCGGCGATGCTGGCGCAGCTCAACGGCTTCTTCGTCATCGTCGAGCAGATGAGCGCGGTGGACACGCGCGGCGTCGAACCGCTGTACACACCGCTGGCGGCGCTGCACGAGGTGGCTTCGCGGCTGCGCGACGACGCCGTCACCGAGATGGCCGCCGGCGCCGCCGAGCGCGAACGCAACCAGGCCAGCGCGCCGGCCGTGCACGAGGGCCTTTACCTCGTGCCGAGGGTGATCGAATGAGCACCGCCGGCTTCGACCCCCGCGCCGCCGGCGTCGCGGCGCTGGCGCAGGCGCTGCGCGCGCGGCAACTCTCCAGCGTCGAGGTGACGCAGGCGCTGCTGGCCGCGGTGCGGCGCGAAGACCAGGCGCTGGGCGCGTTCCTGCACGTCGACGACGAACGGGCTCTGGCCGAGGCGCGCGCCGCCGATCTGCGCATCGCCGGCGGCGAAGGCGGCCCGCTCACGGGCGTGCCGGTGGCGCACAAGGACATCTTCGCCACCGACTTCGCGCGCACGCGGCTGCCCACGACCGCCGGCTCGAAGATGCTTGCCGGCTACGCCAGCCCCTTCGACGCCACGGTCGTGGCGAGGCTCGGTCCGGGCAGCGCCGGCGCAGGCGATGGTTCCGGTGGCGGCGCCGGCATGGTGACGCTGGGCAAGCTCAACTGCGACGAGTTCGCGATGGGCTCGTCGAACGAGAACTCGGCCTATGCGCCGGTCCGCAACCCGTGGGACCGCACGCGCGTGCCCGGCGGCTCTTCGGGCGGTTCGGCGGCGGCGGTGGCAGCGCGCCTGGTGCCCGCGGCGACCGGCACCGACACCGGCGGCTCGATCCGCCAGCCGGCCAGCTTCTGCGGCGTCACCGGCATCAAGCCGACCTACGGCCTCGTCTCGCGCTGGGGCATGGTGGCCTTCGCCTCCAGCCTCGACCAGGCCGGGCCGCTGGCCCGAAGCGCCGAAGACTGCGCGCTGCTGCTGAGCGCGATGAGCGGCTTCGACCCGCGCGATGCCACCAGCGCCGAGCGGCCGCCCGTCGACCTGCACGCTGCGATGCTGCAGCGGCGCGAAGGCGCCACGGCGGCCAGGCCGCTGGCGGGCCTGCGCATCGGCCTGCCCCAGGAGTTCTTCCCGCCCGAACTGGCCCCCGACGTGGCCGGCGCCGTGCGGGCGGCGCTGGCCGAGATGGAGAAGCTCGGTGCCGTGCTTGTCGACGTGAGCCTGCCGCGCACGGAACTGTCGATTCCCGTCTACTACATCATCGCGCCGGCCGAGGCGAGCTCGAACCTCTCGCGCTACGACGGCGTGCGCTACGGCCACCGCGCCGCCGCCGCCGCCGATCTGCTGGAGATGTACAAGAAGAGCCGCAGCGAGGGTTTCGGCGCCGAGGTGAAGCGCCGCGTCATGATCGGCACCTACGTGCTCAGCCACGGCTACTACGACGCCTACTACCTGCAGGCGCAGAAGCTGCGGCGCATGATCGCCGACGACTTCCAGGCCTGCTTCCAGCGGTGCGACGTCGTCGCCGGCCCGGTGGCGCCCACCGTGGCGTGGAAGCTCGGCGCCCAGGCCGACGACCCGGTGAAGGCGTACCTGGCCGACATCTTCACGCTGCCGGCGAGTCTGGCCGGGTTGCCCGGCATGAGCGTGCCGGCCGGCTTCGCGCATTCGGCCGCTGGGGACGCCCTGCCGGTGGGGCTGCAACTGATCGGCAACTACTTCGCCGAAGGCACGCTGCTGAACGCCGCGCACGCGCTGCAGCAGGCCACCGACTGGCACCTGCGGGAGCCGCGCCGATGACCGCCGCCCCGCTGGTGCGCGGCTGGGAAGTGGTGATCGGGCTGGAGACGCACGCGCAGCTGTCCACCGCCAGCAAGATCTTCAGCGGCGCCGCCACCGCCTTCGGCGCAGCGCCGAACACGCAGGCCTGCGCGGTGGACCTGGCGCTGCCGGGGACGCTGCCGGTGCTCAACCGCGGCGCGGTCGAGCGCGCCATCCGCCTCGGCCTCGCGGTGGGCGCGAAGATCGCGCCGCAGTCGATCTTCGCGCGCAAGAACTACTTCTACCCCGACCTGCCCAAGGGCTACCAGATCAGCCAGTACGAGATCCCCGTGGTGCAGGGCGGCACGGTCGCCTTCACGCTCGGCGGCGAGGCGAGGACTGTGCGGCTCACCCGCGCCCACCTCGAGGAGGACGCCGGCAAGAGCGTGCACGAAGGCGCCGGCGACGGTGTCAGCGGCATCGACCTCAACCGCGCCGGCACGCCGCTGCTGGAGATCGTCTCCGAACCCGACATGCGCTCCAGCGCCGAGGCGGTGGAGTACGCGCGCGCGCTGCACGCGCTCGTCGTGTGGCTGGGCATCTGCGACGGCAACATGCAGGAAGGCAGCTTCCGCTGCGACGCCAACGTCTCGGTGCGCCGGCCCGGCTCGCCGTTCGGCACGCGGCGCGAGATCAAGAACCTCAACAGCTTCCGGTTCCTGCAGCAGGCCATCGACTTCGAGGTGCAGTGGCAGATCGAGCGCCTGGAGGACGGCCTCGAGATCGAGCAGGCCACGGTGCTCTTCGACCCCGGCACGGGCGAGACGCGGGCCATGCGCACCAAGGAAGACGCGCACGACTACCGCTACTTCCCCGACCCCGACCTGCCGCCGCTGGTGATCGCGCCGCAGTGGGTCGAACGGGTGCGTGGCGAACTGCCCGAGTTGCCGGCGGCGATGGCCGAACGCTTCCAGCGCGAGGACGGCCTGCCCGCCTACGACGCGGCGATGATGACGCAAAGCCTCCCGTTCGCCCGCTACTACGAGGCGCTGCGCGAGGCGAGCGGCCAGCCGAAGCTGGCCGCCAACTGGTTGATGGGCGAGGTGAGCAAGCGGCTCAATGCCGAAGGCATGGGCATCGAACGCGTGCCCGTCGGCGCCGCGGCGCTGGCCGCCCTGATCGGCCGCGTCGCCGACGGCACGGTGTCGCACAGCGGCGCGCGCCAGGTGTTGGACGCCCTGTGGTCAGGCGAGCACGATGTCGATGCGGTCATCGCCGTCAAGGGCCTGGCGCAGATGAACGACACCGGGGCTCTGGAAGCGATCGTCGACGAGGTCCTCGCCGCCAACGCGAAGTCGGTGCAGGAGTTCCGCGCCGGCAAGGACAAGGCCTTCAACGCCCTCGTCGGGCAGGTGATGAAGGCGAGCAAGGGCAAGGCGAACCCGGCGCAGGCGGGCGAACTGCTGCGCAAACGCCTCGCTGCGTCCTGAGCGTGCGGCCGGCCGGCCGCGCGCCCGGTGCTGCCGAACCTGCTCGCTCGGCCGGCCGGTTTCAGCGGCTCGCTGCGCCGTTCGGGGGCGCGGCCATCGGCCCCAGCGACCCGGGCTGCGCGCCGCCCCACAGCTTGCGCAGGCGCTCCAGCTCCAGGTCGTAGAGCTTGTTCACGCGCTCCAGCTCGGCGGCCTGGTTGGCGGCGGCGGCCTTCTGCGCTTCGACGGCGGCATCGTTGGCGTCGAGCTGCTGCTTGAGCTTCACCGGCAGCGGCTTGCCGACGTAGAACTCGGCTTCGTTGAGCAGCGGCTTGCGCTCGGCGCCGAGCTCCTTCAGCCGGCGCTCGGTGGCGGCGATCGCCAGCCGCACGGGGTCGAGCGCGGCCTGGCGCGCATGCTGGTGCGCCGCCTCGTTGGGAAAGCGCGCCATCATGTTGCGGTCGCGCCGCACGGCGTCCAGCTGCGCCGCCCGCAACTCGGCAGCGCGGCGCTCGCGCGCCTCGCGTTCGGCGCGCTCCTCGGCGGTGTAGCTGGGCGGAATCACCGCGCGCAGCGAGCCGTCGCGGTTGAGCAGCAACTGCTCCTTGTGCGCGCACTCGGCGATCGGGCGGTCGGAGGTGAGCTTGCGGCCCTTGTCGTTGACGCAGGTGTAGATGCCCGCTGTCGTGGCGGCCGGCCCGGGCGTCTGCGCCGCGGCCGCGGCCGGCAACACGGCCAGCATCGGCGCTGCCAGCAGCGCGCAGGCCTTGGGGATCGTCACCTCGATGCGGCGCACGGCGTCACACCCCGTAGCGCGCGCGGTAGGCCGCCACCGGGCCGGCATGCGCTGCGAGGGCCGGGTCGTCGCTGGTGCTGAGCACGCGCAAGAGGTCGGCCAGCGTTGCGATGGCGACCACGGCCAGCCCGAGTTCGCGGGTGATGAACTGCACCGCGCTGTGCGGCAGGTCGCCGCCGCCATCGGCCGCCGCAGCCGTGGCCTTCTCCTGGCGGTCGAGCGCGATCACCAGGCCCTGCGCCCGGGCGCCGGTGCCTTCGATCAGGGCCATCGATTCACGCACCGAAGTGCCGGCAGAGACGACGTCATCGACGACGAGAACGCGGCCGGCCAGCGGCGCGCCGACCAGCGTGCCGCCTTCGCCGTGATCCTTGGCTTCCTTGCGGTTGTAGGCAAACGGCACATTGCGGCCGCGCCGCGCCAGTTCCACCGCCAGTGCGGCGGCCAGCGCAATGCCCTTGTAGGCCGGGCCGAACAGCATGTCGAACGGCACGCCGCTGGCAAGCAGGCGGCGGGCGTAGAACTCGGCCAGGCGACCGAGCTTGGCGCCGTCGTCGAAGAGGCCGGCGTTGAAGAAATAGGGCGACAGCCGCCCGGCCTTGGTGCGGAACTCGCCGAAGCGCAGCACGCCCGCGCGCACGGCGAAATGCACGAACTCCTCGGCGAGCGCCGGGTCCGGGTCGGCCGTGGAGCGCGGGTCGGTCATGTGCTGATGCAGTGCTGCCCGGTTGGCATTTCGGCCGGCAGCGGCCGTTCTGAAGGCGGGCGAAACCGAAGCGGCGGATTCTATGGGTCGTGCCTCGCGCTCAGACCGACTTCAGCGGCGCCAGCGGCTCGAAGCGTCCGACCGACTTCGCCTTCCACGCCTCGATGGCGCGGCCCATCTCGCCGAGGTCGAAGATCGCGCTTTGCAGGAGGGTCATCTGGTCCAGCGCCTCGGCCGTGGGGTGGTCGATGGCGTAGTTGATCGCGCGCTTGCTGCCGGCAACGGCCAGCGGCGACTTGGCGGCGATCGCCTCGGCGAGCTGCATCGCATGCGCCAGCGCCGCTTCGGCGTCGGGCCGCACCGCGTTGACGAGTCCGGCGGCCAGCGCGCGCTCGGCGCCCAGGCGCTCGCCGGTGAAGGCCATCTCGCGCGCGATGCCCGGCGGCACGATCTTCGGCAGCCGCTGCAGCACGCCCAGGTCGGCGGCCATGCCGATGTGGATCTCCTGCACGGCGAAGAAGGCGTCGGCACTGGCCACGCGCAGGTCGCACGCGGCGGCAAGGTCCAGCGCACCGCCGACGCAGGCGCCCTGGATGGCCGCGACGACCGGGAAGCGCGCCTGCTCCAGCGCGTCGAAGCAGCGCATCAGCCGGCGCAGATGGTCCTGGAACGCCAGGCGCTGGCGCGCATCGCCGGTGGCCAGCAAGGCGGCGAGGTCGCCGGCGCCGGCAAACACGTCCAGCGCCATGCCGGCGCTGAAGTGCTTGCCTTCGGACGACAGCAACAGCACGCGGGTGGCGCCATCGGCATCGAGCGACTGCACCGCGTCGCGCAGCGCCGGGAAGAACGCCGGTGTCATCGTGTTCATGCGCTGCGGCCGGTTCAGGCGCAGGTGCGCGATGCCTGAAGGCAGCGCCTGCACGGAGAAGAAGTCGGTGTTCAGTTCGGTGGTCATGGGTGGCGCTCCGGACGAGCGTGCTGCGGTCTTCGTCGTCCGAAGGCGAGGATAGCGGCCGCGCCCGGCATGATCCAATGCGTGGCGGCGCGAGCCGAAGGCGCCGCCGTTCCCTCCCGCCCGGCGCCTTGTCCGCCAGCGCCGCAGCACAACAACGAGATGGCCTCCCCCGCGACCGAACAGCTCCTCACGCAGGACGGCCTGCGCCTGCACCTGGCGCGCTGGCCGGCCGGCGGCGGTGACGTGCGCGGCACGGTGCAGATCGTGCACGGCCTGGGCGAGCACATCGGCCGCTACGGGCACGTGGCCGCGGCGCTCAATGCCGCCGGCTGGCACGTGGCCGGGCACGACCAGCGCGGCCACGGCCGCAGCGAAGGGCCGCGCGGCGGCATTCCGCATCCGCTGGCGCTGCTCGGTGACCTGGCGATGGTCACCGACCACCTGCGCCTGGCCGGCGGCGGCCGCCGCGTGCTGCTGGGGCACAGCATGGGCGGCCTCGTCGCCGCGCGCTTCGTGGCCGAGAACCTGCACGCGCAGACGGCGCGCTTCGCGCGCGACTTCGACGCACTGGTGCTGTCGTCGCCGGCGCTGGACATCGGCCTGTCGCGCGGCCAGGGCTGGCTGCTGGCACTGCTCGCCCGGGTGGCGCCGAACCTGGCCGTGAGCAACGGCCTGAAGCCGCAGTGGATCTGCCGCGACCCGGCCGTGGTGCAGGCCTACGTGGCCGACAAGCTGGTGCACGACCGCGTCACGCCGCGCCTGGTGCGCTTCATGGTCGACAACGGCGCCCACGTGCTCGCGCTGGCGCCGCGCTGGCGCCTGCCCACGCTGCTGCTGTGGGCCGGCGAGGACCTGTGCGTCAACCCGCGCGGCAGCAAGGCCTTCGCCGGCGCGGCGCCGCCGGGCGTGCTGTACAAGCGCTGCTACCGCCGCCTGTACCACGAGATCTTCAACGAGCCCGAGCAGGCCGACGTGCTGGCCGACCTGACGGGTTGGCTGCGGCGGTTCTAGACTCGCGCCGCACCCCCGGCTCCACGCCTTTTTCGCGGGCCTTGCACGGCCCGGCCCTTCCGGAGGCTTCGCCCATGAACGCACCCATCCGCAGCGCCGAAGCGCAGGCGCTGGCCGCCTATGCCGACCAGGCGTGGGACCAGCGCATCGTGCCCGCGCTCACCGAGTACATTGCCGTACCGGCCAAGAGCCCGATGTTCGACGCCGACTGGGCCGCGCACGGCCTGCTCGAACGCGTGGTGCAGGACGCAGCGCGCTGGGTCGAGAGCCGCAAGGTCGCCGGGCTGAAGCTCGAAGTGGTGCGCCTGCCCGGGCGCACGCCGGTCCTCTTCTTCGACGTGCCGGCCACGCGCGCCGGCGCTGCCGGCGCCGACACCGTGCTGCTGTACGGCCACCTGGACAAGCAGCCCGAGTTCAACGGCTGGCGCAACGACCTCGGGCCCTGGACGCCCAAGCTCGACAGCGGCCTGCTCTACGGCCGCGGCGGCGCCGACGACGGCTACGCGGTCTACGCCGCCATCACCGCCATCGAGGCGCTCGACCGCCAGGGCATCGCGCGGCCGCGCTGCGTGGGCGTCATCGAGACCTGCGAGGAAAGCGGCTCGCCCGACCTGCCCGCGTACCTCGAAGCGCTGAAGCCGCGCCTGGGGAACATCGGCCTCGTGGTGTGCCTGGACAGCGGTGCCGGCAACTACGACCAGTTGTGGCTCACCACCAGCCTGCGCGGCATGGTCAGCGGCGTGCTGAAGGTCGAGATCCTCACCGAAGGCGTGCACTCGGGCGATTCGAGCGGCCTCGTGCCTTCGTCGTTCCGCATCCTGCGCCAGGTGCTCGACCGGCTCGAGGACTCCAGGACCGGACGCCTGCTGCCCGAGGTGTTCCATTGCGCCGTGCCCGCCGCGCGTGCCGAGCAGGCGCGGGCCACCGCGGCGATCCTCGGTGACCTCGTGTGGAAGCGTTTTCCATGGGTGTGCGGCGCCGACGGGACCCCGGCGCTGCCCACCACCACCGACCCGACCGAGGCGCTGATCAACCGCACCTGGCGGCCCACCCTCAGCATCACCGGCGCCGAGGGCATGCCCGAACTGGCCAATGCCGGCAACGTGCTGCGGCCCTTCACGGCCTTCAAGCTGAGCCTGCGCCTGCCGCCGCTGGTCGATGGCCATCAGGCGAGCGTGGCGCTGAAGCAACTCCTCGAAGACAACGCGCCGTACAACGCGAAGGTGACGTTCCACCCCGACGGCCGTGCCGGTGCGCTGGGGGCCACGGGCTGGAACGCGCCCGATCTCGCGCCGTGGCTCGAAGGGGCGCTGAACGGCGCTTCGCGCGCGCATTTCGGCGCGCCGGTGGGCTACATCGGCCAGGGCGGCACGATCCCGCTGATGAGCATGCTTGCCGCCGGCTTCCCGAAGGCGCAGATGATGGTTTGCGGCGTGCTCGGCCCGAAGAGCAACGCGCACGGGCCGAACGAGTTCCTGCACGTGGGCTACGGCAAGCGGCTCACGGCTGCGGTGTCGCAGGTGATCGCCGCCTGCCCTTGATCGCGCGGCAACGGGGGCGTCGCGCGGTCGCTCAACGAAGCGTCTGCCCGCCGCTCAGGCGGGGAACCACTGCAGGATCGCCTTGCGGGCGCTGTCGCCGACCCCGGCGCGGACCTGCTCGCGCGACAGCGCCGAGTCCTTCTTCGCCGTCATCGTCGGCGAGAGGTCGACCTCGCTGACCGCCAGCGTGCCGGCGGCGCGCGCCGCCACCACTTCGGCCAGCACCTCGGCGCGCGTCTTCGTGGACATGAACTTCGAGTCGTCGACCATCGTGATGTCGTCGGCGCGCGCGGCGGTGCCGGCGGCGGCGAAGGTGGCGAAGACGGCCAGGGCGATGAGTTGCTTGCGGGCCATGATGGGATCTCCTTGAATGAAGCGGTGTGGATGAACGAGTGACGTGAGACGGTGCGGGGCTTTCGAGGCGGGTACACCATCGCGGGGCAGGACCGGCGCAACCTGCGTGTGTCGGTGCTGTGAGGCGTCTGTCGCGTCCCGGTGGCGTTCATTACGCCGGCGCCCTGGGCGCAGATGCGCAGCGCGCCGCTCGTCGCCCATCAGAGGGAAGAACACATAATCCGCGGCCCCGATCGGGCTGACTCTGGAACAAGAAGGCAAGGCCCGGCGCGGCAGGACCCCGATGCGAGCTCCACCTTTGCTGCTGCTGGCGGCGGCACTCGCTGCATCGGGCACCGCGAGCCAGGCACAGACGGCTGCATCGGCGGCGCCAGCCGCTTCGGCGCCGGCCTCGGCCCCGGCTGCTGCGGCGCTCGCCGCCTCGGCGCCGCTGGCGCCCGCCACGCACCTGCAAGGTCCGCCGCGCGGCGAGGCGGCGCGCGCGCTGCCCATCGTGCTGCAGGCGCGCACGCTGCGCGGCCAGCCCGACGTGCAGACGGTGGCCGAGGGCGACGTCGAGTTCCGCCGCGGCGGCCTCGTCATCCGCGCCGACCGCATTGCCTACGACGTACCCGAAGACCGCGCCAGCGCCAAGGGGCGCGTGCGCATCGAGCGCGAAGGCGTCGTCTATCGCGGGCCCGAGCTGCAGCTGGACGTGCAGCGCTTCGAGGGCTTCTTCATCGAGCCGACGTTCGAGTTCCTCACGCTGGGCGCCGGTGGGCGCGCCGACCGCGTCGACTTCCTCGGGCCGGGCCTCTCGCGCGCCACCAACGCCAGCTACACGAGCTGTCCGCGCGAGGACGGCGGCCCCGAGCCGGCGTGGGTGATCAAGGCCGACCGCGTGCACCTGGACCTCGACGCCAACGAGGGCATCGCCGAGGGCGCCGTGCTGCGCTTCCTGGGCGCGCCGATCCTCGCGCTGCCGACGCTGAGCTTCCCGCTGTCGGAGGCGCGCAAGTCGGGCTGGCTGCCGCCGACGCTGAACATCGACAACCGCAGCGGCGTCGAGCTGTCGGTGCCCTTCTACTGGAATATCGCGCCCAACCGCGACGCGACCCTCGCGCCGCGGCTGATCTCGCGCCGCGGCTTCGCGCTGGACACCGAGTTCCGCTATCTCGAGCCCGGGCACTTCGGCGAAGTGCGCCTGGACGCGCTGCCCGACGACCGCCTGGCCGAGCGGGCGCGCGGCGCCGTGCACTGGCAGCACGAGAGCGCGCTGCCGTTCGGCATCCAGGCGCGTGCCGACCTGATGCGCGTGTCCGACGACAACTGGTGGAAGGACTTCCCCAACCGCGGCCTGTCGCTGGCGCCGCGCCTGCTGCCTTCACGCCTGGCCTTCGAGCGGCCGTTCGGCGTGGCCGGCGGCGAGGGGCTGGCGTACGCCCGGCTGGCGCAGTGGCAGGTGCTGCAAGGCACCGACGAGGGGGTGCTGGCGCCCTACGAGCGCGTGCCCCAGGCCGGCCTTCGCGTCGCCGGCCGCCGCGGCGAATGGGTGTGGGCGCTGGAGGGCGAGTACAACCACTTCACGCTGCCGGCGGGCGACATGGCGCGCGGCGGCCGCCAGGACGGCGAGCGCGTGCACGCGCTCGGCTCGCTGGCCTGGGGGGCGCGCGAATCGGCGCTGTGGCTGGTGCCGCGCGTCAGCTTCAACGCCGCCGCCTACGACAGCGAGGCGGGCGGCCGCGCGCACCGCGTGATCCCGACCTACAGCGTCGACGCCGGCATGGAGTTCGAGCGCTCGACCGTGGCTTTCGGGCGCGCGCTCAGGCAAACCGTGGAGCCGCGCCTTCTGTACGTGAGGACGCCGACGCGGGTGCAGCGCGACCTGCCTTACTACGACTCGGCGGCCAAGGACTTCAACTTCGTCTCGATCTACAGCGAGAACGCGTTCTCCGGCATCGACCGCGTTTCCGACGCGCACCAGCTCACCGCCGGCCTGACGACGCGGCTCGTCGACGAGGCCACCGGCGGCGAGGCGCTGCGCCTGGGCGTCGTGCAGCGCTACCAGTTCCGGCCGCAGCAGGTGACGGCCCAGCCCGACGGCACGCCCGACGGCGAGCCGCTGACGCAGCGTTTCTCCGATGTGCTGCTGCTCGGCTCGACCAACGTGCTGCCGAACTGGACCTTCGACGCCGCCGTGCAGTACAGCGCCGACATCCAGCGCTCGGTGCGCTCGATCCTCGGCGTGCGCTATTCGCCCGGGCGCTTTCGCACGCTGTCGACGACCTACCGCTTCGCGCGCGGACTGTCCGAGCAGATGGAGGTGGGCTGGCAGTGGCCGCTGGTCGAGCGGGCGGCCGCCGCGGCGGGGTCTTCGTCGTCGGGCAGCGGCGGCAGCGGCTGCAGCGGCTCGTGGTACAGCGTCGGCCGCGTCAACTACAGCATGAAGGACAGCCGCATCACCGATTCGGTGCTCGGCCTGGAGTACGACGCCGGCTGCTGGATCCTGCGCGTGGTGGCCGAGCGCCTTTCCACCGGCCGCAGCGAGGCGACGACGCGGCTGCTGGTGCAACTGGAGCTGATCGGCCTGTCACGCATCGGCTCCAACCCACTGAAGGTCTTGAAGGACAATATCCCCGGCTACCAACTGCTGCGCGAAGAACGCCGCAGCCCCATGGCGGAGCCGGAGTGAAGCGGCGCGCGCGGCCCGGCAGGGCGCGCGCACCGTGCCCCGCCCGCGCTGCGTCGGGCGGCCCCGCCGGCACCTGCACTGCAACTTCGTCCCCATGCTCTCGACCTTCTCGTCTTCGCGCCGGTGCGCTGCCGTGCTGGCTGCCGCCGCCGTGTTGCTGAGCCTCGGCGCCGCTGCCGATGCCGCACGCGCGCAGGCGCCCGCTTCCGCCGGCGCGCCCGGCGGTTCGCTCGCCGGCGACTACATCGCTGCCGTCGTCAACCAGGAACTCGTCACCGCCGGCGAAGTGGAGCGGCGCATCGAGATGGCGCGCGCCAACGCGTCGCGCGCCGGCGTGCGCCTGCCGCAGGCCGACGAGCTGCGCCGCCAGGTGTTCGACGCGCTGATCGAGGAGCGCGTGATCATCACCGCGGCGCGCGACAGTGGCGTGCGCGTCGATGAGGCCGAACTCGACCGCGCCGTGCAGAGCGTGGCGGCGCAGAACCGGCTGACGATGGTGCAGCTGCGCGAGCGCCTGCGCGCCGACGGCAGCGACATGACGCGCTTTCGCGCCACGCTGCGCGACCAGCTGCTGATCGAGAAGCTGCGCGAGCGCGAGGTCTACCCGCGCATCCGCATCAGCGATGACGAGATCGAACAGCACCTGGCGGCGCAGCGCGCCGCCGCCGCCGCCGACACGCAGCTCAACATCGCGCAGGTCCTCGTCACGGTGCCCGAAGGGGCCGACGCCGCGCTGCTGGCGGCGCGGCGCGCCCGCGCCGACCTGGCGCTGGCGCGCATCAAGGGCGGCGAGCCGTTCGACCGCGTGGCGCTCGAGTTGTCCGAGGACGGCAACCGCGAGCGCGGCGGCGAGATCGGTCTCAGGCCGGCGGCGCGCCTGCCGGACCTCTTCGTCGCCGCGGTGAAGGACCTCAAGCCCGGCGAAGTGGCGCCGGCGCCGATCCGTTCCGCCGCCGGGCTGCACGTGCTCAAGCTGATCGAGCGGCGCGACGGCGCCGCAGGCGGCGCCACGGTCACGCAGACGCGCGTGCGGCATGTGCTTCTGCGCACCTCGCCGCAGCTCAGCGCCGATGTCGCGGCGCAGCGCCTGAACGAGTACCGCGCCGCCATCGCCGCCGGCCAGCGCACCTTCGAGGACATCGCGCGCCAGTACAGCGAGGACGGCTCGGCCGCCACCGGGGGCGACCTCGGCTGGGCGACGCCGGGCACGATGGTGCCCGAGTTCGAGGCGGCGATGAACGCGCTCGCACCAGGCGGCCTGTCGGCGCCGGTGCTGTCGCGCTTTGGCGTCCACCTGATCCAGGTGCTCGAGCGGCGCGACCTCGTACTCGAACCGCGCCAGTTGCGCGAGCAGGCGCGCAACGTGCTGCGCGAGCAGAAGTTCGAGCAGGCGTACCTCGAGTGGGCCAAGGAGCTGCGCGGGCGCGCCTACATCGAGCTGCGCGAACCGCCGCAGTGACGCGAGCGCCGGCGCACCACCCTCAGCACCGCGCGCGCAAGCGCTTCGGCCAGCACTTCCTGGCCGACGCCGCGATCATCGAGGCGATCGCCGGGTGCATCGCGCCGCACCCGGGCGAGGCGCTGGTCGAGATCGGCCCGGGCCTCGGGGCGCTGACGGCGCCGCTGCTGGCGCGCGCGGGTGCGCTCACGGTGATCGAACTCGACCGCGACCTGGCCGCGCGGCTGCGCGCCCGGGCCGGGCTGACCGTGATCGAGTCGGACGTGCTGGCGGTGGACTTCACCGCGCTGGCCGCGGCCGCCGGGCAGCCTTTGCGCGTGGTGGGCAACCTGCCCTACAACGTCTCGACGCCGATCCTGTTCCATCTGCTGCCGGCCGCCGCCTCGGTGCGCGACCAACACTTCATGCTGCAGCGCGAAGTGGTGCAGCGCATGGCCGCAGGCCCGGGCGGCAAGGACTACGGGCGCCTGAGCGTGATGCTGCAGTGGCGCTACCACATCGAGCTGCTGCTGGAGGTGCCGCCGCAGGCGTTCGAGCCGCCGCCGCGGGTGCACTCGGCGGTGGTGCGCATGACGCCGTTGCCGGCTGCGGGGGTCTTCGGTGCAGCCGCCGCCGCGCGATTGGGCGAGCTCGTCTCGGTGGCCTTCTCGCAGCGCCGCAAGCTGCTGCGCCACACGCTCGGGCGCTGGCTGGCCGAGCGCGGCTACGCGGGCGTCTTCGATGTTCAGCGCCGCGCCGAGGAGGTGCCGGTGGCCCAGTACGTGGCGCTGGCGCGTGAGGTGCAGGCGGCGCAGGAAGCGCAGGCCCCATGAAGAACGGGGCAGCCGAAGCTGCCCCGTCATGGCGTGCTGCCGCGCCGGCTTTACCTCATGCCGCCGCCTTGAGCCACGCCGCAGTGTCGAAGGCGCTCACCATCATCGGCATGTTCATGCCGAAATTCGGATTGACGCCGTTCTTCGACACCGCCACCTTGGCTGCCGCCTTGGCCGGCGCCGCCGCCGTGCTGCTGGCACCGGCGGTTTGCGCGCCGTTGCCTTGGGCCGTTTCCGTCGCCCGCTCCCATGACCCGTTTTCCTGGGAGCGGGCTACCGAAAAGAATAGAAACACCTGAAGGGTATTCGTCGTTCGCCCCAGAAGTCAGCCGCGTCGCGGAAGACATCGAGCAACTGCTCGCGCGCCTCGCGGTCGAAGCGCGGGTTGTCGGGGAGCTGTTCGAGCACGACCACGAAGCCCGGCTGCTGGCCGGACTTGTTGACCAGGTCGGTCATGCAGTCATAGAGCGCGTCGAGGTTCTTGCCGAAGTGCGCCGGGAACGTGAACGCCGCGGCGATGCCGTCGAGGACGTCCTGCTTGGTCTGCGCTCCGCCGAGGTTGGCGTACAGGAAATGCTGGCCCGCGTCGGCGGATGCCTGCATCAGGTCGTCGACCCGGTAGGCCCGGATCGCCTGCACCAGGTTGGGACGGATGGTCTGCAACTGCATGGTCGCTTTCCTCCTTCTCGAATGTTGGATGGCTGAAGGGAAGGGTGGTGAGGGGGATCGGATCGAGCGCGCTTCGGCTGCCGGCCCGCCCGCGGCTAGGGCGTGGCGGCGATGCGGCTGAAGCTGCTGTAGTGGTCGGCGGTGTAGTAGCAGGTCTCGGGCGCGGTGGGCGGCTTGCCGCCGCAGACGATGCGGCGCGGCCCGCGGTCGCGCGACTTCGGCGTCTTGACCGTGTACTCGCGGTAGTAGCCGCGGCTTCTGGCCGGCAGCAGCCGTTCGCGGTTGAGGAAGGTGGCGCCGTCCTTCCCGTACGGGAACGGGCCCCCGGCGTGAATGAGCTTGTAGGTGGCCTGCGCTTCCGGCGGCAGGCTGGAGACGGGAACGGACGGCAGCTCCCCGGGGGGCGCCTTGGCCCAGCCGGACGCCAGGGTCAAGGCCATCGCGGCGGCCAGCCCAACCTTGCGCAGCACCCGGGAAGCTTCGCTCCCCACCCTGGCGCCACAGTTGGCCGAACCGGTCGAATACACGGGTAAACCCCAAGAAAGTCAAACGCTAATGGTACCGGACCCCCCCTAAAAACTCAACCTGCCAAGGTCTGCGGCGCCCTCGCCCAGGAAAAGTTTGCATGCGTTCACATTCGCTATGAGATAGTGAAAGCAGCGCTTGCCGGGGCCGACGCACGCGATGTCTCGCTGACCCGGCGGTCAGCAAGCATAGGGGTTGCTTTGCGCGCGGTCCGTCAGCCGGCGGCGGCCGAACTCCGCCCGGCCTGCGCGTCGGCCACTGTCAGCGCCGTCATGTTGACGATCCGCCGCACCGTGGTCGACGGCGTCAGGATGTGCACCGGCTTGGCCGCGCCCAGCAGCACCGGCCCGATCGCGATGCCGCCGCCGGCGGCCGTCTTCAGCAGGTTGTAGGCGATGTTGGCCGAGTCGATGTCGGGCAGCACCAGCAGGTTGGCGTCGCCTTGCAGCGTGCTGCGCGGCATCAAGGCGCGCCGCTGGGCGCTGTCCAGCGCCACGTCGCCGTGCATCTCGCCGTCCACTTCGAGCCAGGGCGCGTGCTTGCGCAGCAGCGCCAGTGTGCGGCGCATCTTCACGGCGCTCGGCAGCTCGCTGGTGCCGAAGTTGGAGTGCGACAGCAAGGCCGCCTTCGGCTCGATGCCGAAGCGCAGCATCTCCTCGGCGGCCAGCACGGTGATCTCGCACAGCTGCTCGGGCGAGGGGTCGGCGTTGATGTGCGTGTCGACGAGGAACACCTGGCGGCCGGGCAGCATCAGCCCGTTCATGCAGGCGTAGACGCTCACGTCCTGGCCGGTGCGCGGGCTGCCGCCGGCGCGCGGGCCGATCACCTGGTCGATGTAGTGCAGGTGGTTGTGCGTGTTGCCCCAGGTGCCGCACAAGAGCCCGTCGACATCCCCCGCGTGCAGCAGCATCGTGCCGATCAATGTCAGGCGACGGCGCATCTCGATCTTGGCCAGCTCGCGCGTGACGCCGCGCCGCTCGGTCATCTGGTGGTAGGCCTGCCAGAACGAGCGGTAGCGTTCGTCGTGCTCGACGTTGACGACGTCGTAGTCGGCGCCTTCCTTCAGGCGCAGGCCGAACTTCTCGATGCGCGCGGCGATCACCGCCGGCCGGCCGATCAGCGTCGGCCGGGCCAGCGCCTCGTCGACCACCACCTGCACGGCGCGCAGCACGCGCTCGTCCTCGCCTTCGGCGAAGGCGACGCGGCGTGCCGTGGCTGCCTTCGCCGCGGCGAAGATCGGCCGCATGGTCTGCCCGCTGGCGTAGATGAAGCCTTGCAGCCGCTCGCGGTAGGCGGCCATGTCGGCAATCGGCCGCCGCGCCACGCCCGAGGCCACCGCGGCCTCGGCCACCGCGGGCGCGATCTTCAGCATCAGCCGCGGATCGAACGGCTTGGGGATCAGGTACTCGGGGCCGAAAGCGAGCGTCTGCCCGCCGTAGGCGGCGGCAACGACATCGCTTTGCTCGGCGCGCGCCAGCTCGGCGATGGCGGCGACCGCGGCGATCTCCATCGCGTCGGTGATCGTCGTTGCGCCGCAGTCCAGCGTGCCGCGGAAGATGTAGGGGAAGCACAGGACGTTGTTGACCTGGTTCGGGTAGTCGGTGCGGCCGGTGGCCATCACCGCGTCGCCGCGCACGGCCTGCACCTGCTCGGGCAGGATCTCCGGCGTCGGATTGGCCAGCGCGAAGATGACCGGCTGGCGTGCCATCTGCGCCACCATGTCGGGCTTCAGCACGCCGGCCGCGGACAAGCCGAGGAACACGTCGGCACCGGGGATCACCTCGGCCAGCGTGCGCAGTGCAGTCGCCTGCGCGAACTGCGCCTTGTCCTCGTCCATCAGCTCCTTGCGGCCCTGGTAGACGACGCCGGCGAGGTCGGTGACCCAGACGTTCTCGCGCCGCACGCCCAGCTTCAGCAAGAGGTTCAGGCAGGCCAGCGCCGCGGCGCCGGCTCCCGAGGCGACGAGCTTGACCTCGTCGATCTTCTTGTCCACCACCTTCAGCGCGTTCAGCAGCGCCGCGCCGACGACGATGGCGGTGCCGTGCTGGTCGTCGTGGAAGACGGGGATCTTCATGCGCTCGCGCAGCTTGCGCTCGACGTAGAAGCAGTCCGGCGCCTTGATGTCCTCCAGGTTGATGCCGCCGAAGGTGGGCTCCAGCGCGGCGATG